>JAGOZU010000015.1 GCA_018058545.1 Promineifilum sp. | reverse complement strand
GAACTGACGGCGACGCCGTGCTGGCCTATCTGATGGAAGAACACGGCCTACGACAGTCCGATTTGCCTGAAGTCGGCTCGCAGGGAGTGGTCTCGGAGGTACTCAGCGGCAAGCGAGAACTCAACGTACGGCAGATTAAGGAGTTGGCGGCACGGTTTGGGGTATCGCCGGCTGTATTTGTCTAAAGGCGATACTCGCAGCTGCCTGGAGCAGCACGGCCGCCGGCACCGTGAAACTGGAGGTTGAACCATGCACTGGTGGCAAACCGGGATCATTTACCAGATTTATCCTCGCTCCTTTCAGGATAGCAACGCCGATGGCGTTGGTGACCTGAACGGCATCATCCGGCGGCTTGATTACCTCAAGTCGCTCCATATCGATGCCATCTGGATCTCGCCTATCTTCCCGTCGCCGATGCACGATTTCGGCTATGACGTGGCCGACTATTGCGATATCCACCCGATGTTCGGCACCTTGGCCGACTTCGACCGGCTGCTGGCCGAGGCTCACGCCCGCGACTTGAAGGTCATCCTCGATCTCGTGCCCAATCACACGTCGGACGAGCACGCCTGGTTTGTGGAGAGCCGCAGCAGTCGTGACAACCCCAAGCGCGACTACTACCTGTGGCGCGACCCGGCCCCCGGCGACGGCCCACCCGAGTCGCGCCCGCCCAACAACTGGCAATCCCATTTCGGCGGGGACGCCTGGACCTGGGATGCTCACACCGGCCAGTTCTACATGCATCAGTTCCACCGCAGCCAGCCGGAACTGAACTATCGCCACCCCGAGGTCTTGCCGGCCATGCTCGACAACATGCGCTTCTGGCTCGACCGGGGCGTGGACGGCTTCCGGGTGGATGTTATCTGGCTGATGCTGAAGGACGAGCAGTTCCGCGACGAGCCGCCCAACCCCGACGCCGGGCCGGACGCGCGGCCGTTCGACCAAATCCGGCACATCTACACCGCCGGCGTCGAGGGTATCCACGACATCATCAAGCAAATGCGCGCCGTTTTGGACGAGTACGACGAGCGCATGATGGTCGGCGAGATCTATCTGGACACGGCGGAACTGATGACCTACTACGGCGACGGCGACGAGTGCCACATGCCGTTCAACTTCCGGCTGATCAATCTGCCGTGGGAAGCGCGGGTCGTCGGCGATTACATCCGCGAATATGAGGGAGCGCTGCCGCCGGGCGGGTGGCCTAACTGGGTGCTGGGCAACCACGACCAGCATCGCGTCGCCAGCCGTGTCGGCCGGGCGCAGGCTCGCGTGGCCCAGATGTTGCTGCTGACGCTGCGCGGCACGCCGACCTGTTACTACGGCGACGAAATCGGCATGGAGGACGTACCCATCCCCTATGAATTGACGGTTGACCCGGCCGCCCGCCAACAACCGGAGCATTTCGAAGTATTTGGCCGCGACCCGGAGCGCACGCCGATGCAGTGGGACGATTCGCCCAACGCCGGTTTTACCGCGCCGAAAACGACGCCGTGGCTGCCGCTGGCGGCCGACTACCGCGAGCGAAACGTGGCCGCGCAGGAGGGCGATCCGGATTCCATGCTGAACTTCTTCCGCCGCCTGGCTGAGCTAAGACGAGCCGAGCCGGCGCTGAATCGGGGGGCTTATGGAGAGGTGGATTTAGGCATGGAGGACGTATTGGCTTATCGGCGAACGTGGCCGGGGAGCGACGGATTTTTAGTGGTACTTAACTTAAGTGATGAAATGCAAACAGTTGACTTGAAGCAAGTCGCCTTATCGGATCGAGTTGAGGGTGTCCTCTCAACTGAACCGTATCGCACCGGTAATATCCCCGATGCGTCCCTCATACTGGGAAGCAATGAGGGAGCTATTCTCAGGGTGTCAGTCCCGAATACGACCAGGAAATGAGAGCGGTAAAGTGACCCTCAAAGTCAAGCTCTTCTCCAATCTCTGTGGTTGCATGCATGATACAAGACGCATTGGCGGAGAAGGTCCAGGTTCGCTCTGCCATACGCCGCTTTGGCAGCTTCAATCGAGTCACCGGCCTGAAAGCGAGATTCAAGGCAGGAAGGGATAAATGCCTGACAAGCGGCCGTGATCATGGTCGTCAAAAATAATACAGTCATTCATTGTATAAACGTCACTAACGCCATCAACGTCACTAACGTCGAGCGTCCAACGTCCCGACGCTACTGGTGTCGGCGCTGAGCAGTTCCCCTCGCCGAAACCCCGGTTTCCACACGCCGCCATACTCCGGCGGATTCCTGCATTTTTTTTCAAATTAATCAAGGGTACGGTAGGGGTCAGGCAACCGGGCAACCATCTCCATGGAAACATGTGACGTCCCTTCCCGGTTGCCTGACCCTTCTGCGAAGCCCTATACCGCATTAATTTGTTCACCTGCAATATCCCGCCCTTCCCCGAAGGTTGGGTTGCCCTGATGTTTGTGACGTTAGCGACGTCAGGTACAAGAGAAACGATGTATAATTCTGCTAATACATCTGACCGGATTGATCTATCCCCCGGTTATGGGGGCAGGTCACTGCGAGTCCTTTATTGGCTTGAAAAACCCTTGTCATCGACTTAAAATAAGTGTGGTGCAAGGCCCTGTGTTTTTCGGTACTGCTGTTGAGGATCGTAACGTTGGATAAGAGGCAATTCTCATGACGATTTCTATTCAACTGTCTGAGACATTAGAGAAAAACCTACGCCGCGCAGCGCGCCAACGACGCCTCTCGCCTGAGAAATTGGCCGCGCAGATTCTTGAAGAGGCGCTATTTGTCGAGACTTCTCCCAACCTGGAAGAAGTGATAGCGAAAATCAAGGCCTTGCCACCTAATCCACACGCCATACGGCCGGCTGTTGGGTCTTTGAAGGAAGCCTTGGAGGCTGCTCCTGAGGATCCAAATTTCAATCTGGAGAAGTGGCAGCGACAATGGGCCGCTGTCGAAGAGGAAATGAAGGCGATGGATCGGGTCGATTTTGACGCAAAAGAATGGGGTGGTTAAGTTGGCGAGCTATTTACTCGATTCTAACCACGCCTCCCCCTTAGTTACTCTGTCGCATCCTCTGAGACGGCTTGTCCAGGCCGAAGTATCACAAGCACATACATTTGCAATTGCTATTCCTATTCTCACCGAAACGTTATTCGGATTATCAACGTTGCCACGTGCTGCTCAAAATTTGGAGGAGTGGTATCGACTCAGACAATATATTTCCTGTTTTATACCAGACGAAGATGATGCCCAATTAGCGGCCGAACTCCAAACAGCCCTGCGAGGGAGAGGTCGCCAATTGGGAACAGTTGATGCCCTGATCGCTGCTGTAGCCCTACGATATGATCTAATTTTGCTTTCCACTGACAGAGATTTTGAGCCAATTACCGAACTAAAGCGCGAAAACTGGCTGGATTAGCATCTAAACCATCCCCAACAACTCATCATACTCCGCATAAAACCCGTCGATGATCTCATCCGGGTCGGGCACGAGGCCCGCGTCGGTGGCGACGCCGACATAGATATTGCCCGCGTAGCTGAGGATGCTGATACCCAATCCCAGACGGCCGCTCTGGGGCACCCAAAACATAAAGCTTTCGATGGGTTGTCCGGCCAGATAGAGCGGGATGGGCGGGCCGGGCATATTAGTCAGCACGGCCGTCGCCTTCCCCCCGATGATGCGCACCGCCGCGTCCTGGATCGCCTGGGCCGAGAAACCGATCGCGCCCAATACATCGAGCGACACCGGCGCTTCCTGGCTGTCTTTTAGCGACTCCATCCGGTAGCGAACGGCGGCCAGCCGCTTGGGCATATCGACCATGCCGACGGGCAGGTCGAGAAAGACCAGCCCGAACTTGTTGCCCAATCCGCCCATCTCGTTCGGGCCGCGCAGATTGACGGGCACGGCGGCGCGGAAATCGACGATCTCCTCGTCATGCGTTTCCAAATAGCGACGCAAGCCGCCCGTGATGGCCGCGATCATCAGGTCGTTGATCGTCGCCCCGGTGGCCTTGCGCATCGCCTTAACCTCGCTGAGAGGCAGCGGCCGCGACCAGGCGGCCCGCTTGGCGACGGAGAGTCGCCCCCTAAAGATATTGGGCGGGTCCGGGGCGCGCAACGCCAGCTTGCCGGCGGCATGGGCATAGTCGTTGGCGATCTCGGCCAGCTCGCGCGGGCGGTCGTTGTTCAGGTAGCTCTCCAGGCTCTCGAGGAGGGCGCGGCGGCCGACCTTCACCCCCTTGCCCAGCAACTCGGCCGTCCGGAGCTGGAGCGCCTCCCATGATCCGAGCAAACTGCCCGGCGGGTTGGCCGCTTCCGACAGGCCGTCCGGCTCGGGTTGGGGAGCGCCGGGACTCATCTCCGTCAGGGCCAGCAACACGCCGATTAGCGCCATGCCGTCAGCCATGGCATGGTGGAGTCGCACCACGATGGCCCCGCCGTCGCCATAGCCGTCGATGACGTGCATCTGCCACAGCGGCTTGCTGAAATCGAGGGACGTACTCATCAGATCGCTGACAAGCTGCTGGAGCGCCGACTTGTCGTGGGGGCTTGGAAGTCCGATGTGATGAAGGTGGGCGTTGACATTGAAGGTCGGGTCGAATTCCCAATAATGCGGGGCCATCGGCAAGGACGGACGGACGACTCGCTGGCGGAAGCGATCAAACTGAAGCAGGCGGCTCTCGATCAGGGTTCGCAGATAGGCCATATCCACCGGCTTGGCAAAGGTCAGGACGCCCGTCACCATCATCAGGTTCGTCGGGTCCTCCATCTTGAGCCAGGCGGCATCCACATTGGAAAGGGGGACAATAGCATTGGACATGGCTGTTTATCCTTGAGAAATGATATTCGGCGGCTCGTTCAATGCGTCTTGCCGCTCCGCTTGCTGACGGGCCAGCAACTCGCGCAATCGCTTGCCCAGTCGCGCGTCCCAATCATAGATGACGATGGTGTCGGCCATCTTGTCATGCCAGCCCTGGCGCCGGTCGTCGACCAGTATCCACAGGAAACCGAGGAAGAGCGCCAGAAAAGATACATAGTAGCCCAGAACGCGCCGCACGGCCGGGCCTATCGTGAGCGGCTGCCCATTTGTGCGCAGCACGCGCAAACCCAGCAAGGCGTGGCCCACCGTCTTGTCGACCAGCAACCAGGACGAAATGACGTAGGCGGCGAACAGGAGGCCGCTGCCGAGGATGGCGAACATCCAGCGGATGATCACGACGAACATCGGCAAATTGGTTGTTTCGCTCGGCTCAAAGATCGCCTTGGCCAATTGATCGAGGCCGAAGAAATCCAGCAGCAAGCGCACGAGGAGCAGGATGGTGATTTGGACAGTTGCGACCAGAAGCAGGTCGATGGAGAAAGCGATGGATCGCGTGACGAATCCGGCGTAATTACCACGAAGCGATGGGTGTGGGCTGGTGAGTTGGGTCACGGGTTATCGTCGATAGCCTTAATCGGTCTCATGCCTGAACAGCCGGTCGCCGTCAGTCGGTGCCGTCCGTCAGTCGGTTTTCCTCGATCGACGCGGGCAGCTCGGGGCGTGCCGGCCGTCGCAGAATACGACGGACGAGCTTTTCGGCCAGTTCATCGGCCGACACCGTCCGCGAGCGGAACTCATCCACCGCCTCGGTAGCCAGCCCCATGCTTTTCTTCTGTACCAGGTCGGCCAGTTCCTGATTTTCGGCCAGATGGCCAATGAATTCGTCCTGAATCTCGGTAAAGGTCTTGCGGGCCAGGCGACGCGCGCCCGGTTCCTGATGGCGACCCATCTCGATCCATTTGTCGACGTTTTGTTGGCCGCGTTCGACCAGCCGGTTGAAGGCGCGATCGATCGGGCGGCCGACGATGCCGGTCAGACGGTTGTTCACCAGCGGCCGGGCCATGCTGCCGGAGAAGCGGAAGAAGACATCGGATGCTTGTGCAAACCCGACCACCCGCCGTCGCAGGCCGTCGCTCGCGTCGAGGGCCATGCCCACCAGCATATAGCGGGCCATGTCGTTGGCATGATTGATCTCGCCAGGTTCCGGATCGCCCTCGGCCGCGCGAAGCTGAGCCTCCCACACTTCGAGGCGATGCACCAGTTCGGCCGTGCCCTCCACCGTGCCGCCGATGAGCAGCTTGACGACGGCCATATAGGCGTCGAATTCGGGATCGGGTGAGTCTGGGGCGACTGATGTCTCGGCCGCGCGCTCCACCGTGGCCGGCGGCGGCGCGGGGAAGGGAGCCAATTCGGTCAGCTCATCTCCCGGATCGAGGTCTTCGACTGGAATGGAACCTATCCCATCGTTGAATGAGTCATGATCCATGGCTCACCCCATATCGGTTGGCAAACAGGCGCTTGAAATCATCGCTCTTGTGCATCAAGCAGAAGTATATGACAAGGGTGAATCTGCTACAAACAGCGCGCCCGAAAGCTAAGAAATTGTGTCGCTCTCTTCATCGGTCGCGATATCCCAGCAGCCGTAGCCCATTGAGCGACACCAGCACCGTCCCCCCCTCGTGGCCGATGACCGCCAGTGGCAGAGGCAGGTCGCGCCAGAAGATGGCCGTCAGCATCAGCCCGATCATGAACAGGGCGAAACCCAGGTTGACGAAGATCGTCCGGCGCGTGGCCCGGCTCAGACGGAGCACGTAGGGGATGTTGTTGAGATCGTCGGCCATCAGCACCACGTCGGCCGTCTCCAGGGCCACGTCCGTCCCGGCTGCGCCCATGGCGATGCCGATCGTGGCCGCGGCCAGCGCCGGGGCGTCGTTGACGCCGTCGCCGACCATGGCTACCGGGCCATAGTTATTGCGGATGTCGCGCACGGCCGCCACCTTGTCCTCCGGCAGCAGGCCGGCCCGGGCTTCGTCCACGCCCGTGGCGGCGGCGATTCGGTCGGCCACTCGCTGATTGTCGCCCGTCAGCATGATCACCCGCTCGATGCCGGTTCGCTTCAGGTCGCTCACGACTTTGGCCGCGTCGGGTCGCAGCGCGTCGGCCATGCCGATGACGCCCAGGTAGCGGAGCGCCCCGGCATTACTGTCGTCGCGCTGCCGTTCCTCTTCCTTTATCAGGGCCACGATGACGCTCGTCTGCCCCTCTTCCTCAAGCCGGTTGACGATGGCTGTCGCTTCCGGAAGGCGGCCGTTGTCCCCGAAGCGGGCGAAATAGCGCGGGCTGCCGATATGGACCGCCACCCGGCCCAGCGCCGGATAGTCCACTGTGCCGCGCACACCCTGACCGGCGATTGACTGGAAGTCCATCACCTCCGGGATCGCGATGCCGTCTTTCCCGGCCCGTGCCACCACCGCCTTGGCCAGCGGGTGCTCGCTGCGCGCCTCCACCGCCGCCGCCAGCCGCAGCAGTTCGATCTCTTGCAGCTCCGATTCCAACCCGTCAGCCATCATTGGGACAATGGACGTCACTTCGGGCTTGCCCACGGTCAGCGTGCCCGTCTTGTCGAAGGCCACCACTTTGACCGTGGCCGCGTTCTCGACGTGGATGCCGCCCTTGAATAGCACCCCGCGCCGCGCGCCGTTGCCGATGGCCGACAGGACGGTGGCCGGGGTACTGATGACAATGGCGCAGGGCGAGGCAGCCACCATGACGGTCATGGCCGTGTAGAAGGCGGCGTTGAAGTCGTGGCCCAGCAGCAGCGGCGGCACGGCGGCCACCAGCGCCGTCAGTACGATGACTCCGGCCGCGTAATACTGTTCGAATTGATCGATGAAGCGCTGGGTCTCGGCCTTCTCGCTCTGCGCCTCTTCCACCAGTTTGATCAGCCGGGCGATGGTCGAATCCTGCGCCAGGCGGGTCACGCCGATCTCCAGGCTGCCGTCCTGATTGATCGTCCCCGTGAAACAGGGATCGCCCACTTGCTTGTAGACGGGCACCGATTCCCCGGTCAGCGAGGATTGATCCACGCTGCCCGACCCGGCCAGCACGGTGCCGTCGAGAGCGATGCGGTCGCCCGGCCGCACCAGCATCCGATCGCCCACGCGCACCTGCTCGATAGGCAACTTCACCAGCTCGTCGCCGCGATAGATCTCGGCCTCGGCCGGGCGCAGCTTCATCAGGGCGCGGATGGCATTGCGGGTGCGATCCATGGCGAAGTCCTGCAGGGTATTGGACAGGCTGAACAGGAACAGCAACATGGCCCCTTCGAACGGCTGGCCCACGAAGGCTGCGCCCAGCGCGGCCAGGATCATGAGCAGGTCGATGTCGAGGGTGCGGGCCATCAGCGACTCGATGCCGCCCTTAAGGCCGAACGCCCCGCCGGCCACGTAGGCAGCGACGAACAATGCCGTCGACAGAGCTGTGCTGCCGCCGGCGGCGCGTTCCGCCAGCCAGCCGGCGATCATCGTCACCAGCGTGATGACGGTCAGAATGGCTTGCAGCTTTTGCGGCGTCAGCCATTCCCGCGCGCGGTCGAGGTTGGATGGAGCGGATTCCGGCTCCGCTCCGGCACGTCCGCCATCGACGACCGAGAGGGTCGCGGCCGAAGGGAGAACGCCGACGCCAAATCGCTCGACGTGGCGGGTAATGTCGTCGGGCGAGATGAGGGTGTGGTCGAAATGGACGGACATCACCCCGCCGACGAAGCTGGCCGTGGCCCTGTGCACGCCCGGCAATTGCCCCATTTGTCGCTCCAGCGCCAACGCGCAGGACTCGCAGCCGCGGCCGCCGCGCTTCCCCAGCCGCAGGGTGCACGTTTGCCGGCGCTCCTGCAGGATGGGGCCGACATCATGGGCCAACCGGGCCACATCGCCCTCGCTCACCTTGCGCGGGTCATAGGCGACGGTCACCGTCTCGCCGCTGGTGTCCACGGCGACGTCGATGATGCCGTCATGTCCGGCGACTTTCTCATCCAGAAGCTCGAGGCAGGATGGGCCTTCCTCTTGCTCCGTCAGGTTTAACGTTTTTATGTCGATCATAAGCCTAAAGCAGTCCAAATTTCAGTGTTAATTTATGTTAGATTGAAAATTAACCACGGTTAAATTCTACCCGATCTGTCCTGCTTCGACAATGTCCGGCGGCCGCCCATTGCCCAAAATGCGGCCCATCTGCTAGAATGGCGGTTGAGGTAGCGAGCAGTAACCGCTTCGCTCATACGCCAATGAGAACATTACAACGAATTGCCTTTGCCTTTTTAATCGCCCTCCTGACCGGGATCGTCTTCGCCGCCGCGGTAGCCCAACCGGAGGACGGCCGCGCCCCCATGGAGGATCTGATCCTTACCGCTGGGGACCTGACGGCCGATATCGAAAAGGGCACCACCATCATCGGTGATGACCTGGCGCCCGAATCCAATACCGGCGGATCGTTCACCTCGCAGACGATCGACGCCCCCATCCCGTTCAACGCCGTCGTGCCCCAATGGACGGGCAGCAATGCCGAGGCGATCACACTTCAGGTGCGCACCAGCCCCGACGGCGAGAACTGGGACGACTGGATCGGCGTTCATGCCAATCATGACTGGATGGAGCCGGGCGCGGCCGAGGTCGTTGGCGAGATGGTCCTGGTGCCCGACGCCGGGAGCACCCATCGCTTCGTTCAGGTGCAGGTTCTCTTTGGTAAGGAAGGCTCCCCGGCTACACGGCCGACCCTCAACCGCCTTCGCCTGACCTTCATCGACACCAGCGACGGCCCCACGGCGGACGAACTTGTCGAGTTGCAAGCGAATATCGACAAGGGCGAGCAGATTTTGCCCGAAATGACCGAAGGTTACCCCAAGCCGTTCGTTGTCAGCCGGGAGGTTTGGTGTCAGAGCGCCGGTTGCAACTACAACGATGGTTTGGAGCATTATCCCGTCAGCCATCTCATCGTCCACCACACAGTCTCCAATAACGCCAGCACCAACTGGGCGGCCGTTGTCCGGGCCATCTGGAATTTCCACACCTACAGCCGCAAGTGGGGCGACATCGGCTACAATTATCTGGTCGATCCCAACGGGGTGATCTATGAGGGGCACAAGGGAGGCGATGATGTCGTCGGCACCCACGCCTCCGGCGCCAACAAGGGCAGCATGGCCGTGGCCTTGCTCGGCACGTTCACCGCTTACTCGCCGGGCATCCGCCCCCCGCAGGCCATGCTCAACGCGGCCGTCGATATCCTGTCATGGAAGGCCGACCAACGCGACATCAATGTCTTTGACGCCAGCAACACGCTGCCCAACATCAGTTGGGGCTTGCCGCACCTGATGGGCCACCGCGATGTCTACGGCACGACGGAGTGCCCCGGCGACCAGGCGCACCTGCTCATCCCCTGGATGCGGGAGCAGATCGCGGATCGCATCGGTCTGGTCGATCCGTTCATCTATGCTGACGAGGAAAGCACCGCCTTCACGCGCAGCACGACCGGCAACTGGCTTGTGCCGCCCTATCTCTGTGGCTTCAATAATCATGCCTGGTATACGTGGTCTACCAACAACCAGGCGTCCAGCACGAACTGGGGCGAATGGCGGCCCAGAGTTCCCGCCACCGGCCTCTATCGCATCGATGCCTACGTGCCCTATTGTCAAACCGGCCGTCCCGAAACCGGCAGCGCCACCTATACCATCCAGCGCGCCAACGGCACCGACACCCGCACCGTCAGCCAGCAGGCCAAGGTAGGCCTGTGGATCACACTTGGCGAATTCACCCTCAACGAGGGCAACGGCAACGTCATCCGGCTGACCGACCTGACCAATGACAAGGAATTGGGCGTCTGGTTCGATGCCATTCGCCTGCTGCCGATGGACAGCCCGCCGCCGCCCCCGCCGGCCCTGCCCACCAACACCGACCCCCCGGCCGACGCCTGGCGAGCCAACCGCAACGTCAGCTTTGCCTGGCAGATCACCAATCCCGGCTCGGTGGAAGTGACCACGCTGCAAGTGGCCACCGACCCCGGCTTCGCCCAAGTCCTGGTGAATCAGAGCTGGTATGGCGCGCCCACAACCGACAAGCGCACCTTCGACCGCGACTACGCCAATCTGTACTGGCGGGTGCTGCTGGCCCGGACGAACGCGCCACTCGTCTCCAGCGTGCCGACCCGTTTCGCCATCGATGCCACCCCGCCGCAATCGGCCGTCGGCTCACCGCTGTTTTATTTGCCGAAGAGCGGCTTCTATATGGTCTCCTGGAACGGCAACGATGACCTGTCGGGCATCGATCGTTTTAATATCGATTTCCGTCCCGCCGGTGGGGGCTGGACGCGCTGGCTGACCAATACGCCCAATCGGGTGGCCAATTTCATACCACCGGTCGCCAATCAGACCTATGAATTCCGCGCCCAGGCTATCGACCGGGCGGGGAATAGCGAGCCGGAGACCAACGCGGCCGAGGCCACCACCGTTGGGGCTGTCCAACTGAACTGGAGCATTTCCTATCCGATCGTGAGTCGGTAGGCATACTCAGGCTGACAAGCAGACGATCCGGCAACCCGTTTCTCAACAGTCAGTTCACCTGTTCTTCATCGTATTTACATAACGCTATGGAACAGCTACCCCGATTGAGCAACCGTGAATGGGATGTGGTTAACCTCCTCCGCGAGGGTGTTCTTTCCATCCAATTCCGAATTCGGGTTATAATCTATAACGGTCATTTAAATCGGAGTTCGTCGTTCGGCGAACGCATATTTTTGTAACCCGTATTTCGATTATGTCTGAAGTTGAAACTATTGATGTGTTGATCGTCGGCTCAGGCCCATCGGGCACGTCGACGGCGCTACACCTGATTAAGCATGATCCGTCCTGGGCGGAACGCATCGTCATCGTCGATAAGGCCGTCCACCCGCGCGAGAAGTTGTGTGGCGGCGGCATCACCCATTTGGGGCGGAATGTGCTGTCCGACCTGGGGCTGACGCTGGAACCACGCCATTTCGATGTGACCGAAGCCCGTCTCGTCTATCATGACCAGAGCTATTCCTTCTTCAGTGACCCGGTGTTTACCATCGTGCGGCGCGACGAGTTCGATCATTGGCTGGTGAAGACGGCCGAGAAGCTGGGCGTTCGCGTGCGGCAGGGGGAGGCGGTCAAGGAGATCACGCCCCACGACGATCACGTCGAGGTCGTGACGGAGTTGGCGACCTTCCATGCCAAAGTGGTTGTTGCCGCCGACGGCTCGCGCAGCTACGTGCGTCGCAAGCTGAAGTGGGCTGATGAAGACCCCGGCGTCAATGATCCCCACGTGGCCCGGCTAATCGAGGTGCTGACGCCGGAAGACCCGAACACAACACCGGAGTTCCGCGACGGCGTGGCCGTGTTCGACTTCACGCCGATGGACGACGGCCTGCAAGGGTATTATTGGGACTTCCCCAGCTTTGTCAAAGGCAAGGCCTATATGAACCGGGGCGTCTTCGATAGTCGCGCCCGACCGGAAAAGCCCAAGGCCGATCTGAAAGAGATTCTGGCCGGGGAGTTGGCCGAGCGCGGCCGTCAGCTCGACGACTACGAATTGAAGGGGCACCCCATTCATTGGTGGAACGCGCGGGGCAAGTTCGCCCGACCGCGCGTGCTGCTGGTGGGCGACGCCGCCGGAGCCGATCCGCTGATGGGCGAAGGCATCTCTTTCGCGCTGGGCTACGGCGATCCGGCGTCGGCGACCATCATCGACGCCTTTGCGCGCGACGATTTCAGCCTTGACTCCTACCGCGAGCGGTTGTCGGCGCACCCGCTGTTTCGGCAACTCGACCGGCGGGTGCGACTGGCGCGTTATGCCTATTGGCTTAATCGGCCGTGGCTGGCCGGCCTGGGTTGGCGGGTTATGCGGCTGGTGATGCGCTTCACGTCGTGGAGCGACCCGAATCACGTGCCCATCCGCGAGCCGGAGTTCCGGCTGACGGATATCGTATCCCACTCGTGACATGATCGCTTTCTCCGGTTATTCGTGGCATGTGAAAAAAAGCGACGAACCTGTTGGGCCGGGGCCGAACTACTTCTCGGACCAGATCGATGATGTGTGGGTAGACATTTTCGGTCGTCTGCACCTGATGATCCGGTTTCGAAACGGTCGCTGGTATGCTAGCGAGATCGTTACTGAGACGGCTCTTGGATATGGCGCTTATACCTTTACACTGGGCAGCCTGGTCGACCAACTGGACCCAAATGTCGTGCTGGGGTTATTTACGTGGGACCCGGATGCGCCGAATGAAAGCTACCGGGAGATTGACATAGAGTTTTCCAAATGGAGCAATGCATCAAACGACAATGCCCAATATGTGGTTCAGACGAGGCGGAAGTTCCCGGGGAATCCACATTGCTTCACCATGCTCCCGGAGGTATTATCGACGCATCGTTTCTTATGGTCGCCTGATCGCGTGTTGTTCACCAGCTATCGCGGCCGAAGGACTGACGCCGGCAGTATCATCCACGCGCACGCCTTCACAGCCTCAGATGTACCGAAGGAAGGGAACGGCAATGCGCGAATCAATCTGTGGTTAAACAAAGGCGCGCCTCCTTCCGACGGGCAGAATGTTGAGATTATTGTCGAATCATTTGGTTTCACGCCCCTGACGGCTCCAGCAGGCGATCCGATTGCCTAAAGGGAGCTTTCATATTCACGTCAGGCTTTGGAAGGTATAGCCCAGACCTCGCTCGGCGAGGATATAAAAGGGTTCGTTGGGGTCGCGCTCGATCTTGCCGCGTAAGCGGTGGATGTGGACGTGCAGCCTGTCCTCTCGCGCATCTTCCATCGGCCAGATGCGTTTCAGCAAGAATTCGGTCGTCACAATTCGCCCCCCGTTTCGCACCAGGATGTAGAGGAGTTTCGCCTCTATCGGCGTCAGCGAAACGGTCTGGCCGTCAACCGTCGCCTCGCGCATGGGGAAGTTGAGCGTGAGCCGATCATCGATGCGCGTCGTCGCGTCCAGCGTGTAGGTGTAATCTTCCATGCGGGCCAACACACGCCGCACGCGCGCGATCAGCTCCGGCGGATTGAAAGGCTTGATCATGTAATCTTCGGCGTACTCTTCCAGCCCTTCGATGACCGTTTCCTCGGCGCTGGCGGCCGTCAGCATGATGATCGGCACGTCGCTAAACTCGTGGACAAGGCGGCAAAACTCAAAGCCGCTCATTTCCGGCATGTGGAGATCGACGATGGCCAGGTGAGGCAGGCCGTAGCGATTGATGAGGGTCAATCCCTCCGCGCCCGAGATGGCCGTCGATACGGCATATCCCGCCTGGTCGAGCGTGTGCTGCACGATGCGCAGGGTATAGGCGTTGTCATCAACGACCAGAATGCGTTGCGTTTCAGGTGGTGATTCCAGCATTGGTTGTTTCTCAGTGCCCACTGGGGGCAGACCGCGACGGGCAGACTGCACACGACGCGGCCGACGGACTTGAGGGAATGGTAATCCAACTCCACATCATTGCCAAGGGGCATCACCGGTTGCTGCCGATGGGTTTTGGGTCGATCTTTCGGCGTTTGACAGGTAGATTGCAAACCCGCCCGACAAAGATCGATCGCCTGGCGATTTGTTGCACCAATAGCTTCATGTGCTATAAATGAGAGGAATTTCACAAAACTCTTGGCAAATCGGACATGAGGAATTACTGTGCTGTCTGACTGGCAATACATCGGTATCTTTGTGGCGCTCTCGCCCATCTTTCCTTTGGCCCCTGTGGTGCTGAACCGGTTGCTCGGCCCGCATCGGCCGAATCCCGTGAAGCAACAGACCTACGAATGCGGAATCGAGACCGTGGGCGATACCTGGATTCAGTTCAAGGTCCAGTACTATATCTACGCCCTTGTCTTCGTAATCTTCGATATCGAAGCCGTATTTCTCTTTCCGATCGCCGTAGCCTATGGTCAGCTGGACTTGTTCGCCATCGGCGCGGCGGTGTTGTTCATCTTCCTGTTGGCTGACGGCCTGATTTATGCCTGGAGCCGCGGGGTTCTGGAGTGGGTATAGCGTCCCACCAAACGATATTAAAGGGAGGGAACACAGGGAACGGCCGTCGGCCGTTCTTCACTGTCCCCCGACCTGAATAAAGGCGCGACCGTTATGAATAACATTCTCGACCTGTTATGGAGTCTTCTGTCCCTGAGTTTCGGCGATTACTTGCGCCGGACGTTCGGCTCCGGCCCGGGGATGGAGCTTTTTATCGATATCCTCTCGGTGGTGGCGCTCTCCACCTTCTGCTTGCTCATCGTCATCTTCCTTATCTGGCTGGAGCGCAAGCTCATCGCCCGCATGCAGGACCGCATCGGCCCCAATCGGGTGGGCGGCCGCTACGGCTTGTTGCAGACGGTGGCCGACGTCCTCAAGCTGCTCTCCAAGGAAGTGATCAACCCCGCGGGCGTCGACTGGGTTCCCTTCAACCTTGCGCCACTTCTGACCGTCATCGCCGCCTTGCTGGTGTGGGCCGTCATCCCCTTCGCCCCCGGCGTCATCGGCGTTGACCTGAACATCGGTGTCTTCTATATCATGGCCATCAGCTCGCTCTCGGTCGTGGTGCTCTTGCTGGCCGGCTGGGGGTCCAACAACAAATACGCTCTGCTGGGCGCCTTTCGCGCCGTCGCCCAGATGGTCAGCTACGAAGTGCCCATGCTCCTGGCCCTGCTGGTGCCGGTCATCCTGGCTCGCACGATGTCGACCAAGGGTATCATCGATGCCCAGGCGATTCCGTTCCTGCTCTACGCGCCCCTATCGGCTCTGATCTTCTACATCTCGGCCCTGGCGGAGACGGGACGCACGCCGTTTGACCTGCTTGAGGCTGAATCCGAGATCGTCGCCGGCTTTCATATTGAATATAGCGGCATGAAGTTCGGCATGTTCTTCCTGGCCGAATTCCTGGGCACGCTGTTCATGTCCGCCCTGTTTGTCACGCTCTATCTGGGCGGCTATCGGTTCTTTGGGCTGGAGAATTGGGTCAGCGCGGGCGGCTATCCCTTCGGCCGCCTCATCGGGCTGACAGCTTTCTTCACCAAGACTTTCATCCTCTATTTTGTCTTCGTCTGGGTGCGTGGCACATTGCCCCGCATTCGTGTCGACCAGCTCCTCGACTACAACTGGAAATTCCTGGTGCCGCTGTCGCTGGTGCTCATCTTCCTGGTGGCCATCGTGGACAAACTCATCCCCGAGGGCACGGGCCAATTCATGCGTATGGCCATTCATCTGGCCGTCAACCTGGGCCTGGGCTTTGCCACGCTGGAGGCGCTGCGGCGCTACGGCCAACGGAACAAGACGACTGCCAATAGCGGAGCCGCATCGCCGCCCTCGGCCGGTCATGGCGATCATGCGCCCGCCGGCCATGGTCCGGCAGGCCACGTTCCTTCGGGCCACGGCGAGCCGGTCCAGACCGATCATGGGGATATGCCCCTTGGCGGCCGCGAGCCAATCACGGTGCCGATTCACTGATATCTATTACTGAGGCGCACGTATGAGCCAGCAGATCATCTTTTTTATCCTGACCGCCATCATCCTGACCTCGGCCATCGCCGTGGTCACGCTGCGCAACCTGTTTCACGCGGCGCTGGCCCTGATGGCTTCTTTTCTGGGTGTGGCCGGAATATACATCCTGTTGGAGGCGGGCTTTTTGGGAATGGCCCAGCTTCTGGTCTATATCGGGGCTATCTCCATCCTGATCATCTTTGCCGTCATGATGACTCGCCGCATGATGCAGACGCAGGAATCACCCTATAATGCGCAGGCGATCGCCGCTCTCGTCGCCACGCTCATCACCATGGCTATCCTGTTTGTCGTCATCTCGCGGCTCTACCCGCTGGTTCCCGGCGCCGACTCGCTGCTTAGCTCCACGCAGCAGGTTGATCCGGCCGTCATGGAAAGCAGCGTCGCCCGTCTCGGTCGCGCTTTTGTCAGCGCCGACGCCTACGTGTTGCCATTTGAGGTCGCTTCGGTGCTGCTGTTGGCGGCGCTCGTCGGTTCCATCATTATCGCCTGGCCGCGCAGCGGCGAGGAGGACAACCTGTGATTCCCTTATCCTGGTATCTGCTGTTGAGCGCGGCGCTGTTCTCCATCGGCTTGTTCGGTGTGCTGGCTCGTCGCAACGCCATCGTCATCCTGATGGGCATTGAACTGATGCTCAATGCCGTCAACATAAACCTGATCGCCTTCTGGCGCTATCTGACGCCGGATCGCTCGGTGGGTCTGGTCTGGGCCATCTTCGTCCTGACCGTGGCCGCGGCCGAGGCGGCCGCCGGTCTGGCCCTGATTATCTCTGTCTATCGCAATCGTGAATCGATTAACGCTGACGAACTGGATTTGTTGAAGAACTGAGTCGAAAATTACGAACCAGGAATTAAGTACATCCATTTCTCCTGATTCCTGATTATCAATGGCGACCTGCCTATGAACGAGCAGACACTCCAAACAATGACCTGGCTGATTCCGGCGATGCCGATTCTGGCCTTCTTTCTCATCGCCCTCTTCGTCCACCGTAACCGGACGCTGAGCTGGATGCTGGCCTGGGTGGCCATAATCAGTTCGCTGATCATGAGCTGGACCGTGGCCATCAATGTCCTGACGCGCGGCGTCCATGAGCTGGATACTCATCCCGTCCAGATTTCCAGCGGCGTTGACTGGTTGCCGCTGGGCGACTTCTTCCAGGGCCAATGGTTCCGGATAGGTGTCGCGATCGATCCGCTGGACGCCATCATGCTGTTGATGGTTTCGCTGGCGGTCACGATGATCTTCATCTACAGCGTCGGCTACCATAACTGGGGGCATGGCCTGGGCATGCACAAGGGCGAGCCACAGCATGACATGACCGAAGACCCGCTGTTGGCCCGTTTCTTCGCCTATATGTGCCTCTTCGGCGGTTCCATGCTACTGCTCGTCGTGGCCGACAACCTGCTGCTGTTATTCATCGGCTGGGAGTTGATGGGCTTCTGCTCATACTCGCTCATCGGTTTCTGGTATGCTCGCCAGTATCCCGATCCGGCCGACATGCCCATCCCGCGCATACCGCCGCGCAAGGCGGCCATTAAAGCCTTCATGGCCACGCGCGTGGCCGACGTCGTCATGCTGCTGGGCATCGTCTTTATGTGGTGGGCCTTCGGCACGCTCAACTTCAACGACGCCTTCACGCCCGAGAACTTCGAGCGCGTCATCCATCTGATCGGCTTCAGCGGCTTGGGTATCATGACCCTGATGCTCTTCACCGGAACCGTCGGCAAATCGGCCCAATGGCCGCTGCATGTCTGGTTGCCCGACGCGATGGAAGGTCCGACGCCCGTCAGCGCCGTCATCCATGCCGCCGCCATGGTTTCCGCCGGCATCTTTATGCTCCTGCGTATCTTCCCCATGATCGCCGTCAGTATCGAGGGGACGGCGTGGACCGGCCTGGTCATCGCCGGGATCGGCGCGTTCACCGCCATCATGGCCGCCACCATCGCTGTGGCTCAATATGATGTCAAGGCTGTCCTGGCCTATTCGACCATCTCCCAGTTGGGCTTCATGGTCGCGGCCATCGGCCTGGGGGCTTACGTCGCCGCGGCCTTTCATCTGATTACCCACGCCTTCTTCAAGGCGCTGCTCTTCCTGGCGTCCGGATCGGTCATCCACGGCATGGAGCACGGGGCGATCCACGCCCACGACCATCATCTCGACCCGCAAGACATGCGCAATATGGGCGGGTTGCGCTCCAAAATGCCCATCACCTTCTGGACCTTCCTGATCGGCGGCCTGTCGCTGGCCGGGTTCCCGTTCCTCACCGCCGGGTTCTGGTCGAAAGACGAGATCTTCGCCGACGCCTGGTTCCAGTGGTCGCATGACCAGAAGATGCTGGCCCTGGTGGTGTTCGTCACGCTGGCTCTGGCCGCATTTCTGACGGCATTCTACACCATGCGCCAGATAGGCCTGACCTTCCTGGGCAAGCCGCGCACCGCGCTGGCCGAACATGCCGAAGAAAGCTCGCCCTTCATGACCTTCCCGCTCGTCATCCTGGCCATCTTTGCCGTCGGCGCGGGCTGGTCTGGCATCTCCGATCGCTTTCTGGGCACGAACAATATCTTCTATAACTTCTTCCATCACTATGCCGCAGCGCAATATCATCATCTCATCGAAGAGTTGTACGCGCTGGGCCTGGTGGGGCACACACTGGAATCGCTGCCCTGGTCATGGGTTCCGCTCATCACGTCGCTCGTCGTGGCGCTGGGTGGTCTGGTGCTCGGCTGGCTGGTCTACGTCAAACGGCCGCTGCAAACCGGGCAGGAAGACCCGATGGTCAAGACCCTCGGCCCCATCCATGGCTTTCTGCGCAACAAATGGGGATGGGATGAACTCTATGATCGCGTCTTCATCAAGCCGACCGTCTGGTTCTCGGAGCGCGTGGCCTATGAATTCATCGACAAGGGCATCATCGATGGCACCCTGCATCTGGTGGCCCGCACCTTCTACAAGATCGGCGGCTACCTGAAACGCTTCGAGGAGACGGTCATCAGCGGCGGCGTGGACTGGGTGAAGGATCAAACCCTCTCCCTCGCCAAGGAGTTCCGGTTCCTGCAGACCGGCAAGGTGCAGGAATACGCCCTGATATCGGTTTTCATCGCCACTGCGCTGGCGGTTGTTATCCTGTTGATCAACAGCGGATGGTTGGCCAGTATATTCTAATGGCCCGCCCCATTCCGAATCGGCGACTAGATTATGGACGCAATTCTCAATAACCTTCTGATACTGACCATCCTTTTCCCGTTGGTCGCGTCGCTCATCCTGTTCGTCATGCCTGATGACGCGAAGCTAACCATTCGCCGGCTGGCCTTCATCTTCAGCCTCATTCCGCTGGCGCTGGTGCTCATCATGTGGTTCAACTATGACCGCGTGCACCCCGGGATCCAGTACGAGACCATCATCCCCTGGTTTCCGGCGATCGGCTCCAGCTTCCACATCGGCGTGGACGGCATCAGTCTGTCGATGCTGCTGCTGACGGTCATCCTGACCCCGGCGGCCATTCTGGTCTCCTTCGAGATCGAAGACAACGTGCGCACCCTCATGTTTCTCTTCCTGCTGATGGAAGCGTCCATGCTCGGTCTGTTCGCCTCGCTTGACCTGATCATCTTCTTCATCTTCTGGGAGTTCGGCCTGGTGCCCATGTACTTCCTGATCAAGTTGTGGGGCGGCAAGGACCGCGAATATGCCTCGTTCAAGTTCATCATTTACACCATGGCCGGCAGCCTGGGCCTTCTCCTGTCCATTCAGGTGATCGGCATTTCGACGGGCACGTTCGACATCGTGGAGCTGATGACCACCTGGGTCAATCTGCCCGCGGGCGGGATGCTGCCGCGGCTCGGCATATCCGTCGATTTGGCCAAGGGGATCGCCTTCTGGGCCTTCCTCATCGCCTTCGCCATCAAGATTCCCATTTGGCCCTTCCACACCTGGTTGCCCGACGCCCACACCCAGGCCCCCACGGGTGGCTCGATGCTCCTGGCGGGCGTGCTGCTCAAGCTGGGCGCTTACGGCTTCATCCGTCTCGTCATCCCGCTGTTCCCGGCTCAGGCCATGGCCACGGCCGGAATCCTGGCCACCCTCGGCATGCTCAGCATCGTCCTGGGCGCGTATGCCGCCTTCGGCCAGTGGGACTTCAAGCGGCTGGTGGCCTACTCATCCGTCAACCATATGGGTTTCGTCGTGCTGGGGCTGGCTGTCATGGCTTATGCCTACGGCCGCCAGGGTAACTCCGCCGGACTGAACTACGACGCCATCATCGCTACCAACGGCGCAGTCCTGCAGATGTTCAACCACGGCCTTTCTTCGGCGGGCATGTTCTTCCTGGTCGGTGTCATCTACGGCCGCACCCATACCCGTGACCTGAAGCAATATGGCGGCATCTGGACGGTGATGCCCATCTACGGAGCGATTTTAATCTTCACCAGTTTCGCGTCGCTGGGATTGCCCGGCCTCAACGGCTTTGTGAGCGAATATCTGGTGGTGCGTGGCGCATGGAACGTCTTCACAGTCCAACTGGCTCTCTCGATGATCGGCCTGCTCATGACCGGCGCCTATATCCTCAAGGCTATCGGCGAGGTTCTGCATGGGCCGATGAAGCCCCAATGGGCCGGACTGACGGAGATGACGTTCCGCGAACATCTCGTTATCTGGCCGCTGATGGCCCTCATGCTCGCTTTGGGCGTGTGGCCACAGCTGATTCTGGCTGTGATCAATGACACGATAACCAAACTTTTCAGTTAGCGGGACGAGTACGCCCACTACTGGAACCGGAATAAAGCTATGGAATTCCCGTATCTGTCAATCATCGCCCTGTCGCCCATCGCCTTCGCGCTCATCATCCTGATGTTGCCCAAAGAACGCGGAGAAAATGCGCGAATGTTGGGGCTGGCGGCCATGGTCCTGGGCCTGGTGCTGTCGATCTATGTCTATGTGGCAACGTATCAAAGCTTGCCACCCGCCGGCACAGCCTGGCGCGATACGCTTCGGTTCGTTGAGGAGCATCCCTGGGTGCCCAGCATCGGGCTGAACTATATCGTCGGCGTCGACGGCCTCAGCGCCACGCTGGTGCTGCTGACGTCCATCGTCGGCCTGGGTGGCGTCCTGATATCCTGGAGCATCGAAGATCGGCCGCGCGAGTTCTACGCCTTCTTCATGCTGCTGGTGGCCGGCGTCCACGGCGTCTTTGTCGCCGTCGACGGCTTCCTGCTCTTCTTTTTCTACGAGCTGGCCGTGCTGCCCATGTACGTCATGATCGTCGTCTGGGGCTGGAAGGAACGCCGCGAATACGCCGCCATGAAGCTGACCCTCTATCTGCTCATCGGCAGCTTCATCTCGCTGATCGCCTTCCTGGTGCTTTACTTCACGCCGGTCGAGGGCGGTGAGGCGCTGCGGACGTTCGACCTGCGCGTCTGGTCCGAGGCCACCTTCCCCTGGGAGATTCAGCGCATCTGGTTCATGCCGCTCTTCATCGGGTTTGGCGTGTTGGCCGGCCTGTGGCCCTTCCACAACTGGTCGCCCGACGGCCACGTGGCAGCGCCCACGGCCGTTTCCATGATCCACGCCGGGGTTCTGATGAAGCTGGGCGCCTACGCCTCGATGCGCGTCGGCATTCAGATTTTGCCCGAAGGCGCGGTCTACTGGCTGCCCTTCGTTCTACTACTGACCTTGGTCAATGTCATCTACGGCGCGTTCGTCGCCATGAGGCAGAAAGACCTCAAGTACATGATCGGCTACTCCAGCGTCAGCCATATGGGGCTTGTCTCGATGGGCTTCGCCTCCATGATGCTTCTCGGCTACACCGGCGCGGGCATCCAGATGGTCAGCCACGGCATCATGACGGCTCTCTTCTTCGCCGTCGTCGGCATGGTCTACGACCGCGCCCACACCCGCAACATGGATGAACTCAGCGGCATGCGCCAGGCTCTGCCCTGGACGGTCGTGGCGTTCATCATTGCCGGTCTCGTGGGCATGGGCATGCCGGGTCTGTCGGGCTTTTTGGCCGAGTTTCCCATCTTTCTGGGAGTCTGGGAAGGGCGCGCCCTCGACCTGACGGCCGCGTTCGGCCTGAATCCGTCGAACTTCTACGCCTGGGCGGCCATTCTGTCGGCCCTGGGCATCATCATCACCGCGGCCTACATCCTGCGCGCCATCCATGCCGTGTTCTTTGGCGAATACGATGGCGACAAGTGGCACGATATGCGGCCGCTGCTGGCCATCGACAAGGTGGTTCTGGTCTCTTTCTGTGTCATCCTGGTCGTCATCGGCCTGGTTCCGGCGGTCATCGCCCCCATCGTTGAATCGGGGGTTGAACCGGTGGTCGGCCGCCTGCAGGAAGCCCAGCAAGCGGCTCAATTCCACGGTGGCTCCGCCACGGCCGTGCAACATGTAATCGAAATCGTCGCAGCCAACGTCGGCCGGCTGGTGGCCGGCCTCAGCAGGCTGGGAGGTGCATAAGTGAGTCCCAATATTACCCTTTCGTGGGTATTGGCCCTCGCGCCGGAGATCGGCCTGTTGGTCATCCTGTTCACGGTGCTGATCTACGAGCGCCTGTTCAAGCCGGCGAACCGGCGCCAACTCGGCATGTTCACGGCCTGGGGTGCGGTGGCGGTGCTGCTGCTGACCGTCGTCCTCTATTGGCTGTTCGACCAGCCCAACGCTGCCCTGGGGCTGGGCGAGAGCGTCATCTGGGGCGGCATGATGCGTCACGACCTGGTGACGCTTGTCTTCCGCCTCATGTTCTTCTCCGCCCTGGCTCTGACGGCATTGCTGTCGATGGACGTGCCGCGGCTGCAAAAACTCGAATACTACGCGCTGCTCATCACGGCCACGATCGGCTTCAGCCTCATGGCTGCCTCGGCCGACCTGATCATGATCTACGTCGCCCTGGAGACGGCCAGCATCTCGTCCTATCTGTTGGCCGGGTTCTACAGCGGCGAGACGCGCTCGTCCGAAGCGGGCATGAAGTATTTCATCTATGGCGCGTTCACCACGGCCGTCATGCTCTACGGCATGAGCCTGATCTATGGCATCACCGGCCAGACCAATATCTATGTCATCGGCAACCTGTTCAGCGGGCAGCAAATCGCCGCTGTTCAACCCCTGTTGCTGCTGGCGGCGGTGATGGTCACCGTGGGCTTCGCGTTCAAGACGTCGCTCGTCCCCTATCACTTCTGGACGCCCGACGTGTACGAAGGCTCGCCGACGCCTTTCACCGGCTTCCTGTCCACCGCCTCCAAAGCGGCGGGATTCGCCGTCTTCCTGCGCGTCTTCATGGCCGGGGTGCTTGGCCCGGCCCAGTCGACGGCCGAGTGGTGGGCCATGCTGGTGGCGATGAGCATCATCACCATGACCTTTGGCAACTTCGTCGCCATCTTCCAGAACAACCTCAAGCGCATGCTGGCCTATTCCAGCATCGCCCAGGCCGGTTACGCTCTGGTCGGCCTCGTCTCCCTGTCGCAGGATGGTTCCGGCGCGACGATGTTCTACTTGCTGATGTACATCTTCACCAACATCGCCGCCTTCGGCGTCATCGTCATCGTCAGCAACGCGACCAAATCCGACGATATGAAGGACTTCTACGGCCTCAATCGCCGCTCGCCGTTCCTGGCGCTGATCATGCTGGTGGCCCTCCTGTCCCTCAGCGGCATCCCGCCCACGGCCGGCTTTTTCGGCAAGTTCTTCATCTTCAAGGCGGCAATCGACGTGGGGCTGTGGTGGCTGGCTCTCATCGCCATTCTCAACGCTTTCGTGGGCCTCTACTACTACCTGTCGGTCATCAAGTACATGTATCTGTACAATTCGGAAGAGGATGACGTAGCCATTCCCGTCTCGCGCGCCGCCAAGCTCGGCCTGGCTATCTCGTCGATCATCATTATCTATCTCGGCGTCAGCGCCAATTCGGCCTTTGAGCTGACCCGACAAGCAGCCGCAGCCTTTTTCTCCGGTTAAATTGACCGGGAAATTGATTGTGATACAATGCGCAAGTTGACCTGAACAATCTGACGTGTCTCAAGATCCGAATCTCAGACAAGCGGCCGCGCTGACCAATACGGTCGGCCAGATCGGCTGCGTCACAGGATTAGTCGCCCTCGTCATCATCGGTGCCGCCTTTGGCGCCGGATGGCTTCTGGACGGCTTTCTTGGTAATGAGCGCAAGATCTTCACCGTCATTTTTATGCTCGGCAGTTTTCCGGTCACCCTGTGGGCCATGGTTCGCATCAGCCTGTGGATGATTGGAAAGGCTAACAAGACTGTCGAGAGTATTCAAAAGGAACAAAGTCAGGAAGATAAGGACAAGAACGCCATATGAAGAAGCGCTATATAATCCTTCTCCTCGTGGTGCTGATGATCGTCTTCGGATCAGTCATCGCCTACACCAAGCCCGTGCTGCCCTTCATCCAGTTGCCCGGCGAACCGTACCCGGGGACGGAAGGGATCATGCCGCAATTTTTGTTTAACAATGCCGGATTGCTGAACACGTTCGTGGCCGCTATCGTGGCCTGGATCGTGGTTCTGCTCCTGGCATTTGGCCTGCGCGCCCGCTCGCGCACGGCCGACGAAGTGCCCACCGGCTTCTACAACGTCTTCGAGATGATCCTGGAAGGCGCCTATAACTTCACCGCCAACATCGCCGGGCCCAAGGCGCGGGAATTCTTTCCCTATTTCATGAGCTTCGTCCTCATCATCCTGATCTCCAACTGGATGGGCCTCATCCCCGGCTATGACAGCGTTGGCCTGTGGGAGCACAAGCCGCACTTCGCCGGGATGGCGGCCGAGCGACAGGTCCTGGCGGCCGCCAGAGCCGAGGGTCGCGAACCGTCCGCCGCGGAAGTGGAAGAAGCCGTCCATGCGGCCGAGGCGACTGAAGACGAGGCCAACGCCTGGGGTTTGCGTGACGGACTGTGGTTGATCCGTTCCGATAACGCTATCGCCGATGCGCCCATCAAGACAGATTCCCATGGCGTGGCCATCGGACGCAACATCGAGGCGGCCGACTGGACCATCGTTCCCTTCCTGCGTCCCGCATCTACTGACCTGAACTTCACCCTCGCCTTTGCCCTCATCGCCATGGTCATGGTGCAGTATTTCGGCTTTAAGTATCTGGGTTTCAGCTACCTTCAAAAGTTCTTCCCCTTCCTGGAAAAGGGCTGGGTGGACAAGGTGAAGGGCGACCCGATCAAGGCCATCGACCCGGCCGTCGGCCTCCTGGAGCTGGTCAGCGAGATTTCGAAAATCATCTCGTTCGCCTTCCGTCTTCTGGGAAACCTGTTTGCCGGCATGGTGCTCCTGTTTGTCATGGGCTACATCCTGTCGGTGGCTAACCTGGCCTTCTTCGGGCTGGAACTGTTCGTGGGCCTCATCCAGGCGCTCGTCTTTGCCCTGCTGATGCTCATCTTCATGAACAGCGCCACCGAGAGCCACGGCGGCGGGGAAGAGCATCACTAAGTATCCCACGGCGGGATCCGGCTTCTGAAGCCGGCTCGTCGATCAAATCAGATTAAAGTAGAAATCAATATTAAAAGTCTATCGGAGGACTGAATAATGGATGAACTATCTGCAGCAGCACTCGCGGAAGGCCTGAAAGCCATTGGCGCTGGCCTGGCTATGTTGGGCGCCATCGGCGCCGGCGCCGGCATCGGTATTCTGGTGGGTGGCGCTGTTCAAGGTATCGCCCGCAACCCGGACGCCAGCGGTAATATCCAGACGAACATGATTCTGGGTGTCGCCTTCACCGAAGCCGTCGCTATTTACGCCCTGGTTGTGGCGCTGATTATTCTGTTCGTGTTCTAAGAGGGTACCCGGAGATTGGTAGGGTAAACCACCGATCGAGTTGAGGATAACTTATGGAAGCATTAGGCATTAATTTAGGTTACCTGATCGCGCAGATTCTGGGTATCAGCGCCTTGATGTTGATTCTGACCGCGTTCATCTACAAGCCGATGTTGCGCGTGCTGGACGAGCGGAAGGCGCGTATCGCCAAGGGACTGGAAGACGCCCGTCAGGCGGAGATCGCCCGCGCCAACGCCGACGCCGACGCCAAGCGCATTCTTGACGATGCGCGCGCCGAAGCCGCCAACCTTCGCCGCGAGGCGGTCGTGGCTGCCGAGGGCGCAGCCAAGGATGTGGAAGCCAAGGCTCGCGAAGATGCTCGCGCCATCATGGCCACTGCCCAGACGGAAGCGACCGAGGAGCGCAATCGCATTTTGGCCGACCTGCGTGGCCAGGTTGCGGCCATCTCCATCGCCGCGGCCAACAAGCTCGTCGGCGAATCGCTGGACGAGAAACGGCAACACCAGCTCATCGACAACTTCTTCAGCCAGGTCCCGGCCGGTGTGTCGGAACTGAAGGGCGAATCGGCCGAGATCACCAGCGCGCTGCCGCTGACCGAGGCTGAGCGGAAAGCCGCGGCCAAGACGCTCGGAATCAGCGACGTCCAGTACAAGGTGGATCCGGGTATCCTGGGCGGGCTGGTCATTCGCGTGGGCGACCGCGTCGTGGATGACAGCGTCGCCAACCGGATGAGCGCTCTGCAAGAATCGTTGCGCCGTTAGGCTGTGACTGGTTTGGCCAACCCTCGTTAAGAGGGGAGAAGACGGCGGCCGCGTCGAATCGGTTGCCATCGATCTTAATGATATAGACAGGCCAGGGATTCGTTTTGCCCTGGCCTTTTTTACTGTAAAGGCGGGTTGCAGACCCGCCCCGGGACACGAGCATAGTGTATCGACATCCGGCAATGAGTCCGGCGCCCGTGATTAAAGAGACAGATGCCGCATGGCGCATGAAGAACCCATCAAGAAGCGAATGACCCTGACCGACTGGTTGCGCGTTCGCACCAAATTTATAATCGACCCCGTGGTCGACACGCTGGCGCGCTACAAGCTGGGGCCGGACTTCCTGACGATCCTGGGATTTCTGACCCATATCCTGTTCGCCTGGCTCATCGCTATCGGCGAGTTTCGCTGGGCAGCGCTGGCCATCGCCTTGCTGTCGCCGCTCGATGCCTTCGACGGGGCGCTGGCGCGCAAGCTTGGCCGCAAGCAGGGCGGGTTTGGCGCGTTCCTCGACTCCAGCCTCGACCGTCTGGCCGAGATTGTCCTCTTCGGCGGCTTCATCTACTACTATTACACCCAGGTCGACCCGCTCATGCTGGCTGTGGCTTATCTGGCGGTGACCGGTTCCCTGATGGTTAGCTACGCCCGTTCCCGCGCCGAGGCGTTGGGCTTTGAGGCCAAGGTCGGCGTGCTGAGCCGCGTGGAGCGCTATGTCGTCATGATCGTCTTCCTGGCGTTGGGCTGGCCCCATATCGCCCTGGGGATCCTGGCGGCCTTAACCTACTTCACCTTCTTCCAGCGCATGTGGACTGTCTGGCAGCAGTCGCGCGAGCCGCACGAATAGTCCGGCGCGACTCGACGATACGCGGCACGGTGACCCATGGCCCGACGCATTGAACCCTATTGGTATGTGATTGCCGCCATTTTCGCCGTGGCCGCTGCTCTCTACGGCTACCACCTGGCCACCGGCGTCACGCCGCCGCGCGCAGCCATCACCATCGCCGGCTTTGCCGTCTACTGGTACGGCATCTGGATCATCACCGGCGTGGCTCTGGGAGCGTGGGTCGTCTCGCGGCTGGCCGATGAGCGGGCGCGGCAGGTGTTCCAGGCGGCCGTCCCCGTCGCCTTGCAGGAACGGCCGCTCGCCGAATCCGGCATGCCCGAGGATGTTGTGGCCTCGCTGGCCGATCATGGAGTTACGACGCTCGGCCCGGTCCTCTGTGAGGTCGGTCTGGACCCTCGCCGGTTGCCGCTGAGCAATGAGCAACAGAGGGCCGTTCTCGACGCGCTGGCGGCCGCTCCCGACATCGACTCCGGTTGGCTTAAGGATGCTCCCTGGCGGCAATGGAACCCCGACCACACCTGGAACGCCTTGCTGTGGGCGCTCATTTTGGGTCTCATTGGCGCGCGCCTCTATCACGTCCTGACGCCATCGCCCAGCATGGCCGCCATCGGCATCTTTTCGCCGCTCGATTATTTCCGCGATCCGGTCCAGTTGCTCAATTTTCGTGGCGGTGGTCTGGGCATCTATGGCGGGATCGCCGGCGGGTTGCTGGGCCTGATCATCTACACCCGGCGCAACCGGATCACCACGTTGGGCTGGGCCGATCTGGCCGCCGTCGGTCTGGCGCTGGGGCAGGCGGTCGGCCGCTGGGGCAACTTTTTCAACCAGGAACTATACGGCTCGCCCACCGATCTGCCCTGGGCGGTCCACATCGATCCCATCTACCGGCTGCCTGATTTCGCCGCCTTCGAGCGCTTCCATCCGGCCTTTCTCTATGAGTCACTGTGGAGCCTGATGGCCTTCTTGGTCCTCTACAGACTGGCTCGCAAGCATGCCGCGCGGCTGCTGCCCGGTGAGTTGACGGCTCTCTATCTCGTGGCCTACGCTATCGGCCGCAGCCTGCTGGAGCTGGTGCGCCTCGATAGCCGGGCCGTGGCTTTCTTTGGGCTGGAGTCAGGGCTGGCCGTCGCCACCCTGATCTCGCTGCTGGTGGCCGCCATCGTGATTGTGGCCGTGGTATACCGCCGTCTTGCGCGTCGCCGGACGGCCGTCGGGTGAGCGGCGGCTAATCGTCTCTGGCGACCTGTTCAACCTTTGCTAAACTAGCTCTGTGTCACGAAGAACTGTTTTGGGCAAGTCAACCTCCTCGATCCTGATCGTCCTGCTGATCGCCGCGGCCGTCGTCCTGTTGGCCGTGTTGCTGGGCGGTCGCCTGCTCAATGGCGACGATAGCCTGCTGCGCAACGTCGAAGTCCGCGATTCGCAGATCACCCCCAACGCCGACGGTATCACCGACGCCACTCCCATCCGCTACGAGTTGTCCCGCAACGCCACCGTCTCCATCTATTTCGAGAATGCGGCCGGGGATCGCTTTTTCTTTCGTCAGGAAAAGCCGCGCGGGGCGGGCGAGTATGAGGTGCTGTTCAGCGGCGTCGTCGACGGCTATCGGCTGGCGACCGACGACATCGAGGGCGAGATATTGTCCCGGCTCCTGCGCGACGGCGAGTATACCTGGACCATCGAAGCGACCGACTTCGACGGCGTGACGGAGACCCGGCAGGGCACGCTCGCCATCGTCGACGGCGATCCGCAGTTGCCCGAAATGCGCAACTTCACCCTCGACCGGAGCCTCTTCACGCCCAACCGGGACGGCATCGACGACCGGGTTCTGATGCAGCTCTACCTGCCCAAGGAAGTGGCCGATGTGCGGGTGTTTGTGCAGTTGCCCGACGGCCGGGAAGTGCCCATCGCCGAGATGCCGCGCGAGGTCCAACCCAATATGCCCGGTCGCCATTACTACGACTACGAGGGTGGCGTGGATAATGGCGAGTCTCCCCCGCCGGACGGCACCTATACCATCGTAGCCGAGGCTCAGGATCATGAGGGCCAGCGCATGCGCGTCACCAGCGAATTGTCGATCCTGTACGGTGGCGTGCCTCGCGCCGACATTATGTCACCCCCTACGGGCAATACCGTGCAATGGAGCGCCACGGCCGTGGCCTTGTGCGATACCATCACCTTTACCATGACAGTCAATAACTATGGTCAGACGCCCATCCGCACCACCGGCCCCCAGCCGGGCACGGTTTACGACTCCACCTGGAACTATAACACGCTGGGCTGGCATACCGAGTCCGGCGCCTGGCGGGTGGCCATCGGCTTCGAGAATGAGCTGTCGAACTACCCCTTCCGCTGGGCGGTCGGCAACCCCGACGATCTGGAACTGATCGATGGCCAGTATTACCTGATGCCGGGCGGCCGTGCCGTCGTAACCGGAGGCATCCGCGTCGTCGATGTGTTCGGCGACCGCAACCCTCAGCCGCTGTGGGCAGGGTTGATCCATGAGGATGTCGCCATCGCCCAGTTCAACAACCGGGTCGATCCCCAGTCGATCCTGGTGGATATCCCCGACGCAGCCAACCGGCCCGAATGCGAGCCGCGAGAGATACCGGTCAGACCGGTTGACGCCCAAAAGAAGTAGCCCGACCGTATCGTCCCTGGCAACGCCCACGAAAGGCCACCTGTATTAATTTACCCTTAGCTTCGTTGGAACGCACCCTCGAACCGGTTACACTCCCATAGATGATTGGCAGGAGCCGGTTGCGTCAGGCGGACGCGATCTGTCGATAGTTCCTGATTTTGTGGACGCGCGGCCGGCAACTCCGCCGGTCTTTTTTCTCTCATGAAATGGAATCATATTGTGATTTTGGCCGTTTGTTCGATGCAACTTTTGTGGCTCGCGGTCGCTTGCCGATCGGGAAATAGCGCTGGATCGGCGGCCGAATCCGCGGCGATTCAGGCTACCGGCCTCGTTTCGGCCACGCCTGAACAGACGGCTACGCCCGAACCCAGCGCCACGGCCACACCCACAATGACGCCCACGCCAACGGCCACCCCCACGCCCGTGCCTACGGCCACCCTGCCGCCACTGGGCGATGCCGCGCGCCCCATCCAGCTGCTCTTTCCGCCGATCGGCAGTAGCGTGGTGATCATGGCTCGCGCCGAGCCGCTGGCCGAAGCCTTGCGTCAGGCAACCGGCGCCGAGTTCGCGGTCGGTATCGCCGATAGCGAGGAAGCGCTGGTCGAATTGCTGTGTGCCGCCCCGACCGACACCATCGGGTTTCTCACCGCCGCGGCCTACGTGATCGCTCATGAGCGTTGTGGGGCCGCCCCGGCGTTGGTGGCCGTTCGGGAGGATGGGCTGACCTGGCAGATGGGCATGATCGTCGTTCCGCCCAATTCGGCCGAGGGATTGGCCGACCTGAACGGCCGCAGCTGGTCGGTAGCCGATGTGCATAGCCTGCCCGACTATCTCTACTTTCGCGCCCGGATGGCCGAGGAAGGCATTGAACCGGGCGAGATCATCGAGGCGCCCGAGGAAACCAGCGCCTTGCTGGCCCTGCGAAACGGAGAAGTGGACTTCACCACGGCGAGTTATATTCCGCCGATCATGCCCCGCGACGGCGAATGGATCATCGGCGAGACCGAGCCTGAGGTATGGCGTCTGCTGGGCATCGCCCCCAGCCGCAGCCCCATCGGTTATGTGATCGTCGCCGGCGAGCCGATCTATGGCGGCTACCGGATCCGTGACGCGCGCTCGCGTTTGTTCGATACGACACCTGATATTTTTAATGTCACTCGCATCCTGGCGGTGAGCGAACCTATTCCCAACGATACGGTCGTCTTTGGCGCGGAACTGCCGCAGGCCATCGCCCGGCAGGTGGCGACGGCGATGACCGAATTTGCCGCCTCGGATGCTTGTGGAACATCGCTTTGTTCGGCCGACCTTTTCGGCTGGACCAGACTGGAACCTGTTGATGACGACGCTTACGACCCAATTCGCAAAATCAAGGATACGTTGGAGCTGGAAGCTGCCGACTTATGGGCAGAACTGGACTGAGATGATCGACGTCGCCGTAATTATCGTCAGCTGGAATGTGCGCAATTATTTGGCCGATTGCCTGCGCTCCGTGGCCGCTGATTTGCGCGTCTCGCGCCTGAACGGCGAGGTTTGGGTCGTCGATAACGCATCGACCGACGGGACGGTGGCGCTGCTGGCCGATCTCTTCCCTCAGGTGCACGTCATCGTCAATCAGGAAAACGTCGGCTTCGGCGCGGCCAACAACCAGGGTATGCGCGCCGCCTCAGCCCGCCAGCCGCGATACTATTTCTTCCTGAATCCTGACACGCTGGTGCGGCCGGGGGCCATCGGTAATCTGGTCAAGTGCCTCGATGAACGGCCGAAAGGCGGCATGGCCGGCGCGCGCCTGATCTATGGCGATGGTCGTTTCCAGCACAGCGCCTTCTCCTTCCCGGGCCTGGGGCAGCTGGTGTTCGACCTCTACGAGATGCCGCCTCGTCTCTATGAAAGCCGCCTGAACGGCCGCTATCCCCGGCATTACTTCCGCAATACCCGGGCACCCTTCGCCGTCGACTACCCGCTGGGAGCGACGATGATGGTGCGAGCCGATGTGGCCGAATCGACCCACGGGTTTGACGAGTCGTTCCACATGTATTGCGAGGAGATCGACTGGAGTTGGCGCGTGCGCGAGTCGGGTTGGGAGATTTACGCGGTGCCCTCGGCCGAGGTGACCCATTTCGGTGGCGAGAGCACGCGGCAGATACCGGCCGAGTCAACGCTCAATCTATGGGAGAGCCGCGCCCAGCTCTATCACAAGCATCACGGTCGGCTGAAGCGCAAGATAGCCAGTTGGCTGGTGAGGTCGCGGATGATCAAGCGCGCCCACCAGACCAATGACCCGCAGATGAAGGCCGTCTATGAGCGTATCGCTCATACCTGGTCACAGGACGGCCGCGACTCCAAATAATGGCTGGCCACGGGATTGTACGGAGATTGTGCTTCGCATAATCTGCCGAATCCTGTGACCTCTGTTATTGCACGAAACGCTCGATCGTGGCGCTGCTCCATAACCCTTCCAGCCAGGCTTCAAAGGCGGCTTGCAGCAGGTCGTAGCGGGCGTCGGCCGTCAGTTCGCGGTTGGGATCACGCTCAGTCACCTTGATGATGTAATAGCGGGTCGAGCCGTCCGCATTGGGCACGGCGAGCAGCGGGCTGATCTCGCCCGGTTGCAGGGCGAAGGCGGCCGCCTCCACCTCGGGCACCAGCAGCGAACCGGGAGAGAAGAAGCCCAGGTCCCCGCCGTTTGGCCCCGTCACCCGGTCGACGGAGTTCTGTTCGGCCAGGAAACCGAAATCATCCCCGGCATTGGCCCGTTCCCACACCTGTTGGGCCAGCGCGCCGTCGTCCATCTGGATATAGCTGGCGCGCACCTGTTCCACCGCGAGAGGCACATCGGCCGTCACCCGCGCCACCATTTCGCCGGTAATCAGCTCAGTTTCCAGCACCTTGCGAAACTCTTCTTCCGTCCACTGGTTGGTCTGCAGGAAGGTCGCGAACGCGGTCTCGCCGCCGGCGGCACGCAAGTCGGCCAGTCGTTGCTCGATGGTCTCCGGAGTCACAACCACGCCGGCCGCGGCCGCCGCTTGCAGGATCAGCTGCCGCTCGATGAGCGTGTTCAGCACCTGCTCACGATAGTTGGTCTGGCCATCTGTGGTTGTTCCGGCGGCCGATTGCGCGGCCTGATAGCGGGCCACCTCGGCATCGTAGTCGGCCAGGTAAATGGGCACGCCGTTCACCATGGCCGCCAGCGGCTCGGTGGGCGTCGGCGTGGGCGGAACGGCCGTGTTGGTGGCGATGGCCGGTGGAGGCGGGGGCTGCGTCTCTCCCGGGGATGTTGCCGTGGGCAATAGTGTCGTCGTCGCGCCCATGTTTCCACAGGCGGCAGAGAGTAATAACAACAGAATAAGCGTTAGTAGCGCCGATTTTCTATGATTCATGGAGCCTGATTATAGTGTAGAACGCTTTTCCATACCCGTTTCTTTGTGTTGGTTAAGCGTCGTCCCGGCCGGTGTCCACGACCACCCGCCCGCGTTTGACGACCACATCGACCAGATTGGTCCCGAAACGATAGCCGAGTTGGCGATAATCGCTCACGTTCAGGATGATGGCGTCGGCCTGGTAACCGGGGGAGAGGCTGCCGACCTCGTGGCCGCGGCCGATGGCGCAGGCTGCATTCAGGGTCGCCGCCACGACTGCCTGGCTCTGGGTCAGCCCCATGTAGCGGCAGGCCAGGGCGATGACCATCTGCATCGATTCGCACCAGCACGTGCCCGGGTTGAAGTCCGTGGCCAGGGCCAACGCGCCGCCCGCCGCCAGAATGGCCTTGGCCGGGGTGTAGTCGCGGTGGGCCAGCCCAAACGGCGTGCCCGGCAAGCCCACGGCCACCGTGTCGCCCCGACCGAGTGCGGCGATGTCGGCCTCGGGCGTGCTGACCAGATGATCGGCCGATGCCGCGCCCAGTTCCACCGCCAGTTTGGTGCCGCCCAGCCCTACGAACTCGTCGGCGTGGACCTTCAGCCGGTAGCCGAGCGCCGCAGCCGCCTCAAGGATTCGCCGCGTCTGCTCCACGTCGAATACACCTTCCTCACAGAAGACGTCGCAGAACAATGTGACACCTCGCTCCCGCATCCAGGCGGCCCCGGCGGGCAAGGTGTCCTCGATCATGTAGCGGATATACGCTTCGGTGTCGCCCTTGTATTCCTCCGGGATGGCGTGGGCCGGCAGGAAGGTCGGCGTCAGCTCGATGGGCTGCGAGGCGGCCAGGGCCATGATCGCGTCCAGTTGCTTCAGCTCCGTGGCTGTATCCAGGCCGTAGCCGGTCTTGGCCTCGGCGCTGGTCGTGCCGTAGCGCAACATCCGGGCCAGCCGCGGCCGGTTGTCGGCCACCAATTCGTCCAAATTAGCCTGGCGCGTCTGGCGCACGGTGGACATGATGCCGCCGCCGGCGTTCATGATCTCCATGTATGACGCCCCGGCGAGCCGTTGCTCGAATTCGCCCGCGCGGTTGCCCATCCAGGGCAGGTGGGTGTGGGGGTCGACGAAGCCCGGCAGCACGCAGCGGCCGCCCGCGTCGATGGTCTCGGCGGCGTGGTAGCGACGGCGCAACTCGGCTGAATCGCCCACGGCCACCACGCGGCCGTCCCGCATGGCCACCGCGCCGCCGGCGATGATGCCCAGGTCGCCCAGTGAAGCGCCGCGCTGTGGCCCGCCGCCACCGGTTGAATTGTTAGCGGGTGGAACGACGCACAATTGACTAGCGGAGTGGATCAACAGATCGACGGATTCACTCATTGAGGGTTCTCCTTGGCTTCGTGGAGCCAGCGCGCCAGCACCAGCACCGCCAGAAACATCATCACGGCCGAGATGAGGCTGTTGCCCATGACGCCTGATTTGCTCCAGGCGACAGGGCCGATCAGCGAACCGATGGTGCGGCCGGCGGCCATCGCCCCCAGCGACATCGACATCACCGCCCCGCGCGCGCTCGGCACCAGTTCGGTCAGCAAGGGGATGGCGCCCACGACGGCGATCTCGAAGGTGAAAAACAGCGCCACCATGACTGCCATGGCCGTGACCAGCGAGCCGGTGCTGAAGGGAATGATCAGAAACGTGACGGCGTTGAGCAGGCCGCACAGGATGACGACCGGCCGCTTGCCGAAGCGGTCGACCGACCAGCCGGCGGTGGCTTCACCGCCTGTCTCGGCCAGCCCGATGATCGTAGTGGCAAAGCCCAGATTGGTCAGGCTCAGATTGAACGTGCTTTCCATCCAGTCGCCATAGACGATGAATAGCGTTTCCTGGGCCACCAGGGTCAGCATCATGTAGAGCGCCGCAGCCCAGATGATCGGGTGCTGCCGCAGCTTGTGCCAGACGAAGCTCAGCCCGGCTGATTGATGATGGGCCTGACGATTCGGAGGCAGAACGCGCCGCAACAGCACGGCCGCCGGGATGGCCGCCAGCCCGAACCACAGAAACGGCGCGGGCCACCCTTGCTGCGCGATGAGCCAGCCGGAGAGAGGCGCGCCCACCAGGAAGGCGCCGCTCCAGGCGAACTCCGTGATGGATATCGCTTTGCCACGCTGGGAGTAGGGTACGATATCACCCAGATACGATTGCATGGCCGGATCGAATATGACCTTCATCACGCCGGAAAGGATGAGGGCGATGGCCAGCGTCCAGATGACGGGCAATCCCGCCACCAGCAAACAGACAGCGCTGATGACCAGCAACGTGGCTGACATGACCCGGCGATGGCCGAAGCGCTCGGGCAGCGAGGCGAACAGCGGGCTGAACAGACTCATCAGATTGCGCAGCGAGACGATGAGATAGATCGTCGCGACGGGTACGCCCAAGCCGCGAGCGAAGGCGGGAGCAAACGGGTAGACGATGCGCAAGAGGGTGTTCTGCAGGAATCGGGCAAAGGTCAAGACGCCCAACAGGCCGATTCGCCGGGCGTCCCAGGCCCAGTCGGGCTGGGTCGGGGCGATATCTTCGGTTTGGATCATATGAGGGGAGTGTAGCCGATGGATTGACGAGTCACAAATAAGCGCATTGATGAGAATCGCGACCTCCTGTTGTGTCGGAAACGGATCAGGGGCATGACAACCTGATACGCGGTGCTACAATTCTGCCATGTCCAAAAACAATCCCGGGGAAGCCAAATCCGACAAGTTGATGTCTCCCGCGACGGCTCGCAATCAAGCACTTGCCGCCATTTTTCTGCCGCCGGCGGTCGCGCTGCTTGTCGGCGTCGCGGGAGGGGCGCTCCTCGTTACCGGGACGACAACGAGTGGCGAATACAACGCCGCCCCTCTCTTCGCCGCTCTGGGCGTCACCAGCTGGTTCATCGGCCTGCGTCTCTATGGTCCGCGCAAAATGGCCTTGCGTGGCGGCCGGCCGCTCTTTGCCGGGATCGGGTTCGCCGTTCTGGTGTGGGTGGCCGCGCTCATCGGCCGCTTCCTGCCCATGCTGCCCCAAGCGGGCATTAACGAGAGCGGCCAGGCCGTTATCAACGTGATTCTCAACGTCCAGGTCATGGCTTACCAGTCGGCCGGCGCGGGACGGGCGTTTTTCTACCTTCTCTTCTTCGAGGCGTTTGCTACGCAACTTTGGGCCTTTGGCCTCGTATTTCGGGCGCTGGCGGTTTGGCGCGCCGGGTTGACGGCCGCTGTGGTCTCCGGCATCCTGTTTGGCGCCACCGGCTATTTGCTCTTTGGCGAGTCGTTTGTGCCGGGGCTGCCGGCCCTGTTCTATTTCCTGTCGTGGGGCGTCGTCTATGGAATGATTCGTCTGCGCACGGGCAGCATCCTGGGTATCGTCCTGATTCAGGCCCTCCAGAGTTTCACCGCCTGGTTCGTCCTGCAACCGCCGGAGGATATGGCCGGGACGGGGATCGACACTGTCTACATTGCAACCGGCATTCTGTTCGCGGTCATCATATGGCGGTTATGGCCCAGACGTGAGGACGATTATCGCATATGACCGGGGGACGCTCGACCTGGCTTTGCCGTGTAATTTGAAACCATTCGCTTTTTATCCTGAACGGAGGGAACGATGACTTACGAGAATATCCTGAGCCGAGTTGAAGGGCGCGCCGGCGTCGTTCAACTGAATCGGCCGAAAGCCCTGAACGCACTAAACCGCGAGTTGATGACCGAGTTACTTGACGCGCTGATAGCCTATGACCGTGACCCGGCCGTCGGCTGCATGGTGGTGTGCGGTCACGATCGCGCCTTCGCCGCCGGAGCCGATATCAAGGAAATGGCCAACGCGACCCCGGCGACCATGATGACCAATTCATTCATCGACCTATGGGACCGCCTGCGCCAGATCGGCAAGCCCATTATCGCTGCCGTGTCGGGGTTTGCCCTTGGCGGGGGTTGCGAGCTGGCGATGGCTTGTGACATGATCGTTGCCTCCGAGTCGGCCCAGTTCGGCCAGCCGGAGATCAACCTGGGTGTCATTCCCGGCGCGGGCGGCACGCAACGGATGACGCAGGCCGTCGGCAAGGCGGTGGCGATGGAGATGGTGCTGAATGGTCGCTATCTGTCGGCCGAGGAAGCCCTTAGGTTTGGCTTGGTCAATCGCGTCTATCCGGTGGAGGTCTACCTGGAGGAGGCGATCCGCCTGGCCAACGAGATCGCCGCGCGCGCACCAATCGCCGTGCGGCTGGGCAAGGAAGCCGTCAACGTCGCGTTCGAGATGCCGTTGCGGGCCGGGCTTGAGCACGAGCGACGGCTGTTTTACCTGCTTTTCGGGACGGCCGACCAGAAAGAGGGGATGGACGCCTTCGTCAACAAGCGCAAGGCCGAGTGGACCGGCAGCTAGGACCGGAATATTTACTCCGTCAGAATGCGATTGAGGTTTGAGCAGGATAGGAAATTAGTACTGAATTGGCCTGAAAACGTGGGCCTTAACCGGGCTATCACTGAATAGTCACCCGACATTCACGAAAAAAGGTAGACAGCCGGCGCAAAAGCCGCTATACTTCTCCCATCGTAGCGAGCAATACTATCAAACCTACCTTACGAACTTTCTTACGATGGTCCGGGATTATCCGGAATCATCGTCAAAAGGAAAGATAGGCTTATGACCTGGTTTTGGTTCTTTTTGGGAGCCTCAATATTCAGTTCGATATTTGTTTTGGCGGCGGGGATGCTCTCATCGCGTGTGAACCGGCAGGAAGATTATGTCGAAACGTTCTACACGGACGCATACGCCGATCTTGATGAGTTGCCGGGCCAGGCTGATATCCAGCCTGTTGAATAGAACGGAAATCGAACGAGTCGCTTAATCAGTTGGGCTGAACACATACCGCAGCCGACCGTTATGGTCGGCTGTTTTTATTTTTGGGATGGGTCGGCACTGCTATCTGTAGTAATTCAAGTCGGCGATCCACCAGGCGCGAAGCTATTCCATGCCGACGGCGAACTGCATATTGTATAGGCGCGCGTACAATCCATCGCCATTGAGCAGCAGCGAGTGGTGCGTGCCTTCCTCGACGATCTCGCCCTTGTCCATCACCAGGATCCAATCGGCGTTCAGCACGGTGCTCAACCGGTGGGCGATGACGAACGATGTCCGGCCGCGCATCAAACGCTCCAGCGCTTCCTGTACCAGGCTTTCGCTCTCGGTGTCGAGCGATGAGGTGGCCTCATCCAGAATAAGGATGCGAGGATTCTTCAGGATGGCGCGGGCGATGGCGATGCGCTGGCGTTGGCCGCCGCTCAGCTTGACGCCGTGCTCTCCCGCGGCCGTCTCGTAACCATTTTCCAGATCGTTTTCGATGAATCGGTGGGCATTGGCGGCCTTGGCGGCGTCCACCACCTCCTCGCGCGTGGCGTCCAGGCGGCCGTAGCGGATATTGTCGAAGACGCTGCCGGAGAACAGGAGCGTCTCCTGCGGCACGATGCCGATCTGCTCGCGCAGGCTCCTCATGGTCACATCGCGAACGTCATGGCCGTCGATCGTGATGCGGCCTTCGACCACATCGTAAAAGCGCGGGATGAGATTGACCAGTGTGCTTTTGCCCGCCCCACTCGGACCAACCAGGGCGATCACCTGTCCCGGCTGAGCCTGGAATGTGACGTTGCTGATGACATCGATGGCTGTGGTGTAGCGGAAGGAGACGTTGTCAAAGACGACATCGCCGCCGATGGGCGGCATTGTTTGGGCATCGGGGCGATCGACGATCTCCGACGGCCGGTCGAGCAGCTCGAATAGCCGCTGTGATGCGCCGATGGCCGCCTGAAACTGGCCGTAGAGGTCGGCCATGATGGCGATGGGGGCGGCGATCATGACGGTGTAGATGAGGTAGGCGATGAGGTCTCCGGGCGACAGGTTTCCCAGGATGACCTGCGACCCGCCGTAGTAGAGAATGCCGGTGATGGTGATGGCGGCGATGAAACCGATGGTCGGCGAGAGCAAGGCGTTGGTGCGCGCCCGGCGCATGGCCGCGCGATAGAGCGTCATCACCCGCTCGGTGAAACGGCCGATCTCGTACGGCTCGCGGGCGAACGATTTCACGATCCGCACGCCCCGCGTCGTCTCCTCGGCCGTGTTGGCCACCTCGGCCAGCGAATCCTGCACCACTACCGACGCCCGCCGTATCCGCTGCCCCAGGCGGACCATCGTCAGCGTGATGATGGGCACGACGAACAGAATGAACAGGGTCAATCGCCAGTCGAGCCAGAAGAGCAGCACGGCCGCGCCGATGATGGTGATGATCTGTTGCAGCAGGACGACCAGGTTCCAGGTCATTGACTGTTGCAGCAAGGTCACGTCGTTGGTCATTCGCGAGACCAGCTCGCCGGTTCGCCGTTCGGCGTAGAAGCTGAGGGGCAGTTCCTGCAGATGGGTGAAGACATCGATACGAATATCGGCCACGGCCCGCTCGCCGACGCGTGCCAGGGTGATCTGCTGGGCGAAGGTGAAGATGGCCTGGAGGACGGATGCGAGGAGCAGGATGAGCGTCACCCGATTCAGGTCGTTGAAATCCTTGTTGATGAATACGTAGTCGACCAGGTTTCGAATGACCAGCGGCATGACCAGGCCCAGAAGCGAACTAATGATGAGAGCGAGGACGGCCAGGGTCATCCACCGCCAGTAGGGGCGAACATATCCCAACAATCGTTTGAATGTAGACAGGCCACTGGGGGTGACGAGCGAGGGGTCTTCCTCAGGTTGGCGGCTTTTATTCCGGCGAAGACGCATAGGGAATTGTACCCGTTACAGACAGGATGTAGTAGATATGAAGCAGTTTCTCACCCACCGAAGGGATGGATTAACCACTTTGTTCATGATACTACGGTTATACCTGTTTTGGCATGGTTCGAACCAGTCCCTTCTCCCCGCCAGGGGGTTAAGTGTTGGTGAGGCGCAAGGCGTGGAAGTGGCCCCCTGATGTCGGTGATCATATGATCGCTGCATGACCAGGAGCCGTGCTCGGACAACCCTGCAAATAGCGATTGTTTTCGCGCTGGCGATCCTGCTGCTGGTGCCGGAATGGCCGGCGTTTGGCGACGCCCGGTTTCAGTTCCAGGCGCTCATCGGCCGCGAACGCCGGTTTGATTTTATCTCCTGGACGGCCGATGCGGTGGCCCGGAAAGCTCAGGCCATCTTCGCCGGCACCTACCGCTACTTGCCGGATGAGGTGGGCGAAGATTTCGTCCTGTCCTTTTTGGAGCGCATCGCCGCCGCCCAACGACTGGAGGCGGATATCGAGCGCGCCTATGCCGACCCGTCCGTGACCGATCCTGAGGCGCACACGGCCGCCCTGCGCGACGAGCGCGACGCGATCCGCCGCGAGATCGAATGGCGGCGGCCGATGGCCGAGGCCATCGTTCAGGCGCAGGTGGCGACGATATTGACCGAACATGGGCTGGCCCTCGGTGGTGTCACCTGGCCCCCGGTGATGATGACCATGTCACCCGTCCCCTATCTGCTCGTCTTGTCGCCGCGGGACCGCATCGCGCAGATCGACTCCGCCTCCCTCATCCCCGGCCTTTCCACGGAAGACAAGGAAGCGCTGGAGGATAGCATTCTCAACCGGCTGGATAATTCGGCGATCGTCGTGCCCATCGGGGGAATGGGAACCTACCCGGCGATGATTCGCGAGACGGGTAGCATCAATCGTCTGGCCGAGGTGACGGCGCATGAGTGGACGCACCACTGGCTGTCGCTCCAGCCGCTAGGGGTGCGCTATCTGGATGATTCGGCGATGCGCACCATCAATGAGACGGTCGCTTCCATGATCGATCTGGAGATCGGCCCGCTGGTGATCGAGCGTTTCTATCCTGAGTTTATGCCCAGCGAGACGGCCGTCACGCCGCTCAAGTCCCGTACACCGGCGGCTCCCGTTTTCGACTTCAGCGCGGAGATGGCCGAGACGCGCCGCACGGTTGACAGTCTGTTGGCCGACGGCGATATCCAGGGGGCCGAGACCTACATGGAAGAGCGGCGGCGCTTCTTTGTCGATAACGGTTACGGCATCCGCAAGCTGAACCAGGCTTATTTTGCCTTCTATGGCGGCTATGCGGCCGAGCCGGGCGCGGCGGGAGGAGATCCCATCGGGCCGATGCTGCGCGAACTGCGCGAGGCCAGCCCGTCGCTGAAGGCCTTCCTGCAGGACGTGGGCCGCGTCACTTCGTTCGACGATCTGGTGGCGCTCTATCGGCTTAGGATCGGCGCGGAGCCTGCCTTGCAATAAAAAACCCGGTTTCGAGAACCGGGTTTTGTGATTTTATTCCAGCGCGCCTAACCAGCGCTCCAGTTGGATGGCCGCGGCCACGCCCTGGCCCACCGATGTGGCGATCTGCCGGAAGTGCGGGTCCTGAATCTCACCCGCGGCGTAGACGCCGACCACGCTGGTGCGCATGAACTCATCGGTGATCACGTAGCCATGCTCATCCATGGCCAACTGACCGACCAGGAACTTGCTGTTTGGGTAATGGCCGATGAAGACGAACACGCCGTCGACGGCCATCTCGCCGGCTTCGCCGGTATTCACGTTGGTTGTCCTGATATTCCGGACGACGCCATTGCCGATGATCTCATCGATCGTCGTATTCCAGACGAAATCGATCTTCTCATTGGCGAAGGCTCGCTTCTGCAGTGTCGGCCCGGCGCGTAATTCGTCGCGCCGGTGGACGATGGTCACCTTGTCGGCGAATTTGGTCAGGAAGATGCTCTCCTCCAGGGCGCTGTCGCCGCCGCCAACCACGGCGATATTCTTGCCGCGAAAGAAGAAGCCGTCGCAGGTGCCGCAATAGCTGACGCCGCGGCCGACGTACTCGGCCTCGCCGGGCACTTCGAGATGTTTGGGTGAGGCGCCGGCGGTCACGATGACGGCATCGGCCGCATAGGTCTCGCCGTGGGTCTTGATGATGAAAGGCGGGCCGTTGCGAAAATCGACCTCGACCACCTCATCATAGACCAGGCGCGCGCCGAAATGCTCGGCCTGGTTCTTCATGATCTCGACCATCTCCGGCCCTGTCGGCGTGGCTTCGGGATTGTATAGCCCCGGATAGTTCTCCACCTCGCTGGTGAGGGAGATCTGGCCGCCGAGTTGTGTGCCGGTCAGCACGAGCGGATTCAATAGCGCTCGCCCGGTATAGATGGCCGCGGACAGCCCAGCCGGGCCGGACCCGATGATGACAACACGTTCCTTTTGCATTTCCTTTCTCTTTTCCGGTGGGGCGGTTTCGTTGTCCAGTGCCGGCGGCGACGCACTCCCCGAATTGATGTTCAATTATTTGGCGGCATTATTGGCCGCTATCCTCCCCTACTGACGTCGCCAAGCGGGGGGTTCTTACTTAACAGCCCCGGATCGAGAGGCCTCGCTACCGGGTCAATCTCGATTACGGGTGGGGGAATAAACGGCGCGACCAGCCGCGGCAGCACGTCGGCCACGTCGGCGCGGATGATGACATCGGCCAGGTGGTCGAGATGGGTCTCCATGAAATTGATGATGATGAGCTTCGCGCCGTTGCGTCGAGCCAACTCCGGCAGATCCCCTGCTGGGGCGACTTCCAGCGATGAACCGGCCACCAGCATCAGGTCGGCCGTGCGTGCCTGTGTTTGGGCGGCTTTCATGATCGCCATCGGTAACAGCTCGCCGAACAGGACGACATTGGGTTTCATGATGTGATGGCAGCGCTCACAGCGAGGAATTTTGCCGTCGTTCATGAACTGCTCCATCAGTGGAGCGGCCGGAATGATGTGATGGCAGGCCGGGCATATGGCCTCGCGTATCTGGCCGTGTACCTCGAGCACGTTGCGCGATCCGGCGCGGCCGTGAAGCAGATCGATATTCTGGGTGATGACCGCTTTTAGCAGACCGGCGGCTTCCAGTTGGGCCAGGGCAAAGTGGGCCGGGTTTGGCATGGCATCGAGAACCACTCGCATCAGCGGCCGGATCCAGTTGTAGAATGCCTGCGGGTTATGGCGAAAGCCGTAACTGCTGGCTACTTCCATCATATCCTCGGCTCGCTCCCAGAGACCGGACTTTGGGCTGCGATAATCAGGGATACCCGATGGCGTGCTGATGCCCGCCCCCGTCAGGGCCACCACGTGATGCGCCTTACTTAGTAGTTCGATGGCGCGCTCGATCTGCAAGTCCTGGTTCATGGTTGTGCGTGTCGCCGCCACTGATTATCAGACCGGAGGCCACGGATAGTGGCGACCCGGCCCCGGCGCCGGAAAACTCTCCTGCTTGATGAGTCGATCCAGTCGCTTGATCATGGCCTCGATCTCCGGGGTCGTCAAATAACAGCCCAGCGAAAGAACCAGGTCGTCATTTCCGTTCTGCAGTTGGTCGCGCAGAACCGCCAGGTCCGCCTTCATCTCCGGCGGGATGGGCGTGCCGGCGAACTCCCAAATAACCGTTCGAAGCTTGGGGTCAGTGTGGAAGCAGATGCCGTGATCGATCCCCCATAGCTGCCCGACCGCCCCCGGCTCTTCCGGCTCTTCGATCAACACGTGTCCGGCCTTGCGGTCGGCATTATTGATCACGATATCCAGCAAGGCGATCCGCTGGAGTTGTGGCCGATAGTCGCTGTTGCCTTCGATCGTAAAGTAGTGTCGTTCCGGATCGTGGTCGATAAATTGTTGAATGGTGCCCGGGCCGTGTTGGGCGTCGCGCAGGACGGTGGGCGGGATGATGCACCAGCCGAGCGCCTCGCTGACGATGAAAGCCGCCTGTTCCCGATAGCACAGCGCGCCTTGCGGAAAATCCCACAGCGGCCGCTCGCCGCGCTGGGGCTTATAGACTGCTTCGACAGTCTCGACTGCTTTGACTGCCTCGACAACTTCAGCATCATCGCAGACCCGAACGAGGAAGGCGTAGTTGGAACTCCACGGCAGCAACCCCTCGATCTCTATCCAGCCGTTTTGAAGAACCCGCATGATTGCGTCGCTCGCCTTGTCGGTCATGGGCAGCCCGTCACCTCTCGGTCGCGTCGAACAGGGGAAGCTCCCACGCTAGTGGCGATGGCCATTGCGCTGGGGACAGAAGTGACCCTCAGGGTCGATCGGTCGCCCGCAATTTCCGCAGATCGGCCGTCCTTGCTTGATCACCTCGGATATATGCGCGATCAGCGATTGAACCTGATTGCGCGTCACCCAAAAGCTGACGATATTCGGCTCTTCGTTTTCTTCCACCAACTCATAGGCGATGAGCACGATCAGGCCGTCATCCTCACTGAAGCCCAGGCCCATGTTGCCCACGCGAAACAGTTCTTCCACCGGCTCACGCAGCCGCATATCTGTCCAGACCGGTTCGGCCGCCTCGCGAGTTGATTGCGGGTGGCGGCGATCCAGTTCCTCCAGAAAGGATTCCAGGCTGTTGCCCAGTAAAATCGCCTGCTCTTTTTCGACCACCAGAGAGATGATCTGTGCTCCCCGACTGCCCTGGAGGTAGAAGGTACGTTGCCCGGGCAGGCCGACCGTGCCTATGGTGAAATGAGAAGCCGGATTCAAGTCAATTTGATGGGCCATGAATATTCACTCTACTTCGTCGGGCGCTTGAGGGGCCATTGGTTCGGGGGGCAGACTGTCAATGCCGCCGACTTCTTCGTCATTGGTGACGTCTTCAATGGTCGCCTCTGGCTCACTCGCCTTCTCGTGCTTCGATTTTTTCGTTTTCGTTTTGCTCTTCTGTTCGCGTTCCGGGGTCGGGTATAGTGGGCCGTCATCATTCATGCGCAAAACACGCACAAGCCCCTCAGGATGGAGCGCAATGATGCTGGCTGAGGCGGGCGATATGATCAGCCGCTGGAAGGAGTCAATATGCATCCCCAGATAATGGGCCAACGCCAGTCGGATCAGATCCGCGTGGGAGACGATGACGACGGTCTCCTCTGCGTGACGACCGGCGATCTCCTCGATAGCCTTTACCACGCGATGCTGGACGTCGCGCAATGCTTCGCCCTGAGGAAAGCGGGCGCGGCTGGGAAAGAACTGAACCGCGCGCCATAGCGGCAATTTGGCCAGCTTCTTGATCTTCTTGCCTTCCCATTCGCCGTAATCCACCTCGACCAATTCACTCACATGGTGGACGGCCAGGCCGTGGGTATCGGCGATGTAGTCGGCCGTTTCGACACAACGGGTGAGGGGGCTACTATAGACCGCCTTGATGGGCAGCGCGGCCAATCGTTGGGCGACGGCGTGAGCTTGCTGGTGGCCGACATCGTTCAAATGGATGCCAGGAATCCGCCCCGCCAGCTTGTTCTCTTTGGACCAGTCATTTTCGCCGTGTCGTACGAGGATGATGGTTCCCATGTGCGGATGATAACACAATTCCCGCACGACTGCGATTGACGGCCGCACGTGGCGCCTGCCTTATAACCGATGGACTTAGCGGGTGGATAGGAATCCGGCGCTACGGTTGTGACGGTACGGTGGTGGGCACGCTCTCCAGGCCTGAATTCGGATCGACCGGGGCTACACCACCCTCAAACGTGGGTAATTGGCCGCCATCAGGCTCGGAAATGGGGGAGAAGTTGGTATACGCGGGGTCGAGTTCCGGCACCGTCGGACGATAGATGAGGGATTTGCAGACAGGGTCTTGCTGGAGCGCCTCGTCAGGGGTCAGGTTGCCCATGAGGGCGCCATATTGAGCGATACCGAAGTAGGCAGCGATGACGTTGCAGGCGATGGGTGTGGCCCAGGCCGACCCTTCGCCGCCGTTGAAAACGAACACGGCCACTACGATCTCCGGGTCGTCATAGGGGGCATAGGCCACATACCAGGCATGGGTCGGCAGGATTCGACGTTGGGCGATGTCCTCGAAGCGGCACCAGCCATGGGTGATGGCGATGTTGTCGCAATATTCGGCCGAACCTGTCTTGCCTGCCGTCGTGATCCCGGCCGCCTCCAGCCCGTTCCAATCCACGTAGGTTGCGCCGGTGCCGAAGTCATCATCAGAGAGATGCTGATTCACCATCAGCATGCCTTCCTGGACGACGCGAATGTACTCGGGATCGACGGCCAGCGTGTCGATAACTTCCGGCTGAAAGATGTAGTTGCCTTCGGCATCGAATTTCACGTTGATCGTCGGGTCAACCAGCGGGTTGCCGTCCTTGTCGGTCAGGATGGTCTCGCCGTTGCGGCCGGGATGGGCGCGAGCGACGATTTGGCCTTCATCGTTGGTGATCGCGATGTTGCCGTCTGCGTCGGTCATATGATGGACGATCCGCGGCCGATACAGGAAGCCATCGTTGGCGACGACAGCTGTCATCTGGGCCTGTTGCAACGGGGTCGCGGTCATGAACCCCTGGCCGATGCCCAGGTTGTAATCGTCGCCGGTCGACCACGGCTCGCCCTGCGTCTGGCGTTTCCAGGCGCGGGTGGGCAGATTGCCCTTGGCTTCCAGCGGCAGCTCGATGCCCATGATGCGGCCGTAGCCAAACTGGTGCCCGTAGAGGTTGATGCGGTCGACCGTCAACCCCTCGACAAATTCACCGTCCTGGTCGAAGCCGCCGGCGACCTTGTAGAAATACACGTCACAGGAGTGTTTGATCGCCAGACGCATGTTCACCAGGCCGTGGCCTTTCAGATCCCAGCACACGAACGGCTGGACGCGACCGGGATCGTTGGGGGCGAAGCGATTGGGGATCTCGATGGTGCCGGGATCGAACAAGTAACGGTCGGCGGAGATGACGCCTTCCTGCAGCGCGGCGGCCGCCGGAACCAGTTTGAAGGTAGAGCCGGGTGGGTAGGTGCCGCTGATGGCGTGGTTCACCAGCGGCGTGTATTCGTTGCGGGCCAGGCCCAGATAGTAATCGACCGGCACCTCGGTCTGAAAGCGGTTGTTGTCGAACGTCGGCAGGTTGACCATGGCCAGCACTTCGCCGGTCTTGGGATTGAGGGCCACGACGGACGCCTGCTGGATTTCGGGGAAGGTGCGCTCGCCGGTGATCTCATCGGTTCGTGCCGTCTGGCTGTTCACCAGCATGAATTGGCGCAGGATGTCATAGGTGATCATCTGCAGCTTCACGTCGAGGGTCAGATGGAGGTTCAGCCCGGCTTCGGGTTCCTCGGCTTCGCCTACCTGGCGCACTTCGCGGCCGGTCCAGTCCTGCTCGATGCGACGACGGCCCCTGTCACCGGCCAGCTCTATCTCCATGGACGATTCCAGTCCCGCCCAACCGACGCGGTCGTCACGTTCATATTTCAGAACATCGATCCATGTCTGGTTGGGAACCGGCCCCATGTAGCCGATGATATGGGCGGTATATTCGCCTGTCGGATATTCGCGCAGCGATTGCGGAATGACATGAACGCCGGGGAGGAAGATGCTCTCCTGTTCGATGCGATAGGCGACGGAGATGGGCACGCCGGTGGTGATGACGGCCGGGATGTAGGGCGCGAAGCTGTGTTCCTGGACGATGGCCTCGATGCTGTTCGGCAGTTGCGGGACGACGCCGGCCTCATCGAGCGTTTCCTGGGCTGACGCGCCGTAGATTTCGGCCAAGCGCGTATAGGTGCTGACCAGCGCCGGATCAGCCGAGGCGATGAGCATTTCCTGCTGGACGGTGTTGGTCAGGGGCACGCCGGTCAGCAGGGAGAGCCGCTCGAATACACCTTCGCGCTCGTCGCTGCCATCGGGTGGAAGGAAGGCGGGGGTGATGGTGACGTTGAAACTCGGTGTGTTGATGGCCAGCGGGAAGCCTCGGCGATCGAAGATGACGCCACGGGGCGCGTCAGTCGTCACCAAGGCGAATTGATTGTTTTCGGCGCGTTCCCCCAACTCCGTTCCCTTGTTCTGCTGAATCCAGTAAACGCGATA
>JAGOZU010000145.1 GCA_018058545.1 Promineifilum sp. | reverse complement strand
CACATCCCCCATCTTCCCCAGCGCCTTCTTCTGAAACGCCGCATCCCCCACCGCCAGCACCTCATCCACCAGCAGGATCTCCGGCTCCAGGTGGGCGGCCACAGCGAAGGCCAGCCGCACGTACATGCCGCTGCTGTAGCGCTTCACCGGCGTGTCGAGGAACTTCTCGATCTCGCTGAAGGCGACGATCTCGTCGAACTTGCGGGCGATCTCCTCGCGGCGCATACCCAGGATAGCCCCGTTGAGATAGATGTTCTCCCGCCCGGTCAGCTCGGGGTGGAAGCCGGTGCCGACTTCCAGCAGGGAGCCGACGCGGCCGTGGATCTCGGCCCGGCCGCTCGTCGGCTCGGTGATCTGCGACAAGACCTTGAGCAGCGTGCTCTTGCCCGCCCCGTTGCGGCCGATGATGCCCACCACCTCGCCACGCTTCACCTCGAACGAGATGTCCTTCAGCGCCCAAAAGGTCTCGGTCGCGCCGCCTGACCCGTTGCGCCGGAAGACCCCGGCCAGGGCGTCACGCAGGGTATCATGGCGTTCCCGGGCGCGGCCGATGGTGTACTGTTTGCTCAGGTTCTCAACCCGGATGGCGATGTCACTCATAATAAATCAGACGATGTCGGCAAAGGTGCGCTCCGTGCGCCGGAAGAAGATCAGGCCCGTCACCAGCACGGTCAGCGTGATGACCACCGCCAGCGCGAACAATCGCCCCGGCGGCTCCTGCCCCAGCAGCGCCCAGCGAAACCCCTCGACGACGCCGGTCATCGGGTTCAGCCCCATCAGCCAGCGATAGCGCTCCGGGATGAGCGTGCTGCCGAAGGCCACCGGCGTGACGTAGAGCCAGATCTGTACCATAAACGGCACGAGGTAGTTGATGTCGCGATATTTCACATTCAGCGCCGCCAGCCAAAGCCCAAAGCCCAACGCCGTAGCCATCGCCAATAGCAGGAAGGCGGGCAGCAGGAGCACGGCCGGCGTCAGTGGATAACGATAGACGAACATCAAAACCAACAGTAATCCCAGCCCGATGACGAAATCGACCAGGCCGCCCAGAACGCCGGAGACAGGGATGATCAGCCGCGGGAAGTAGACCTTGGTGATGAGATTGGCGCTGCCTACCAGACTGCTCGACGCCCGCGTCAGCGACCCGGCAAAGTATTGCCAGGCGATGAGACCGGTCAGAGCAAAAATGGGGTAAGGTATGTCGCCCGACGGAACCTTGAGCAGCAAGCCAAAGAGAACAGTGAACACCAGCGTCGTCAGCAACGGTTGCAACAAGACCCAGGCCACGCCCAGCGCCGTCTGCTTGTAACGCACTTTCACGTCGCGCCAGACAAGGAAATAGAGCAACTCGCGATAATGCCAGAGGCGATCCAGTTGCAGCGACATCCAGCCGCGAGACGGCTCGATAACCAGTACGGATGTCGGCATGGATGCCGGCGGTGATTGTGTTTCGATTCCGGTTTCCATATGGTCAAACAACGCCATATCAAATGACGACGATCATTTTCTCCCCATCCTCACTGCCCGCAGCGCAATCGCCACAACCACCAGCACCACCAATGCCGCCGGAATGGCCGCCAGTGCCAGTTGCCCAACCCGGCTGTTTGCCCCCGGCACGGCCGCCAGCGGATTCTCATCCGGGGCGGTCGGCACGATGACGGTGGGTGTGGGTTCGGGGGTGCCGGTTGGCGCGGCCGTCGGCTCCGGCGTGGCCGTCGGCGGAGGTGGCGGCGGGGTGGGCAAAGCCTCGGCAGGTATATCCAGCGGACGAACCATCCCAAAGAGAGCGTCCGTTTCCTGTCCATCGGCCGTGCCCGGCATAGCGGGGCCATAGACAGTGACCAGCCGACCGGCAGTATCGACAACCGCGTCAAGCTGCCCGCCATCAGGGAGATTGACGGCAAACGGTTCGGCCGCCTGCCAATTGGCTCCATCGAACGTCCAGCTCAGAAGCCGGCCATCGTCAAGGCCAAGGAGGTGGAGTTGCCCGGACGGGTCGAATGTCGACGCCGGGAAATCGCCCAGACCAAGGCTGCCGACTTGCGACTTCCCGGCCCATGTCGCCCCGTTGTCGGCCGATCGAGAGTGCCATAACACAACCCGCTGATTAGTCACTTCGGCCCAAAGAAGATTCACCACCCGTTCGCCGAGCCCTTGCAAGGAAGCCCATGTAATCGGGGAGTTGATGACTGAATTCGGCGACGACCAGGTCATCCCACCGTCGTCAGAAAAGCTGTAGACCGCCCCTAATTGCGTATTCTCCGGGGGAAGAGCGCGCTGTGACCATAGAGCGTGGAGCCGTCCAGTCGTTGTCTCGGTCAACCGGGGTTGCCCAACCGCCGCCCATCCCGCGGCCGCGCCGCCGAAAATCCAGGCCGGTGCAGACCAGGATTCTCCCAAATTGGTCGAACGCAACAGATACACACCGCGCGGCTCGTTGAGAACAACAGCGTAGGTGACGAGCAATTCCCCACCGCGGGTCAACAATACAGACGGGTATCGGGCATCGGGTTGATCGCTCGTCAGCATAAGCGGAGTAGACCACTCAGTGGGGCGATCGACATCGGCCTGTGCGAATTGCAATCCTTTACTATCACTATAAACCATAAACAGGCGGCCGCCCCTGCCGGCTACAGCGATCTCTTCGATCTTCTCATCCGCCGTGGTGATTACCGGTGTCGCCGAAGACCAGGTCGTGCCATCCCATCGGGAGTGAAATATCTGTGGCAGTCCAGGCTCAAACCAGAAGGCATGGCTGCCTCCGGAGTCGTCAGTGAGCATCTGCACAGCAACTACCGGCTCCTGGGCCGTCGCTATCGTATCCGGCCCTTGCCATAGGGACGGCGGAGGAAACCACTCAGACGAATCACCGAGCGAACGGGTTGTCCACCAGATATCGCCTCCCACACCAAGGTCACAACCCACCACGTTCACCTGATTGAAGCGACCTTCGACATCCAGACAGGACAAGGCGATGGTCTGGTTTGTCTCCGGATTCCGGAGTCCGGCAAGATCGCCTTGCAACTGGGGATCGCTCCAGCGCATGCCGTCCCATGCTATCAGATAAGTTGAAGTGGGGGTATTGGGCTGTGCGCCCGGTTGCAGTATCGTGCCGAACAAGTAAAGAGAGGTGTCGTCATTAAAGAATTGGGCGGAAGACAGGCAACCATTCAAACCTGGCACAATTTGAGGCAACGACCATGAAGTCCCATCATCAGCCAGGGCGCGATAGTATTGCGTGCAGGACAGACCGGATTGGTGTCCGGCGGACCATGTCAGAACTGCCTGAGCACCAAGCCCACCCACGGTGACACCGCTCGGTCCGACAGCATCGGAGGCATCATCGATCGAGCGCCGGTCAACCTCGAGAGGGGCCCCCCAGGAGCCTCCATTGTCGTCCGATTGGCTGACGAAGATCATCTCCCGGCCAACATCCTCCCAGGCGGCGAAAAGCCGGCCATCCGTCAAGGCAGCTATGCTGATATTCACCAAATCGGTCGAAAGCCCGCGCAAATAACGGGACTGATAGAGCATGTGACCGCCAGCCCAATTCCCGCCTGACAAGGATAACCGCTGATAATAGATACCGGCCGGTCGTTCAGGTGTATCCAGTCGCCGCGCGTATACCAGGTGAAGATCTGAAGCGCTAACGGCGGCTGTCGGGCCGGCAGCGCCATCCTCCAGTGCTTGGGGTACAGACCATGCATCATATTGAGAAAACGAGTTCGCCGATACGACACTGTGATAGAGAGTTCCGTTCGGGCTGCTCACATTATCGATCCATAAGGCATGGATAGACCCGTGTTGGTCAGCCACAAGCCGGGGAGTAAAACGGGGTGTGGGCGCTCTTTCCGGCAATTCCGTGTAGTTGCGCCGGGTAAAAAAAGGCAACTCGACAACCCGAGGCCCCGACCAACCATTAGGCCCTCCGGTTGAGTAAACAAAACCGTCGATCTCATCTTCCCACAAGACATGGAAAAGGCCATTACTATCCAGAACCATTTGGGGCGCGGTGGATGCCCCTGATCGAGACAGATTCATTGGCGAAGCCCAGTCTATGCTGTCCTGGGCCAAAACGCCTGACCACATTGAGAAGAACAGCATGGTTAAGAAAGCAACAAGGATCTTCTTATAGTTCATATATCATGGTTGAGAGATCAACGCCTGTAGTTGACTGCGAGCATCCTCGGCCAACTGACTCAAGTGGGGAAAGCCCTGTTGCTCCCACCACCATTCATAGACACCAAGTTCCGCCGTCGCTTCGGGAAATTCCTTTAACAGGGGCAATGCCCGAGGTATGTCACCGGACCAGACGTAGGAATACATCAGCGCTTTCCGTATCCCCTGGTGGCCATGATCCAGCAAGTAGGCGGGGTAGAGATATTCTTTAGCTGACTCATAGTCACGCTCGAGCATCGCCATCAAACCCAGGCGATGCAAGGCAGTTCGATTGTCGGCATTATACTGCAATGCCCGTTCGAAGCGCGCCCGGGCTGATCCAAGCTCGACTACTTCGCGGCCGTCGCTCCACTGGCCCGTCGGGTAGCCCCTCAATTCAATCCGGGCCATCTCCAACGCGCCCAGATCACTCTGCCAGGAAGACATGATCGGCCCCTTGAAGATAATCAACAGCGCGGCAACCAACGCAAAACCGACACCGATAGCGATTCGTGCCGGCGGATCGATCGCATGAAGGGTTTCAATCCAGTTCTTCCGCAGGGGGAACAGGCAGGCCGCCAATCCCAGAGGCAACCAAAGGAGCAACACCCCCCGGCTGCCATAAAGAGGATCATCGACCAGACCATGCAAACAGATGGCAACCAATGCGGCCAGGGTCGCGCCGTTGACCAGAGAAAATCCATGAATGGAGCGGCGATAGCCGGATCGATGAGGATCGATGAGCCACCAAAATGCCAATAACAGCATGGCGATCAACACCGCCAGACCGATGAAACCCTGTTCGACGGCGACATTGAGGAACAGATTATGGCTATGGATGAGAGAATGATACGGGATGACCCGAATATACTGCGAATAGAGGCCGTCAAATGAGTCAAGCCCTCCGCCGGTCATCCAGAAGTCCCCGACCAGGCCCAGAGTATCGTGGCTGATCTCCAGGCGACTGCCCGCGCTGTCCGGCCCGGGAAGGTTCTCGAGCATCCCGGATAAGCTGCCGGACGTCATCAATACTACCGCCAGGCACAGCCCCAAAAACAGGAGTATCGCCAAACCAAAAACCTTCCGCCGCGACAAATAGAGCGTCTCGGCGAGTTGATCCGCCCCCACCCACATCGCCCAGGCCACTATCCCACCGGCCAATGCCAGCCAGGCGCCTCTGGAAGTAGTAAATACCAGACCGACGCTCATCAGGATCCCGGCCAGGCCGGCCGCCGTCAGCATCCCCCCGCGACCTTTGCGGAAGCCGCGCATGGCCGAGGCCAGGGCATACGGAAAGAGCGTGGCCATCAGGCCACCGGCAACATTCGGATGCAGACCGTGAAGCCCTCCCAGCGCCGCGGGTCGCAGTTGCATCCACTGAAGTCCGACCCGGTTGATTGCCTCGATTTTGGCGGGTATTGCGGACCAATCGTGAGTCGCCAAAAAATAAATCGCGACCGCGCCGCCGGCAATGGCCAGCCCCGTGATGATTGGCCAGATATTGGGGGCGCGCTGCCCGGCAAATGCGTAATACAGGATGATGGCCCCGGCGATCAGCCAGAACTTCCCCCAGGCATCAGGATGGTTATACGATATCGATGCGCTGACGGCCGCGCTAATCAGGAACAGCCACAGAAGGGGGTCAAATCGGGTCTGTTTGAACGGAGAACGACCGGCCGCCAAGCGGATGCCCCAGGGTAGCAAACCCACCAGCAACGGCCACGCCCCCAGACGACCGCCGCTGGTGTACCAGAGCACAGCTGCCACCAGGGCACAGGCCAGATTCAACCAGGCGAACCGACGGCTCTCGACGAATGTATATAAGGTATGGCCAGCCTGTTTGGTATCTGCCGTCACGGTTACGCTATCGCCCATTATCCGGTTAAGAAGCCAGTCCGTTCGGGGAACCCGTGTCGGTGGAAACCCAATTCAAGTGCTGAAATCCGACACTCAGCGCATTGCGCAGCGTGGATGGGTCTGAGAGAAGCATCTTCATATAGGTCATGATCGGTCCCGGCCTCAAGGCCCACTCGCGGAAGGCCCGCTTCTGCCAATAGAGCAGTCGCTCGGCCGACAGACCGGGATAATCGAGGACTGTGCCCTTGTCCATATCAACCTGCTCCCAG
>JAGOZU010000067.1 GCA_018058545.1 Promineifilum sp. | reverse complement strand
TTGAATAACTTCATCATCGGCCTGGTTAGCAAGTTGGGCTTCACCAATCTTGCATTTGCCCAACGTGTGTTTGACGCAAAACTCACCATGTCCCTCGCTTTGCTCTGACTTTGGAAATGCCCTGTTTAGGTTAACCCTTTTCTTTCCGCTCTGCTAGAATAGGGCTTCATGACCATGTCCCTGGAAACCCTGGCCCTGACCCTGCACGAGATCGGCGCGATCCGCTTTGGGCGATTTCGGCTGCACAGCGGCCGCGAATCGCGCATCTACATCGATTTGCGGCTGCTGGTGTCCTACCCGCAGGCGTTGCGCGAGGCCACGGCCGCCTATCGGGTCGCGCTCGATCAGCTGGAGTACGACCTGCTGGCCGCCACCCCGCTGGCCGGGCTGCCCATCGGCACCGCCCTGTGCCTCGACACCGACAAGCCGCTCATCTACCCCCGCAAGACGGCCAAGAGCTACGGCACCGGCAAGAACATCGAGGGGCAATGGTCGGTCGGCCAGACGGTCGTGGTCGTGGACGATCTCGTCACGTCGGGCGACAGCATCCTGGAGACCATCGCCACGCTGAAGGCTGCCGGGTTAAAGGTGCACGACGCGGTGGTGCTCATCGATCGGGAGCAGGGCGGGCGGGCCACCATCGAGAGCCAGGGCTACCGCCTGCACGCGGTCACGCGGCTGCCCGAGCTGTTGGGCATTCTGCTGGAACACGGCCGCCTCAACCAATTTCAGTACGATGAAGTTCTCGCGTCGCTTGGCTTAACATAACGAACCCGTAGCTGTAGCGCAAGCCGGCCGGCTTGCGTCTTCGTCGCCGTCCACAACCTGGACAGGTTATGCTACAGGCGGCACCAGTCGGGCGGCAACCGGCTTCAGCCGGTTTCGAATAACAGCATCAGGATCGTTCCCGCGCTCAAGGAGAGGACCATGGACTTTGACATGAAAGTCAAGCAGGCGATCTACCGCGCCGTCGTCGAGACGACCCGCATGCCCACGGTGGCTGAGGTGGCCGGGCAAATGGGGGCGTCGCCGTCGGCCGTGCACGCTGCCTTTGGGCGTCTCCATGAGCGGCACATGCTGGTTCTGGAGCCGGACGGCGAGACGATTCGCATGGCGATGCCTTTTTCCGGCGTGCCGACAGAGCATCGTGTCCACGTGGACGGCCGTAGCTACTTTGCCAACTGCGCCTGGGATGCGCTGGGCGTGCCGGCCGCGCTCCACAAGCCGGGTGTCGTTGAGACTCGCTGCGGATGGAGCCACGAGCCGATTCGGCTGGAGGTGGGTCCAGATGGGCCGGCGCCCGCGGCGTGTGTGGCCCACTTTGCCATCCCGGCTGTCCATTGGTGGAAGGACATCGTCTTCACCTGAGCGACGATCCTGTTCTTCCGGTCGGAAGAAAATGTGAACCTTTGGTGCGCGGCGCGGGGGTTGCCCCGGCGGCCGCTGGTTCCATTGGAGCAGTTGGGGCGACTGGCGGTCGTCTGGTATAGCAACCGGCTCGATCCCGAGGCGCGGCGGCCCGGGCCGGACGAGATCCGCGCCATCTTCGCCGGAATCGGCCTGGAAGGGCCGTTCTGGGATTTACAATCCGATCAGTTTGGTCGGTGAGCAATCGGCCCATCTGGGAGAAGCCATATGAGTAAAAATATAACCCGCAGCACGGCCCATAACGTGTTGCGCATGGAACAAAACCCCCTGGAAGTGATGTTCAAGCCGCGCAGCGTGGCCGTCATCGGGGCCACCGAGCGGGCGGGCAGCGTAGCCCGCACCATCGTCTGGAACCTCATCTCCACCTCCTTCGGCGGTACCATCTTCCCGGTCAACCCCAAGCGCAACAGCATCCTGGGCATCAAGGCCTACCCCAGCGTGGCGGCCATCCCCGACCAGGTCGATCTGGCGGTTATCGTCACCCCGGCTAAGACCGTCCCGGCCATCATCCAGGAATGCGTCGACGCGGGCGTGCGCGCGGCCGTCATCATCTCCGCCGGGTTCAAGGAGACCGGCCCCGAGGGGGCAGCCCTGGAGCAGAAGATCCTCCAGATCGCCCGGACGGGCAATCTGCGCATCGTCGGCCCCAACTGCCTGGGCATCATGAATCCCGTCACAGGGCTAAACGCCACCTTCGCCAGCACGATGGCCCGGCGCGGCTCGGTGGGCTTCATCAGCCAGTCGGGCGCGCTGCTGACGGCCGTGCTGGACTGGAGCTTCCGCGAGAACGTCGGCTTCAGCGCCTTCGTCTCCATCGGCTCCATGCTCGACGTAGGTTGGGGCGACCTCATCTACTACCTCGGCGATGATCCCAACACCAAGAGCATCGTCATCTACATGGAGTCCATCGGCAACGCCCGCTCCTTCCTGACGGCGGCGCGCGAGGTGGCCCTGACCAAACCGATCATCGTCATCAAGCCCGGCCGCACGGAAGAGGCGGCGCGGGCGGCCGCGTCCCACACCGGCTCGCTGACCGGCGGCGATGAGGTGCTGGCCGCCGCTTTCCGTCGCTCCGGCGTCCTGCGGGTCGATTCCATCTCCGACCTGTTTAACATGGCTGAGGTGCTCAGCAAGCAGCCGCGACCGCTTGGCCCGCGCCTGACCATCGTCACCAACGCCGGTGGCCCCGGCGTGCTGGCCACCGACGCCCTGGTGACCGGCGGCGGCAAGCTGGCGCCGGTGTCCGAGGCGGCCATGGCTCAATATAACGAGCTACTACCGGAGGCCTGGAGCCACAACAACCCCATCGACATCTTGGGCGACGCCGACGCCGAGCGCTACGAGAAGGCCATCGAGATCGCCATCAACGACGCCGACAGCGACGGCACGCTGGTCATCCTGACCCCGCAAGCCATGACCAACCCCACCGAGACGGCCCGCGTGCTGGCCGACCATTTCGCCCGCCCGGCCGGCCATGCTTACGGCAAGCCGATCCTGGCCTCCTGGATGGGCGGCGAGGAGGTCAGCAGCGGCATCGCCCTGCTCAACAAGGCCAACATCCCCACCTTCGCCTATCCCGACACGGCAGCGCAGACCTTCAATTATATGTGGCGCTACCAGCGACGGCTGACCGCGCTCTACCAGACGCCGGAACTGGCCGAGGATTTCGGCGAGACGGGCTTCAAGCACTACCTGACACGCGAGATGCTGGACCAGATTCGCGCCGGCGGCCGCACCATCCTGACCGAGTATGAGTCGAAGCAGGTGCTGGAGGCCTATGACATCCCCACCACGCCGACGCGCCTGGCCCACAACGCCCGCGAGGCGGTGGAGATCGCCCGCGAGATCGGCTACCCGGTCGTCCTGAAGCTCAATTCGGAGACCATCACCCACAAGACCGACGTGGGCGGGGTGCGCCTCGACCTGTCGACCGACGACGAGGTGCGCCATGCCTTCACGACGATGGAGGCGGCCGTGGCCGAGAAGTACAGCACGGCCGACTTCCTGGGGGCGACGGTGCAGCCCATGCTGAACCTGAAGGAGGGGTATGAGTTGATCGTCGGCTCCAGCCCCGACCCGCAGTTTGGGCCGGTGGTGCTGTTCGGCACGGGCGGCACGCTGGTGGAGGTGTACAAGGACCGCGCGTTGGCCATCCCGCCGCTAAACACGACGCTGGCCCGCCTGACGATGTCGCGCACGAAGATCTACGAGGCGCTGAAGGGGGTGCGGGGGCGGCCGCCGGTCGATTTGGCCGAACTGGACAAGATCATGGTGCGCTTCAGCCAGCTGGTGGTCGAGCAGCGCTGGATCAAGGAGATCGACATCAACCCGCTGTTCGTCTCCCACGAGCAGATCATCGCCCTCGACGCGCGGGTGGTGCTTTATGAGCCGGAGGTCAAGGAGGAGGAACTGCCGCGGCTGGCCATCCGCCCCTACCCGACGCATTATGTCAAGGAGTTCCGCAACAAGGTCAGCGAGTCGTTCATCCTGCGGCCGATTCGCCCCGAGGACGAGCCGAAGATGGTGCGCTTTCATGAGAAGCTGAGCGAGGAGAGCGTCTATCTGCGCTATTTCCGGGCCTTCAATCTCGACCAGCGTGTGGAGCACGAGCGACTGACACGCATCTGCTATGTTGACTATGACCGGGCCATCGTGCTGGTGGTCGAATGGCCGAACCCGGAGACGGGCGAGCAGGAGATCGTGGCCGTGGGTCGTCTGACGCGGCTGCCCAACCCGGAGGAGGCGGAGTTCGCCATGCTGGTGCGCGACGACTTCCAGCGGCGCGGGGTGGGCACGCACTTGCTGCAGAACCTGCTGACATTCGGCCACGATGAGGGCATCAAGCGGGCCGTAGCCTGGATGTTGCCGGAGAATCGCGGCATGATCGAGATCAGCGAGAAGCTGGGGTTCACCATGAGCCGGGAGGAGGATATGGTGAAGGCGGTGAGGGAGCTGGCAAGTTAACAGCTTGCGCCACTTTGAGTTACAATCCAATCCATGACCCACGTCCACCTCCGCATTGGCGACGAAGAGCGCGAATTTGACGTCACGCGCCAGGGCGACCGGTTCCACGTTGGCGATGGTTCGCTCGCAACCCAGGTCACCTTGCTCCATCGCGACAACGGCCGCCTGCTGCTGGAGATCCGCCATTCGGACGGCACGACGCGGCGCGTGCGACTGGCCGGGGCGCGACAGGGTGATGCTCGCCGCCTGTGGATCGACGGCCGCGCGCTGACAGCGACGCGGGTGCGCCGGACGGCCGCCGCGCGCGACGACGCCCCCGGCTCGCTGGCCGCCACCATCCCCGCCGTCGTCTCCCAGATCCTCGTGGCCGTGGACGACCTCGTGGCTGCGGGCGACAAGCTCATCCTGCTGGAGTCGATGAAGATGGTCATCCCCATTCAGGCCCCCTATGGCGGCCGCGTAACCCACATCCATTGCGCGCCGGGCGACTCCGTCCCGGCGGGCCTGGCCCTACTGGAGATCGAAGCCGAATGAATTCCCAACGTCTGGAGCGTCTGACTGAACAGATCGTGGCCCACGGCCTCGACGGGCTGGCCCTGATGCCGGGGCCGAACCTGTTCTACATCAGCGGCATCACCACCCACGTGAGCGAGCGGCCGACGCTGCTGTTCATCCCCGCCGACGACGACCCGGCCATCATCATCCCCACGCTGGAGGCGATGAAGGCTCGCGCCGCCGGCATCCCCGACGACCGCATCTTCGACTGGAACGATGCCGATGGGTATCAAAGCGCGTTCCAGCAGGCCTGCCCCCGTCTGGAATTGGCCGACTACATGCTGGGCGTGGAGATGCTGCATATGCGCGTGCTGGAGCTGCAACTGCTGCAACGCTACGCGCCGGGATTGCAGATCGCCCCGGCCGAGCCGGCGTTGTCGGCCTTGCGCTCGGTGAAGGACGCGACCGAGATCGCCGCCATGGAGCGGGCTATCGCCGTGGCCGAAAAGGCGCTCAAGCGGATCGTGTCGCGCATCAAGATCGGCCTGAGCGAGCGCCACATCGCCGCCATGCTGACCCAGGAGCTGCTGGCCGCCGGGGCCGAGAGCCTGTCCTTCAGCCCCATCGTCGCCGCCGGACCTAACAGCGCCTCGCCCCACGCCATGCCCACCGACCGGCCGATTCGCGCCGGCGACCTGCTGGTCATCGACTGGGGGGCCTATGTCGACGGCTATCCGTCGGACCTGACGCGCACCTTCGCCGTGGGCGACATCGACGACGAGCTGCGCACCATCTATGAGGTGACCCGGCAGGCTAACGAGGCCGGCCGTCGCGCCGTGCGGCCCGGCGTCACCGGGCAGCAGGTCGACCGCGCCGCCCGCGACGTCATCGAGGCCGCCGGCTATGGCGACTTTTTCATCCATCGCACCGGCCACGGGCTGGGGCTGGAGATCCACGAGCCGCCGGACATGAGCCCGGTCAACCTGGCGCCCATCGCCCCCGGCAATGTGTTCACCATCGAGCCGGGCATCTATCTGCCGGGTCGCGGCGGTGTGCGCATCGAGGACAACATGGTGGCCACGGCCGACGGCGGCCGCTCGCTGTCGTCCTATTCGCGGGAGCTGACGACCGTGGGCTGATTGCGGTCCGTCGATCTCCGGCTCTCTCCTTTCATTATGTCAATGTATCACAAATATTTCTTCGCCGCTTTGGGCTGCTTCGCGCTGGCCGGGTCCACCGGGGCGTTCCTGCGCTTCGGCGTGCTCTACGGCATGGCCGGACTGAGCTACGCCAATGTGCGCCACGCCCATTCGCACCTGATGTTCTTCAGCTGGGCCACCCCGGCCATCATGGCCCTCATGGCCGTGCAGCTGCCGCGCCTGACGGGGCGGCCGCCGGGGCGCGGCTTGCGGCGCATCATCCCGGTCGTCATCCTGCTGGGGCTGCCCGCTTACGTGCTGTTCATTCTCTACGGCTACGGCCCGGCCCAAATCGGCGGGGCGTCCGTGCCGCCCGCGGCCATCGCCGCCACGCTGTGCGTCATCGCCTGGTACGTCTTCGCCGCCGTCTATTTCCGGCAGCTGTGGGGCGCGCCCATGACACGGGCGCTGTGGCTGATGAACGCCGCCGTCGTCTTTCTGCTGCTGTCCACGCTGGGCATCCTCGGCATGGGGGCGCGCTCCGACAACCCGCTGGTCGGCATCGCCCTCTCCCACGTCTTTCTCGACCTGTTCACCGAGGGCTGGTTTGTGCTGGCCGTCCTGGGGCTGGCCTATGCCGCCATGCCCGACGCGGGGCGGCATCCCTGGGCGCGGATCAGCGGCGATATGATGGTCGTCGGGCTGCCGCTCATCTTTCTGCTGCTCCTGCCGGTCACGGCCGTGCCGCCGTCGCTGCGCTGGGTGGCCGGCGCGGGCGGTCTGCTGGTGGTTCTGGGCACGCTGGGCAATATCATCGCCCTGTGGAGCAGCACCGCCGGAACGGCCGCGGGCGAGACCTGGAGCGGCAAGGCCTGGCGCGTGCCTCTGGTCTATCTGGCGGCCAAGTGCCTGATATTGTCCGGCCTGCTCCTCCCGGCCACGGCCAAATGGGTGGAGAGCGTCCAGCTGCGCGTGCCCTACCTGCATATCATGCTGCTGGGGTTCGTCACGCTGGGGCTGTTCGCCGCCGCCGAGCGGCAGTGGGGCGTGCCCGGTCGCCGCTGGATGACCCTTGCGGTCACGCTGCTGGTGCTGTCGCTGTTCCCGCTCAGCGGCATTTGGCCGCCGGAGCTGGGCGGGATATGGGCTTTGCATGCCGCCGCCTGCGCCACCCTCGGCCCGGTGCTGGTGGCCCTCGCTCTCCTTCTTTTCGGCCGCAAGGAATCCCCCGCCCTCCCCGACCTCACAACCTAAAGGATTCCCCAATTCGTCATTCGTCATTCGTCATTCGTCATTCGTCATTCGTCATTCGTCATTCGTCATTCGTCATTCGTCATTCGTCATTCGTCATTCGTCATTCGTCATTCGTCATTCGTCATTCGTCATTCGTCATTCGTTATTCGTCATGCCTCTACAAACTCGCTGGTTCATCAAAACCGCCTTCGTCTACCTGGCCGTAGCCATGCTCCTGGGCATCGGCCTGGCGTCGGGGATGGTCGTGCAGCTGCCCCTCTGGCTGGCCTACTCATCCCCCGTATTCTTTCACCTGATCATGGTCGGCTGGGTGACGCAGATGATCTTCGGCGTCATCTTCTGGATGTTCCCCATCGTCACCCGCGCCCGGCCGCGCGGCAGCGAAAGGTTGGCCTGGGCCACCTACATCCTGCTCAACGCCGGCCTGCTGCTGCGCGTGCTGTGCGAGCCGCTGAACGCCATGAACCCGCGAGGTGTGTGGGGTTGGGGGCTGGTGGTCTCGGCCGTTCTCCAGTGGCTGGCGGCCGTCATCTTCGTCTACAACTCCTGGTATCGCATCAAGGAACGGTATCGGGGAGATTAGCCATGCCGAAGCTGAGTCAATGGTACATCAAACTGGCCTTCGGCTACCTGCTGGCGGGCTTCACGTTGGGGGCGCTGCTGCTGGCCCACAAGGGGCAGCCGATCCACCCGGCGCTGTGGTCGTGGCTGCCGGCCCACATCGAGTGGCTGCTGATGGGCTGGGTGGCGCAATTCACCCTGGGGATGGCCTTCTGGATCATGCCCCGCTTCTGGAAGGCGCCTCGTCGGGGCAACACGAACGGGGCTTATGTGGCTGTGGTGCTGCTGAACGCGGGCGTCTTGCTGGCTTCGCTGGGGCCGGCGCTGCGGCTGTCGCCCTGGGCGCTCATCATCGGCCGCCTGCTGGAAGTGGGCGCGGCCGTCGCCTTTGCCCACGCCATCTTCCCGCGGGTCGTCGGACGGGAGGGATGACCCCGCCCGCGCTACTCCTAGACCGTCTGTAAATATTGGTGAACCTGGCTGATGACGTTGGCCCCCTCGCCAACGGCCGCAGCCACCCGGCGCGTCGCCCCGTTGCGCACATCGCCGGCGGCGAAAATGCCGGGCACGCTCGTCTCCAGCAGGAACGGGTCGCGCTGCGGCTTCCAGCCCTTCGGCCGCTTGCCGTCAACCAGCAGGTCCGGCCCGGTCAGGATGAAGCCTGCCGAGTTGCGCTCCACGACCCCGGCCAGGTACGCGCTATGGGGCACCGCGCCGATGAACAGGAACAGCGCCGGGGTGTCGATGCGCGATAGCTCATTCGTCTCCTGATTCAGCACGGAGATCGCCTCCAGCCGGTTTTGGCCGTGAACTTCAGTCACCGTGCGGCGCGTCAGCACCTCGATATTGGGCGTGTCGGCGATCTGGTCGATGAGATACTGCGACATGCTGATGCTCAGCGATGACGAGCGCACCAGCATCGACACCTTCGACCCGTAGCGGGAGAAGAACATCGCCCCTTGCCCGGCCGAATTGGCCCCGCCGATGACGCACATATGCTCGCCGCGATAGAAAGCGGCCTCGGTCAGCGCCGCGCCGTAGTAGATGCCCGCGCCGGTCAGCCGCTCCACCCCCGGCGCGTCGAGCCTCCGGTTGGTGACGCCCCCGGCCACCACCAGCGCCCGGCAGCCCAACTCGGTGCCGTCGTTGAGCATGACGTAGCGATAGGGATCCTCCACGCGCACGCCGACGACCTCGCGCGCGGTCAAAATCTCCGCCCCCAGCCGTCGCGCCTGGGCCACAGCGCGCGTCGCCAGGTCCGAGCCGCTCAGCCCCTTGGGGAAGCCCAGATAGTTCTCGATGCGCGAGCTGGTTCCGGCCTGGCCGCCCGTGGCCTGTCGCTCGATCATGACCGTTGACAGCCCCTCCGACGCGCCATAGACGGCCGCGCCCAGCCCCGCCGGACCGCCGCCGATGATGATCAGGTCATAGAACGGGGCCGTGGCCGAGGTCTGCAAGCCCGCCTTCATGGCCAAATCGGTCAGGTTCGGCTCGATCAGCGTCGTGCCGTCGGGGAAGAAAACGACCGGCAGCTTCACCCCGCCGCCGCCGGCGAGAGTTTCCACGGTGGCGCGGGCCTCGGCGTCCTTGTCGAGGTCGAGCCACTGGTAGGGAATGCGGTTGCGGGCCAGAAAGTCCTTGACATGATGCGACGACGGCGACCACAGCGTGCCCGCCACGCGAATGCCCTCGAAGGGCAGGGGGTGGGTGGCCCACCAGTCGCCCAGCAGGTCGTCGAGCACCGGATAGAGATGCTCCTCCGGCGGGTCCCAGGGCTTCATGAGGTAGTAGTCGAGGCCCACGCGGTTGATGCTGGCGATGGCCGCCTCGGTGTCGGCGTAGGCCGTCAGCAGCACCTTGCGCGCGTCGGGGAAAACCCGCTGCGCCTCGGCCAAAAATTCCACGCCGGTCATCTCCGGCATGCGCTGGTCGACGAGGAACAGGGCCACCGGCGTGTTGCGTTGCTTCAGCTGGTCGAGGGCCTCGAGCGCGGCCTTGCCGTTGCTGAGGCTGACGATGCGATAGTCGTTGCCGAAATGGGTGCGCAGGTCGCGACCGACGGCGTTCAATACCTGGGGTTCGTCATCGAGGGCCAGGATGACAGGCTTGGCCATAAAACGATAAACTCCCGGCCCGGTCAGGCGATAGCGCCGCCATTACCGTTGGTGTCGGCGGTGTTGATGTCGATTAGCCCCTGCCGCAGGGCATAGAGCGCGGCCTGGGTGCGATTGGCCAGATGCAGCTTGCGCAAGATGCTGCCGATGTGATTGCCCACGGTGCGCTCACTGATGGACAGCAGCCCGGCGATCTCCTGATTGCTCATCCCCTGGGCCACCAGCCGCAACACCCCGACCTCCCGGTCCGTCAGCGGATCGTCGGTCAGCGCCTGGTCGGCGGACGAGGTCGGATTATCCAGCTCCCGCAGCATCTTGAGAGCGATCGTCGGGTGCAGATGGGACTCGCCGTTATAGACATCGTGGATGGCTTGCAACAGTTGCTCGGGCGAGGCATCTTTCAGCAGATAGCCCGCGGCACCGGCGCGAATGGCCGAAAAGACGCGCTCGTTCTCGCCAAAGCTGGTCAGAATCAGCACGCGGGCGTCGGGATTCTCGGACTTGATCTGGGTGAGAGCCTCCAGGCCGCCCTGGCCGGGCATCACCAGGTCCATCAGGATCACGTCCGGCTTCAGATCGCGGGTGCGATCCACGGCCTCGAATCCGTTGGTGGCCTCGCCGGCCACCCCCATGTCAGGTTCCCCGGCGATGAGCGTGCGCAAGCCCCGGCGCACGATGGCGTGATCGTCGGCTATCAATACATTGATCCGGCTTGATTGCCGGTGGTCGTAAATTGGGCTGAATGTCATGATGGTATTATCTCCTCGGCTTTGGGGAACCGGTAAGGAATATCATAAATTCTAATGGTTGTGCCGGCGCCGGGCGATGAATCGAAGCAGGCTAACCCGCCCAATTGCTCGGCCCGCTCGCGCAAGCCCAGCAACCCGAAGCCCGTCTCTTCCGGGTCTGTGTCGGGATCGAAGCCGCGGCCATCATCCTTGATCTCCAGCGACAGGGTTTCCTCACCCAGTTGCAGGCGGACGGTCACCTCAGTGGCCCCGCTGTGCTTGAGGACGTTATTTAACGCCTCCTGGGCAATGCGGAACAACTCCAGCTCGACGACGGGCGGAAGGAGATAGAAGTCGGCCGTGGCGGCGCGGCCGTCCACCCGCGACGGCATGGCTCCGTCCCTCTCGTCGGTCACGATCAGGCGGGCCTCGATTCCGGCCCGTCGCTCGACCGTCTCCAGACGGCGATAGAGCGCGCCCAGCAGACCCTCTTCCTCAAGCTCCGTCGGCCGAAGCTCATAGACCAGCAACCGGACCTCGCGCAAGGCCTGCTGCACCAGTTCATCCAGTTCGATGATATGTTCCTTGTCGGGTTCCAGTCGCCCCGACTCGATCTGCCGCCGCCACGCTCCGGCCAGCACCGACATGCTGTAGAGGGACTGGGTGACGACGTCGTGGAGTTCGCGCGCCAGCCGGGCGCGCTCCTCCAGCGAGGCCCGCTGCTCGCGCAGCCGCTGGGCCTGCTCGTGGAGTTGGGCGTTGGCGATGGCGATGGCCGCCCAGTTGGCCGCGGCCGCCAGCGCGGGCAAGCTGTCGATTGTTAATTGTTCGGGCCGGCTGTGCGCGGCTTCCAGCACCCCGATGACCTTGCCCTCGCGCAGTAAGGGCGCGGCCAGCAATGATTGGGTGTGGAATTCGCTGACGGTCTCGACCTCTCGATAGATAGCCAGACCGGGGACATTGCTCTCCCGGCCGTTGACCCAGGCAGCCACGCCGGTGCGCATCACATAGCCGGCCACACCGTCGTCGAGGGGCATGGTGACATCCTTGAGGCGAACCGCGCCGGAGCCGTGGACGGCGACGAACTTTAACCGGTCCGTCCCCTCGGGCATGAGGATGGCGACCCCTTCCGGCTGGAGGAGGTCCGTCACCTCGAGCATGATGCGCTCCAGGACATCCTCCAGTTTCAGGCTGGATGTGACCGTCCGGCCAAGCTTGTTCAAGGCCAGAATGGTCTGCTTTTGCAAGGTATGGGGAAGATCAATTGAGTTGAACATGATGACTTCCCGCGCGGCTTTCCCCAGAAAAGGAAAGGCCCGAAAATGCTACCCAGTGTACGAAAGGCCGGGTCTGCTGCCGGCCATGAAGCGCTACCTGGGAGCCCGTGCCGCCTATTGGCGGTTCTTTTGTTGGTCTCTTGTGTAGTGAGAACTCAACAAAAGACAACAAAAGATATACGTAGTATATAGGAATATGGAACAGGTTTCAATCGCCGGAGTAGTCGAGATTGTAAGTATATTAAACCAGTTAATGGCCTTATAGCGAAAGGACAGTTGATAATTGGGCCGTTATCGGAAGTTCCTAGCGTGAATTATAGTCTTGAGGTGATGATTTAGCCACGCACTTGGTTCCTAACATGATTATCCCGAACATGAGTTAGTCATTCCTAAAATTACTCTTGTGAAAAAGCGTGCTATACTTCGCGCTCTAAAAATACGGTGACGGCCGTCGTGCATCTTCCGGCATGAGACCGGCTCCATCAACTATCCGAGGTAGCTAACGTGGCAGACATCCAGGCAACCGCCAACAAGATCATCGAGAACGTCGAACATGTCATGGTCGGCAAGCACCAGGCAGTGCAGCTGACCGTACTGGGCCTCCTTTGCCAGGGGCACATCCTGATCGAGGATGTACCTGGCGTCGGCAAGACGGTGCTGGCGAAATCGCTGGCCAAGTCGGTCGGCTGCAAATTCCAGCGCATCCAGTTCACCCCTGACATGTTGCCCAGTGACGTGACCGGTGTGTCCGTCTTCAACCAGCAGACCCGTGAGTTTGAGTTTCGCCCTGGCCCAATCCACGCCCAAATCATCCTGGTGGACGAAATCAATCGTGCCACGCCCAAGACGCAATCCTCTCTCCTGGAGGCGATGGAGGAGCGCCAGGTGACCGTCGACGGGACGACCTATCCCCTCGAGCCGCCATTCATGATTTTGGCCACCCAGAACCCGATCGAATATGAGGGCACGTTTCCCCTGCCGGAGGCCCAACTGGATCGATTCATGTTACGTATCCGCCTCGGCTATCCCGGCAAGGAGGAGGAGATCGAGGTACTCGATCGCCAGCAACACCAGCATCCGGTCAATACGCTTGGACAGGTGGTGGACGTCGATGAGCTGCGAGCCGCCCAGGAAGCGGTGAAGGACATCTATGTCGATCGACTGGTGAAGGAATACATCATCGACATCGTGCGCCAGACTCGCGACCACCGGGATGTGTATCTCGGATCGAGTTCGCGAGGCGCGCTGGCCATCTTCCGATTGGGGCAGGCGAGGGCGGCCGTTCTCGGCCGCGACTACGTGATACCCGATGACGTCAAGGCGCTGGCCGGTCCGGCTATTGGCCATCGAATCATCGTCGGTCCTGCGGCGCGCATCAAGGACACCGAGCCGGAGCAGATCGTCCAGGACATTATCGACCAGACCGCTGTTCCCGGCGCGCAGGTGGGCCGGCGGCAAGCGAACGCTTAAATGGCCGCGTTTCTGGGGCAGCGACGAATCGTCGTCTTTGGTCTGGCCCTGGTGGCCTTTGTGGCCGGTTTAATGACCGGCCGAGACCTGCTCTTCACGCTGGCCTATCTCCTGGGTCTGCTGCTCGTCATCTCCTTTGCCTGGGCCTGGATCACGCTGAATGGCGTTCATCTTTCGCGGGTGACCCGTGTGCGACGTACCCAGGTTGGGCGGCCGCTGGAAGAACGATTCACCGTTCGCAACACGACGATCGTGCCCAAGCTGTGGCTGGAAGTGCGGGACTTCTCGGATTTGCCCTATCATTATTCCAGTCATGTTGTCAATAATCTGGGGGCGAAACAGAGCTACAGTTGGCGCGTGACAACTATTTGCCGGCAACGTGGCCGTTACCAGCTTGGCCCCATCCGCCTGCGCACCAGCGACCCGTTCGGGCTGTTTCCTCTTGAGCGTGATTTGGCCCAGACCAGCAACGTCGTCGTCTTTCCGATGACCTTCGAGATTCAGCAGTTCGCTCTGCCGGTCGGCGTCTTGCCGGGCGGTGACGCCTTGAGACGCCGCACCCATTACATCACCACTAACGCCTCCGGTGTCCGCGACTATGAGCCGGGCGACAGCTTCAATCGCATCCATTGGCGTTCGACGGCGCGGCGCGATCGTCTGGTAGTGAAGGAGTTCGAGCTGGACCCTCTAGCCGATATCTGGGTCATCCCCGATATGTCGGTTTATGGTCATGTCACCCCCCGCCAGTCGACAGCCCCGCCGCCACCGCCTCATGGCGACATCCCCGGCTGGCTCAAGATGCAGAAGTTTCGCCTGCAGGAATCGACCGAGGAATACACCGTGACTATCGCAGCCTCGGTGGCGCAATTCTTTCTCCGTCGCGATCGCGCCGTCGGCATGATGGCCTATGGGCAATCGAATGAGCTGTTGCAGCCCGATCGGGGAGAACGACAGTTTAACCGCATCCTGGAGACTTTATCTGTATTACGCGCCGAAGGGATTGTGCCGATGCAGGACATGCTCCACGCGGAGACCCATCTGTTCCCGCGGGGCACGACCCTCATCGTCGTTACACCCAATGTCCGCGAAGAGTGGGCCGTATCCGCCCGCCAGTTTGCGCGTCGCGGCCTGCGGGTGGTGACGATCCTGGTCAATCCTGAGTCGTTCTTTGGACAGCGCTCGGCGCAGCCCCTCTATCATCTGCTGCGGGCGAGCGGCATGGTGGCTTATCTGATCAATAATGGGGATGATCTGACGGCCGCTCTCAGTTCGGGCGCGGGCCGGCAGGGTTTCTTCGCCATTTAGCTCGCACCGTGGCCGATGGGGACCCCGGGGCTACATCAGGACGGGCAGGCTGATGGACCCGGTCTCCGGTTCGGCCGAGCGACCATTGCCGTTTGGCTGTTGCCGCGCAAGTCGCCCCGACATGCTCCACGGTCCCGCGTGAGTGATCTCCACCTGAACCAGTTGGCCGCGCAGATCGTTCGGATCGTCGAAGAAAACGAGCTTGTTGTGCGGTGTTCGTCCTCGCCAGCGCCCCTTGTCACGCTCCTCGACCAGCACTTCGACCGTCTCGCCCAGGAATCGGCGCATCTTTTTCGTGGCGACTTCCTTTTGCAACGTTTCGATAACCTGGAAACGGCGGCGCTTCTCGGCGTCGGACACGTCATCAGCCATGCGGCGCGTGCTGACCGTGCCGGGGCGGGGACTATAGCGAGCCAGGTGAACCTTGTCCAATTGTAGCTCGGCCAGGATGTCGTAGGTTTCCTGGAACTGCTCGGCCGTCTCGCCGGGGAAACCGACGATGATATCGCAATGGATGGCTGCGTCGGGGATGATCGTGCGGATGCGGTGGATGAGCGTGCGATACTCCTCGCGCGTGTAGCCGCGTTTCATCGCCGCCAGCACCTCGTTGTTCCCGGCCTGGATAGGGATTTCGATCTGGGGCATCACCTTCGGCAGGTCGGCCACGGCGTGGAGGATACGGTCGGTCATATAATTGGGGTGGCTGGTGAGGAAGCGGATGCGCTCCAGCCCGTCCACGCCGTTGATCACACGCAGCAGATCAGCCAGATCAGGGCCATCGGGCACGTCCTTGCCGTAGCGGTCGACGATCTGGCCTAGCAGGACGACTTCCTTGACCCCTTGCGCCACCAGCGACCGGACCTCCGCGGCGATCTCGCCGATTGGGCGGCTGCGTTCGATACCGCGCTTCTGGGGGATGATGCAGAAGGTGCAGGCGTGGGAGCAGCCGTAGACGATAGCGACCGGCGCGGAAACGAGGGTGCCGAGCTGTTCGGCGGGCAAAATGACCTCGCCGTCCTGAAGAGCATGACGTTGCTCGACGGCCGCCTGTTCGTGTTGGTAATCACTGTCCTGAGCCAGATGGTTGATCAGCGGCAGGCCGTCGGAGGCAGGTTCCATAAAGATATCGACGAAGGGGAAGCGCTTTTCCAGCACCTCGTTGCCGCGTACGCCGACGACGCAGCCCATGACCGCCACGGTCATATCGGGACGGCGAGCCTTCAAAGGCTTCAGACTTTGCAGCTTGTGGTATGTCTTGTCTTCCGCCTGCTGGCGCACGGTACAGGTCTCCAACACGACAACGTCGGCGTCCTCGGCGTTTGCGGTGGAGCGATAGCCGAGCTTTTCCAGCTCGGTCGCCACTCGCCGCGCATCGGCGTGATTCATCTGACAGCCGGTGATCCAGAAATGATAGGTCTTCGTCATGGTATTCAATAGCCCGAAAGGGCGCATGAATTAAAGCTGGTGGCCCGCCGAGCATGGGGATTCTAGTGCCCGTTTCCGGCCTCGTCAAGCGCAAGAACGTCCCCTTCGTCAGGGATTTACCCAGACAACGGATGTGCAACTGCCAAAATTATACGGCAGCAGCTGCACATCGGCTCGCTCGGGGTCGACGATAGCGACCAGATTGCCGCCCATCGTCATGGCCAGCAGGCGGCTGTCCTCCGTCCAGTCATACGCGACCGACGGCATAAAGAACGGCGGCCGGATGATAAACGGCGTCGTCTGACCATCGACCAAATCCTTCACCAGCAATACGGCCGTCTCCCCGCTTGGTCCGAACCGGGTTCGGTACTGGCCGGTCATCAGCATATATCGCCCGTCGGGCGAAAACCCCAGGGAATGATACGGAGTGGCCGGCAAGTCGAAATGCAGTTCCGGAGTTCCGGTTTCCAGATCATAGGAGAATGCGTAGGCATTTCCCTCAGCCCTGTCGATGACCGTGATGAACAGCTTATTGGGAATGTTCGGGTGGGTGGCCGCGTATCCCAGCGTCAGTTGGTCGCGTCGGACGGAAGCCGGCAGCAATGGAGTCAGGTCAGCCAGAGACAGGATGAGGTACGGCGACGGATCGTCGACCATGCCCAGGACGATAATTTCCTCGCCGCCGTCCGCTACCGGCCCACCCATTTCGATCCGGCGGATGAAGCCATAGGTCCCATTGTCGATCCAGAACGGGGAGCGACCGAAGACGAGCGGCGTTAATTCGGCTGAGTCGGCTTGCGCGTTGCCGGGCCCAAGCGCCAAAGAGCCTACGACCGTGTTCGTTATATCGGTGAGGATGTGACTATTGCTGGTGGCTATGTAGGTCAGCTCTGAGATCGATTCATTAACCCGAAAGAACAGGGCTAATTCCCCATCAGGCGACCAGACCGGTCTGCCGGGTGGTTCGTAAGTCCGGCATCCGTTTTCGTCACAATGGTTGAGATCGATCACCGTCATTCGAACATTTTCGGAATCCAGACCGAAGCTGTAGGCGAGCAATCTTTCTCCGGCAAAGTCGGTTTCATTGAAAGAGATAGAAAAAGCGCCGCCGGGAGCCGTATAGGCCGTATTCAGGTCGTTGTCACGCCAGATCTTGGTACGCCACACACCCTCTTGTGATGAGAATTCCTGCAAAAGGGCCTTACTCGGATCGGGCAGGGCGCTCATCCAGATATAACCGGGCAGGCTATAAAGCTCGGTCCATTCGCCGGTATCGGAAGCGTAGCGATAGAGTTCAGATCTGTCTGTGCGCTGGATACCCTCGATAGCCTGGCAGGCCATAAGCAATTCCTGATGGGTCGAGGGTATGAGCGGCTCTGTTGAAGTCAGCGCATCGCTATTCAATGCGTAGAGCCACCAGGCCGCGTCCAGATTGTTGGGAAATAATCCGTCCGATTCGGCAAGGGCGAACGACAGGACGCTTTTCAGGAATTGGTCGAAGATGCCTGTCTCGGCCAGAAGCCTCTGGATACCGGCCGCGGACGAGTTCGGGATGCCGTTGATCAGGAAATCGGCCGCTGCATGCCATTCCCACAGACGCTCTTCATCTATGTCGTTGTAGACGCTGGCTCGCAGATAGGGGTTCAGATTGGTCAGGCGAATGCGGGATTCCAGGATTTGCCGGTGGTCGGCTTCGCCGATTGACCATTCCTTCAACCCCAATTGGCCCAGCTGGTAATCAAGGAGCGCGTTAAACAAGAGAGCGTTGTCGCAACAGCGCCAGCCTACAAGCCGGACAATGGCCGTGCTGAGGATGTGGCGTGCGTAGCCATCGCGCAGTGACGCATAGCCCGCCTCCCACAGGAGCGGATCCTCTTTGACGGGCAGCCCCGCCACGGTGGGAGTAGGCAGTTCGATGACGCCTTCCCGATCCAGAGAACGTTGCAATGCGCCCAGCGGCTGTGACAACGAGATAAGGAGAGTGGGATCGGTATCAAAGCGCACGGCCAGATGGAGGTTGTCCGGGCAATTGATATCTTTCAGCGTGGCGCACATCCGACCAAGCTCCGCGTCAATGTCGGCCGTCAGCATCTCGATGATGGCCTCGTCCCGCGCCGGATAGATGACAGTCAGATGCTCTCTTTCGGTTGTTTTTGTCTTGTCCCAAAACTCGGCCGTCGGCGGCGCCAGCAGCCATCGGGAATCACCCCGTCGAAAAATGGCCGTCTGTTGCAGGACGACGACATCATTGCTTTCCTCCACGCGGTAGGGTTGATCGGTAGTGACGATGGCCTCGTTGAGGTCGGCCGAGAATTCGATACTTGCGCTTTGCTCCCCGACGGCGATCTCATCGTTTTCGAGACGCAGGATCGCCGGTAGGGTGCCCTCCTCCGGAACAAGACCCAATGGCGAGCGATCGACGATTAACCCGGCCTGGAAGAGATCCATCTGGTTGGCCGTCCAGGACGGATCCTTGCCCGAAAGCGCCGAGCGAAAGACCTCATCGTCATGGTCGACGATGGCGTGCTGCACCAGATTATGGCTGGCGACTACGTCGGTTCGGAGAGCCTGAAGTGTTTGCTCGATTTGCCGGTCGATTTGCCACCAGGTGATGCCGCCAATCGATGCGATGAGAACGCCGACGACGATGATAAGCCGCCAGGGGAGTTTTCGCTTCGTCGGTTTTCCCGGCGCGGATTCAGCGGGCTCATCCCAATTATTCTTTGGTCGGCGTTCGTCCTCTTCCGTTTGCCAGTCGAAATTGGTCGGCATGGATCTGTCTCACTTAAGCCCGATAGCGACCACCTGACTAGGGGCTGCGATAAAGATGACGGTAGGCGTTGAAGCCCTCATAGATTCGCTCAATGTACAGGCGTGTCT
>JAGOZU010000066.1 GCA_018058545.1 Promineifilum sp. | reverse complement strand
ATTGCTTGCCTACGCGGGGATGGACGCCGGCCGGCATGTCACCTGGATTCCGTCCTATGGCCCGGAGATGCGCGGTGGAACGGCTCATTGCGTGGTGATCATCAGTGACGATCCGGTTGGCGCGCCCGTTGTGGCCCATCCCGACGTGGCTATCGTCCTGAACCTGCCGTCATTCCACAAGTATGAACCTCTGGTGAAGCCGGGAGGGCTACTGATTGTCAACAGTTCGCTGGTGGACCATCAATCAAGCCGCACCGACATTGAAACCATCTACATCCCGGCCAACGGGCTTGCCGAGGAATGGGGCACGGTTAAGATGCTAAATGTGGTCATGGTCGGGGCGCTGTTGTCAGCACGGCCTGTGCTGCCACTCGATGTGGTCGAGAAAGCTTTGATCGCCCATTTACCCGCCGGGAAGCAGCATCTGATCGACGGAAACCTTCGGGTCATCCGGCAAGGATTTCAGTTCGGCACACCAGTCCGTCATTGATGAGGCGATAGAAGACCAACATTAGAAATGAACGCCCCTCTCGCAGGTTGGAGAGGGGCATTTCCCATGCGCGTATATCATTGACGAGCTTGGGCCAAATCCGGTAGAATTATTTATCCCGTTTTCCACCACGCACCCCCTTACGTGGCTGGCATTTAATAAAGGAGAATCATGAAACCCGCTTTCAAGCGCCTTTCCCCTGTCCCTTCCGATCTTGATATCGCCCAAGCCGCAACCTTAAAGCCCATATCCGAAATCGCCGCCGAGCTTGGTCTGACTGATGACGATTTGATTCACTATGGCAAGTATAAGGCCAAGGTCCATCTGGATACATTGCCGAAGTTGGCCAATCGGCCGACGGGTAAATATGTCGATGTCACAGCCATCACCCCAACCCCGCTGGGCGAAGGCAAGACAACAACCTCGATCGGCCTGGTTCAGGGGCTGGGAGCGTTGGGCCACAAGGCCATCGCCTGTATTCGCCAGCCAAGTATGGGGCCGACGTTCGGTATCAAGGGCGGCGCAGCCGGAGGCGGTTACAGCCAGGTCATTCCGATGGAGGATTTCAACCTCCATCTGACGGGCGACATCCACGCCATCACGGCCGCGCACAATCTGGTTGCGGCGGCGATCGACGCGCGATATTACCATGAAGATCGGATGAACGATGAGCGGCTGGCCAAAGTAGGCCTAAAACGGCTGGACATCGATCCCTACCGCACAACCTGGAACCGGGTCATGGACACGAATGATCGTGCCCTGCGCAAGATCATCGCCGGCCTGGGACCGGAAGACGACGGCCGTCCGCGGCAGACAGGATTCGATATTACTGTAGCCAGCGAGATCATGGCTATTCTGGCCCTGGTGAACGGCGACGATTACAAAAGCGCGTTGAAGGACTTGCGCCAGCGAGCCGGGCGCGCCGTAATCGGCACCAACAAGAACGGCAAACCCATCTCTCTTGAAGATCTGGAAGTCGCCGGCGCAGTGACAGTGATGATGAAGGATGCGCTCCATCCTAACCTGCTGCAGACGCTGGAAGGACAAGCGGCCTTCGTCCATGCCGGGCCGTTCGCCAATATCGCTCACGGCAACTCATCGATTTTAGCCGACAGGCTGGCGTTGAAGCTGGGCGACTACGTGGTCACAGAGTCAGGTTTCGGCGCCGACATCGGCATGGAGAAGTTCTTCAACATCAAATGCCGTTATTCGGGACTGCTACCGGATTGCGTCGTCCTAGTAGCCACAATCCGGGCCTTGAAAATGCACGGTGGCGGGCCTCGAGTCGTGGCAGGCCGTCCGCTCGATAAAGCCTACATTGAAGAGAATGTCCCCTTGCTCGAGGCCGGGATGGCCAATCTGGCGGCGCACATTCGCAATGCCAAGCGGTACGGCATCCCCGTGGTTGTTGCCGTCAACCGTTTCCCGACCGACACCGACGCAGAGGTTGAGGCGGTGCGCAAGGGCGCGATTGAGGCGGGCGCAGAGACAGCCGTCATGACCGACCATTGGACCAATGGTGGCGACGGAGCGATCGAGTTTGCCCAGGCCGTCGTGGAAGCATGCGACAAGCCGTCAAATTTCGATTTCCTCTATCCGCTCGACCTGCCAATTAAGACGAAGATCGAGACCATAGCCAAGGAGATGTACAGCGCGGGCGAAGTCATCTACCTGCCGGAAGCGGAGAAGCAGATCAAGTCCTACGAAGATAATGGCTTCGGCAATCTGCCTATCTGCATGGCCAAGACTCACTTAAGCATCAGTCATGACCCCGCTCTGAAAAACGCACCGTCGGGCTACACGCTCACCGTTCGCGAAGTTCGGGCCAGCGTGGGCGCGGGATTCATCTACCCGTTGCTTGGCGAGATGCGCACCATGCCCGGATTAGGCACACGACCGGCATTCATGAACATCGACGTCGATGACGACGGCAACATTGTCGGCCTAAGTTAGCACGTTTGCTGTCTTTCATACTCATGATATCCAGTGGCCGAGAACCGGGTTCTCGGCCACTTTGTCTTAGGTGACACGTTTATCCAGTCACAACGAGAAGGAATTCTATGGCTTCTTATCAGATCATGTACTGGCACGATATCCCTGTTCAGGTGCGAGCCGGGGCGAGACGCGATCGTGTCAGCATTGAACTGCCACACCGATTTCAGGTGGCTATCGATAATGCGGCAATGGTCGCGGGGCTAACTGGAACCGATGGTTATCTGGACGGGTTTGCGTGGAGCGAATCGCTGGAGCGCGAGGGTACGCCGGCAGAAGTAGCCGCGACGGTGGCCGCTGAACTGGAATCACAATATCAAACGATCGATTGGCGACATACCGCGGCCAGTTTACAAGCCGGCTCATCCGACGCACCGGCCTGAGGTAGAGTGATCCCAACTTGTGAACTCACCCAGGTTTGCTAGAATCCCTGCTTTGACCATGCGGCAGCGCTGAGGGTGATCGGCGCATACATCATTTTTGGTAGCGGTGTCATGTCCTCCGATAACGGTGAATATCAGGTTATTTTTATGCCCTCGGGGCGGCGCGGGATGATCGAGCGCGGTGTATCGGTGCTGGATGCCGCGCGCCAATTAGGCGTGGAGATCGAGAGCATCTGCAATAGCCGCCTGACCTGTGCCAAGTGCAAGGTTCAGATCGAGGAAGGCGCGTTCGCCAAGCACGGCATTCATTCGGCCACCGACCACGTATCGACCGCCGGCAACAAGGAACTGGAACTGTTGTCCCGCGCCAACGGTCAAGGGTCGGACGACGCCTGCCGCCTCTCCTGCTCCGCCTATGTAGAAGGCGACTTGCTGGTTTTTGTGCCGGAAGAAAGCCGCGCCCACAAGCAGGTAATCCGCAAGGCGGCTGGCGATCGTCTCATCGACGTTGATCCGGCCATTCGTCAGGTTTACGTCGAGGTGGAACAGGCGTTTCTGGGTGAGCATCGCGGTGATTGGGGCAGATTACAATCAGCGTTGGAAGAACAGTGGCAATTGACCGGACTGCAAATCGATCTGCCCGTCCTGAGGCGCCTTCAAGCCGCATTGCGCCAGGGCAATTGGGCCGTCACCGTGACCTTATGGCACAATCGGGAAGTTATCGACGTTCAGCCCGGCTACAAGGAAGGCGCGTATGGGTTGGCAGTCGATATCGGCAGCACAACCGTGGTAGGGCATCTATGCGACTTGCGAACCGGCGAGGTACTGACAACCGAGACGGTGATGAATCCTCAGGTGACCTATGGCGAGGACCTGATGAGTCGCGTCTCCTACGCCATGACCAACTCCTCCGGTCTGGACAAGATGCATAACGCGATCATCGAAGCGCTCAACTCGCTGGCCTCCCGAGCAGTTCGCAGCGCCGGATTGCAGTTGCGTGATATCTATGAAGCTGTCCTGGTGGGCAACACAACGATGATTCACATCCTGTTAGGGATCAGTCCGCAGGAGTTGGGCGGAGCGCCATTTGCCCTGGCCAATCGTGACCCAATGGATGTGAAGGCGCGTGAGCTGGGTCTGCGATTCCATACCAGCGCCAACATTCATATTCTGCCGGCCGAGGCCGGTCATGTCGGCGCGGATAATGTGGCGGTACTCATCGCTGAGGAGCCGTACCGGCAAGAGGAAACCGTGCTCATCGTCGATGTGGGCACGAACGCGGAGATATTGTTGGGCAACCGCGAGCGCGTGTATAGCGCCTCCAGCCCAACCGGCCCGGCATTTGAGGGAGCTCAAATCGTCTTCGGCATGCGTGCCGCGCCAGGTGCTATCGAGCGTGTACGCATCGACCCGGAGACTTGGATCGCCCGATTCCAGGTCATCGGTGAAGAACGCTGGTCGGATGAGTGGGCCATGGAAACGGCCGCGCCGGTGGAGGAGCAAGCACAGCACCTGGCAGCCGGTATCTGCGGCTCCGGGATTATCGAGGTAGTGGCCGAGATGTATCTGGCAGGGGTTATCCAGAGCGACGGCCGTTTTAATCCCGATCGGCCACACGAACGGGTGATCTGGCAGGGGAAAAAAGGCGCATACATTCTGGCAACGAGCGATCAGACGACAACCGGACAGCCAATCCTGGTGACCCAGGACGACATCCGCAACATCCAGCTCGCCAAAGCGGCTCTGTACGCGGGGGCCAAGCTGCTTATGAATCGGGCGGCCATCAACCACATTGATCGCATTACCCTGGCGGGGGCGTTCGGCAGCATGATCGACACAAAATACGCCATGATCCTGGGGCTGATCCCCGATTGCCCGCTGGACCATGTGATACCCGTGGGCAACGCCGCCGGCGACGGGGCGCGGATCGCACTGCTCAATCGCCACAAACGGGATGAGGCGGCGTATTACTCCCGGTGGGTGACGTATATCGAAACGGCCGTTGATCCTGAATTCCAGGCCGAATTCGTCGGAGCCATCCATATTCCCCACGCAACTGACACTTTCCCCAACCTGGAAAGCACACTTGGGATTTCGCTGCCAAGGATGATTGCCGATGAAGGCGACCGCCGGGAACGTCGGGCCGAAAGAATCCGCAACCGGCGCGGCCGGGAATAGCCCGCTCCAATTGAAATGCAGAAGCGTTCGAACACAAACCCGTCGATGAGAGGTTTACCATGAGCGATGAAGAAATCAACCTGAAAGAGATGTCGGATGATGAGGTTTACGAGTTGATGAAGGAAGACCTCTATGATGGGTATGCCCAGGAGATCGAGGAGGAAGTCCGGGAAATGCTCTCGCGCGGCCAACTTCCCTATGACATCCTAACCAGAGGATTGGTGGCGGGCATGGACATCGTCGGCGCGGACTTCCGCGACGGCATCCTGTTTGTGCCGGAAGTCCTGATGGCGGCCAAGGCGATGAAGGCGGGCATGGCCATCCTGCGGCCGCTGTTGGCTGAAACAGGCGCGGAGAAGATCGGCACGATGGTGGTAGGGACGGTTAAAGGTGATATCCACGACATCGGCAAAAATCTGACATCAATGATGCTGGAAGGCGCCGGCTTTGAGATCATCGACCTGGGGATCAATAATTCCGTCGAGAAGTTCATGGCCGCCATTGAGGAACATAAGCCCGATATCGTCGGCATGAGCGCCCTGCTGACAACGACGATGCCCTATATGCGAGTGGTCATCGACGCGCTGAAAGAGGCGGGCATTCGGCAGGACGTCATCGTGCTGGTGGGCGGTGCGCCGTTAAACGAGGCGTTCGCCGAGGATATCGGGGCCGACGCGTATTGTCGCGACGCGGCCGTGGCGGTGGAGACAGCCAAGAAGTTCATGCAAATACGACGCCAAAAGGCGAAGGCAGGGCGATGATGGCAGATAAACCCACGAACAAGCTGGAGCAATTATTAACAACGACGGAGGTCATTGTTTTGGATGGAGCCATGGGAACGATGTTGTTCACCGCCGGTTTGGTGGCGGGGGCATCGCCAGAAGAGTGGAACGTCTCACATCCGGATCGCATCCGAGCGGTTCACCGGCATTATATCCATTCAGGCTCACACGTCATCCTGACCAACTCATTCGGCGGCACGCGCTACCGGCTAAAATTGCATAATCTGCAAGATCGCGTGTATGAGCTGAATCGCGCTGCCGCCATGAACGCCCGGGCCGAAGCCGACGCAGCGGGTAGGACTGTGCTGGTAGCCGGATCGATGGGGCCAACGGGCGAACTGCTCAAGCCGATGGGCAATATGGATTTCGATGAGGCCAAAGCCGCCTTTGCCGAACAGGCTCGCGGGTTGGCCGACGGAGGGGCCGATCTGCTGTGGATCGAGACGATGAGCGATCTGGAAGAGGTGCGAGCGGCTGTTGAGGGCGCTCGCACAGTGACTGGTCTGCCCGTGTGCGCCACAATGAGCTTTGACACCAACGGCCGAACAATGATGGGTGTCACCCCCGCCCAAGCGGTGCGAACGATGAAGGAATGGGGCCTGGCAGGCATTGGCGGCAATTGCGGCAACGGGATTGCCGAGCTTGAGAACGTTATCGACGCCATGCATCGGGAAGCGCCGGAGGTACGACTGATCGCCAAGGCCAACGCGGGCATCCCCCAATGGCGCAACAACGAGTTAATCTATGACGGAACCCCACCGGTGATGGGCCGTTATGCCCAGCGCGTTCGCGCGCTGGGGGCAAGCTTCATCGGCGGCTGCTGCGGCAACGGGCCAGACCACATCGCCGCCATCGCCAACGCACTCAGAACGCCGCTCTCCGAAGCCGATCTGGCAGTACTGATAGCCGAACGGACGGCCGCCTCCAGCAATGACGAGGCAGTCGCGCCAAAGGAGAGGGCACGGCGACGAAAGCGCGAATAAAACAGAATCAGCCAGTTAGCTCTAGCCGGTGCCTAGCGCCCCGGTGACATGGTGAATGAGGCGCTCGGCGACGGCCGTCTTGCTCTGCAAGGGCATCTCTTCAACCACGCCGGCCGAACTAAGCAGAACGACACGGTTGGTATCGACGGCGAAACCCGCCCCCTCCGCGGTGACGTCATTGACAGCGATGAAGTTCAGTCCCTTGCGTAACAGTTTTTCGCGGCCATATTCGAAGGCGTTGTGCGTCTCGGCGGCAAAGCCCAGCACAACGCGGGGAAAACCCGTTTTATCACGTCGCTCTTTGACGGCCGTGAGAATATCGAGCGTCTTCTCCAGGCCAATGGCCAATCCCCAGTCGGCATTTTCTGTCTTCTTAATCTTGCGATCCGCCACAGCATTGGGGCGGAAATCAGCCACAGCAGCGACCATCATCAGGATATCTGCCCCATCGATAGCGGACAGAATCGCATCCCCCATCTCCTGCGTCGTCTGGACGTCGATCACCTGCGAGCCATAGGGAGGCTCCTCACAGGTTGGTCCCGCGACCAAAATCACCTGCGCGCCCGCATCCAGCGCGGCCTGGGCTACGGCGATACCCTGCTTGCCGGAAGACCGATTGCTGATGAAGCGAACCGGATCAACCGCCTCGCGCGTAGGGCCAGTGGAAACGATCACCCGTCGACCGGCCAATGACCCGTTCGCGCCCAGTCGCAACCGAATTTCACCCAGAAGGTCCTGCGGCTCAACCATGCGGCCAAGGCCAGTGAGGCCGGAGGCCATGCGTCCCTCGGTCGGACCCACGATCGCCACGCCTCGCTCCCGCAGGATGGTGATGTTAGCCTGTGTCGCCGGATGACTCCACATGCCGCCATCCATTGCCGGGGCAACGATGAGAGGGCAACGAGCCGCCAGCGCGGTCACTGAGAGGAGATTATCAGCCATTCCGTGGGCCAGCCGCGCGATCGTGTTGGCCGTGGCCGGGGCAATCAACATCAGCTCGGCCGATTCGCCAAGCCCCACATGACGAACATGGTCGTCCAACTCCCACATATCCGTGTAAACCGGACGTCCGGTGACCGAGCGAAAAGCAAGAGGTGTCACGAATCGGGTGGCCGATTCGGTCATGATCACGTCAACCTCGGCCCCGCCCTGAGTGAGCTTCGAAGCCAGATCGATCGATTTATAGCCGGCAATGGAGCCGGTCACGCCGAGAAGGATCCGCTTGCCTCTTAGAACGGTGATTGATTCCATTTACCTATTCTAACAGATGGATTGGCGAGACGCATTGTGGTGAGGTTCACCGGAAGGGTTATAATCTGAATTGTGAAACCTCAAATTGATTCTCGCCGAATCCTGTACCTGATCCTCGTCAACGCCGCCGTTATCGGGCTTGTATTGTTTTGGAACCGGACGCAACACAAGGATAGCGTCCAACTGGCCGTCGCCAAGGGAAAGCAGTTGCTCGACATGCCGGCCGAATTGGCCGGGTATCCGCAAGGCTACGCCCTAGATACCGCCAATGCAGAGCTAATAACCCTGGCGGATGCGTCCATCCAGGCGACATTGAAAGGCAAGGAAACAGAATTCCTGAACGCTTTCCTGTTGAGCGCGGGTGAGGCCCGATATTGGCAGGATGGCGGTTGCGCACACCTCAATTGCGCCTTCGTCACCCTTTACAACTATACCGACAAGGGAACGGTCGAGGCGATCGTCAATCTCGATAGCGATCAGGTGTTGGCACACTGGATGAACACGGCCGGCAGGCCGGGCGGTACCGTCGAGGTGCTGCCTGAGGCGGTAGCCATCGCCGCGGCCGACCCACAGGTTCGCGCGATCCTGGGCGAGGATATCGGTGCAATGGATCCTGCCCTCATCCCCATGTCGGGCTGGCTTGGCGACAACGATTGCCGGCAGGACTGGTGTGTCGATCTGGCGTTCCACGATCCTTCGGGAACAGGGCGCGTCTATCATGTGTTCATCAACCTGGAACAGGAAAAGGTCGCCCGGACATTCTACACGCGCGCGCGCGAGGATCGAAGTCTGGGGAAACCACTGGATCAACGCAACGCGTTCACCGACGGCTGCCGCGAGCAAAACGGCTGGAACGTCTGCTGGGAGATGACGGCCAATGACGGCATTAACTTCCGGGACGCGACATACAATGGGCAATTGATCTTCTCCAGCGCCAAGATCGGGCAGATCGAGGCTTGGTATCCAAGCTGGCCGGGCGGCTATCGGGATGAGATCGGCTTCGCGGCCTCTGTTCCTCCGTTTGGAGACACCGCCGTCAATGACCTGGGAAACGGGTTTGAGGTCCGGCAGATGTTCACAGAGTTCACACGCTGGCCAAACTGTATTTGCTGCTACCGCTATGAGGAAATAACACGCTATTTCGATGACGGCCAATTCGAGTTCGGCTTCGTCTCTCACGGTCCGGGTTGTGATGATGTATCCATCTACCGTCCCTTCTGGCGCATCGATCTCGACCTGAACGGGCCGGAAAACGACTCGGTTTGGCTGTTCGACAAAACGCAATGGATAGAGGAAACCAGGGAATTCGAGACGTACCCGGTTGTAAAAGACCTCTCGCCCGAAGGCCATAAGCTGGCGACATTCGACGGCGATTTACATTATCGCTGGTCCATGGCCAGAACCGACCCACTGGGGCTGGATGAGGGTTATCTCTTCCTGCTGCAATGGAACGAACAGGAAGGCGAAGGACCTATCACCACCGGGCCGGGCGACACGTTCATCCCTCCACGACAATGGATCGACGAGGATCCGCTATCCGGGGAGAACATCGTCCTTTGGCATGTACCGCTTCTGACCACGAAGAGAGGCGGTCCGTGGTGGTGTCAACCTGATCCCGACCCGGATTTCTCCCCGTGCAACACGGAGTTGCGAGCCGATCCAATGGGTGAATTGCGCCAGCCGTCGGCCGAAGAAGTCGCTCAACTTGAGCTACAGAGCGCAGCAACAACGACCCCGGCCTCTCCGACGTCAGTGCCCCAGCCGACGGCCACGCCACACCCAATCGGTGGCGACACAGCGGAGGAGATCATCCTCAACGCCGGTTGTGGAGCTTGCCACAAAATAGGATCAATGGGCGAGTCGCACAAGGTTGGCCCCGATTTGACCTACATCGGCATAACCGCCGCCGAGCGCGTGCCTAACATGACAGCCGAAGAGTATCTCCGGCAATCTATTTTGGAGCCAAACGCCTATCTCGCCCCCGAATGTCCCAACACGCCCTGCCTGCCGGGGATCATGCCGCAGAATTTCCATCTGCGTCTGACGGACGATCAACTGAATACCGTAGTGGCTTTTCTGATGACCCAGCAAGGCCCTGCACCGACGCCCGTGCCGATCGGCAGCGGGCTATCGGTGACGGCCGCGCCCAAGTCGGGCGGCTCGTCGAAAGTGGCTACGCCCGCCCCCACTCCGTCGATGTCCTCAACGACCGTGGGAACGCTGATCATTATTCTAATGCTGACTCTCAGCGCCGTGTTGATCGGCAAGGGTTTTGTATCGAGCCGAAGGAGATAAGTTATTTACCTGTATTTTTCACGTAAGGCTCGTTCTACCTGACGGTCGGCATCTCGCCTGGCTACATCCTCTCGCTTGTCGTATTTATGCTTGCCGCGCGCCAGAGCGACCTCAACTTTGGCTCGGCCATTCTTAAGATAGAGGCGAATAGGCACGACGGTCAGTCCCTTTTGGGCCAAATTGGTAAGGATGCGATTGATCTCGCGACGATGAAGCAACAGCTTGCGCGGCCGTGTCGGCTCATGGTTCTCCCGGTTGCCATGGACATACGGCGAGATGTTGGCTTCCATCAGCCAAAGTTCGTCGTCGCGCGACTGGACATAGCTGCGCTGCAGGCTAACCTGATTGGCTCGGATCGACTTGATTTCCGTTCCGGTCAGGGCCAAGCCTGCTTCGAAACGCTCCAACAGTTCATAGTCAAACGTGGCCCGTTTGTTGTTTGAGATGACTTTTATCTTCTCCGGTCGCTTCTCCATCTCGATCACCAACCTTCATTGACCGGTCAGCAAATATTCAATAGCCCGCATCAACTGGCCGTCTTCCGGCCCGCCCAGGTCTTCGGGCGTCTCGACCTCGATATCGGGGGTGATGCCTACGTCGTCGATGCTGTTATTATCAGGCGTATACCAGCGAGCTATCGTCACGCGCAGTTCTGAGCCATCGGACAGCGTATGAATTTGCTGCACCGAGCCTTTACCAAAGGTCGTCTCGCCGACAAGTATAGCGCGACCGCGATCCTGTATCGCTCCGGCCACGATTTCCGAGGCGCTGGCGCTGCCGGAATTCACCAAAACAACCAGTGGAATGGTCTCGGCCATATCACCATCACGCGTCTCGAAGGTCTGGCTCAGACCTCGATTATTACGCTCATACAAAGCCACGCCCTGGGGCAAAAACGCATCCGCCACGGCGACGGACTGATCCAGGAAACCGCCGGGGTTGTCACGCAGGTCAAAGATGATGCTCGTCGCGCCCTGGGCCAGCACCTGATCGAGAGCATCGAGTACTCTTCCCTCGGCCGTCAGATCAAATTCTGTCAGACGAATGTAGCCGATAACCTGATCGCCGGTCATTTCAGCCGGCAGTATTTCAAATTCAACAACAGGGACTTCAAAGCGGGCGCGAACGATGGTGAATTCAACCGGCTCGCCCTCACGCAGAAATTTCAGGTGGACCGACGTGCCCTGTGGCCCGCGCACCAGCAAGATAACCTCATCAAAGCTGAGATCGAGCACCGATTGACCGTCGATCTCGATGAGGACATCGCCCGCCTTCACGCCTGCCAAATCCGCCGGCTGGCCGTCAATCGGTCGAACTATTTCAAACATGCCGTCTTCATTTTCAGTGACAAACGCGCCGATACCCTCAATTTCGCCATCCTGATCCTGACGCATGAGTTCGGCCGTCTCCGGGGGGACGTAGCGAGTATAATTATCATTAAGCGCATTCAATGAACCGGCGATAATCGAATCCAGAATATCCTCTGCCGGGGGCATCTCCCCGTCATATTGAGTGGCGACAATCTCCCAGACCTCATAGAGAATCGTGAGATCCGCTTCAGTAAGCGGTGACTCGTCAGTCAGCAAGGGAGCCTGTGTTGGTTCCTCCGTCGGCGCTGGTTCGTCAGTTGGCTCGGGGGTCTGAGTCGGCTCGGCTGTCGGCGGCTCAACTGTTGGGGGTGGTGGGGTCAGGCTTGGCTCGGCCGTTTGGGTGGAGACAGCAACAATAGCCGTAGGCAATGCCTCGTTGGATGGCACTTCGGTAGTTTGCGCTTCCGCCTCCCCCGTCTCGCCATCTGCCACAATCGTAATAATAACGGTCGGCATAGCAGGCCTGGGAGCGGTGGCGCGCCCTGCCAGGAAACCGGCCAACGCCATGCCGAGTCCAAGGACAATGGCCAGCGTGGCGATGAGGATGCCGGAGAAAGATCCTCCGGATGATTTCGGATTGGGGTTTTCGTAGTGTGTCATATTATCGATGAATATCGTCGTTTTTTAACTCGTTAATCGCTGTATTCCTGTAAATATGTGACGGCCTGCTCCAGTACCGGATCGCGGCCGTTGTCGATATCCTCTTGGGTTATGGCCACCAATACGTCAGGATCCAACCCGCTTTGATCAATATGGTGACGATTGGGCGTCAGCCAACGGGCCGATGTCACGTGGATCGACGAACTATCAGACAGGTCAAACACCAGCTGAACCGACCCCTTGCCAAAAGACTTGCTGCTGCCGATTAGGGTCGCCCGCCCGCGATCTTGCAGTGCGCCGGCGACGATCTCCGATGCGCTGGCCGTGCCGCCATCGATCAGAACGACGAGCGGTTCATCAGGAGCGACCGTCTCCGCCGTGGCATTGAAGACACGTTCACCCTCTTGCCGACTCTCGAGGTAAAGCACCGGGCCGTCATCGAGGAAGTGATCGGCCACATCAACGGCCGCATCACGCAGACCGCCTCCATTCTGGCGTAAGTCAAGGATGAAGCTGGTCGCGCCTTGATCCTGAAGGCTCCGAATGGCCTCGCCAACTTCTCGGCCGCTTTCGCCGCTGAAGCGTGTGAGTTGGATGTAGCCAATGGACGGATCCTGATCGGTCAGGCCATATGTCACCGAGGGTAACAAGATATCATCTCTTACCACGCTGATATCGATAGTATCGGTCGCGCCGGGGTGACGAACAGTCAGGACGACCGTCGTGCCCTTTTCGCCCTTGACCCGATCAATGATTTCCTGGATGGTGGTCTCGGGCATGATCGAGGTTCCATCGACAGAAATCAGGATATCCCCAGGCAGGATGCCGGCAGCCTCGGCCGGGTTGCCCGGAATGGGATCAAGAATAACCTCGCCTGTCTCCTCTGAGCGGGTAATGTAGGCGCCAATGCCTCCAAAAGTACCTTGCAAGCGCTCGCGTTCCACCTCGCGATCGGCCGGCTCTATAAATACTGAATACGGATCATCGAGTGCAGCCATGGAGCCACGGATGGCACCGTGGGCCACTTGTTGTGGCTCAGGCAACTCACCGATGAAATTTTCCTCGATTAAATCCCACGCCTCATTGAAAAGCGGCATATCCTGTTGGGCATGGGCTGACGACGAGGTCTGGCCCATGACCAACTCGCGCGTGAAATAACCGGCGGCAAAAGCGCTGACCGCCAAAATAACCAGCATAAAAACCGTTAAGCCGTTCCGGAATCGATTTGACATAAGACAGATGAGCGCCCATAGGGCGCACTTAATAGGATTTTAACACAGGTGTTCGATCGGGCAATCCGCGCTATAATCAGGCGCGTCGCCATAACCTGGGGTTAACCTGAGAAATAGCGATCACCCAGGACGGACGATCAGGATCGTTGCAAAACGCCGCTTGCCCCGGATTGACGTCTGTCTTAAATGTAGTCATATCACCATGAAGTTACCCGGCGGAATACGCATGGTCGGGTTGGTGTTGATGTTGCTAGGAGCGTTCCTCTTGGCCCCAACACCGCTCCAGAGCCAGGACGAACCAGACCTGCAAACGCAGGCGGATTCGCTATTCCAGGAGATGAGCACCGGGCAGAAGATTGGGCAATTGTTTTTGGTGACTTTCATGGGTGACCGCGCCCCGCAGAATAGCGAAATCGCCGAATTGATTTTGAATTACCACGTCGGCGGCGTCGTCCTCACTTCCAGCAATGACAATCTGACCGGCTATGGCGATCCGGCCAACGCGCCGCGACAAGTTCAGGAATTGACCAGCAATTTGCAGCAGTTGGCTTTGCTGGGAAGCAGCGACCAGCCGATCGAGACGTCGGAGGAAGGGCAAGGGACAGAGGAAGGAACAACCTCGCCGACATTTGAGCCGGCTGCCCAATTTGTACCGATCCCGCTGATAGTCGCCGTCACTCATGACGAGGATAGCTTGCCCAGCGCCAACATCATGTCCGGCTATACGGCATTACCTAATAATATGGCCCTGGGTGCGACATGGGAACCCGACTTTGCCCGGCGTATAGGAGAAATCGCCGGACGAGAATTGGCCGCCACCGGTATTAATTTTCTGTTGGGGCCTTCGCTTGATGTACTGGAGCGGCCGTCGCCGTTAAACTCGGGCGATCTGGGAACACGCTCATTCGGTGGCGATCCCTTTTGGGTAGGCGTAATGGGTCGAGCCTACATCGAAGGCGTTCACGCAGGCAGTGAAGGCCACATCGCCGTGGCCGCGCGCAGCTTCCCCGGCAAGGGAAGCAGCGATCGGCCGGTGGATGTTGAAGTTCCAACCATTCGACGGTCGCTCGATCAGCTAAAGCAGATCGAACTGGCTCCATTCTTCACCGTATCGCGAGAGCCATTGGGAATGCCAGGAACGGCCGACGCTTTCCTGACAACTCATATCCGGTTTCAAGGCCTTCAAGGCAACATCCGGGCAACGACCGCGCCGATAAGTCTGGACCCGCAAGCATTGAATTCGCTCATGGCCTTGCCGGAACTGGCGCCGTGGCGGCAGAGCGGTGGAATCATCGTGTCCGATGCACTGGGTGTGCGTAGTGTCGAGCGATTTTACGACGATACCGAGCGCGAGTTTCCCCACCGGCAGGTAGCCAAGGACGCGCTGCTCGCCGGGAACGATTTACTCAACGTGTCCCACTTCGCGCAGGGAACGGCCGATTATGCGACTGAGCTAGCCAATATCACAGACACAATCCTGTGGTTTCGCGAGCGATATGAGATCGATCCGACGTTCAGACAGCGCGTCGATGAATCGGTGATGCGTATCCTGAAATTGAAACTACGCCTATATCATGGCGATCTGTCGCCGCAAAACGTCATTGCGGAAGCGGTTGGCGATGAGATTGCGCCGTTCCAGGTCACCGGCGGCGCGGCTTTTTTCGATATCGCAGAATCAGCCATCACCTTGCTATCGCCCAGCCAGGACGAACTGGCCGGTCGTGTCGTAGCTCCTCCTACAAGCGCAGAAACGATCGTGATATTTACGGACGTCAATGAGACACAACCTTGTTCATTCTGCGAACCAACCGCCATTCTCTCGCAAACGGCCCTTCAGGAACGTATTGAAGCCCTTTACGGTCCATCGGGCAGCAGTCAGATTCAACAGGAAAATATCACCAGCTTTTCCTTCGCCGAACTGGATGAATTCCTCGACGCAGGAACAAGACCGATCCCCCTTCCCACTACCCCGCCGACATCCACGGCAGATCCGGCCGATGCGGACAACAGCACACCCGAAGCTGAAGGCACGGCCGAAGCCACAGCGACTCTTCCGGCCAATTATCGGGTGCAGGAAGCCCTACGGGATGCGGACTGGATCGTCTTTGGTCTGCTGAACGCCGGCAAACTGACCAGCAACGCCAGTTCCGGCGCCCTTAGTCGCTTCTTGTCATTGCGCCCCGATTTGGCCGGCAGCAGCCGCGTTGTCGTGTTCGCTTTCGATGCGCCCTATTTCCTGGATAGCACGGAGATCAGCAAGCTGACGGCTTATTATGGGGTATTCAGCAAGACAAGCGCGTTCGTCGATGCGGCCGTAAGAGCGTTGTTCCTGGAGTCGCCCTTGGGCGGAGCATCTCCGGTCAGTGTCGAGGCCATCCAGTACGACCTCCCCTCGCAAATCCAACCGGACTCCAATCAGGTAATCGAACTGTTCCTGGTTATTGGGCAAGAGATCGAAGCGCCTTCAAGCCAGGAGCCATTGGTAACGGCCATCGGTGATACGTTGCGCTTGCAAACGGGGAAGATCATCGATCGGAATGGCAACATTGTCCCCGATGGTACGCTGGTCAGATTCATTTTGCGCAATCGCGTCCAGGGAACGGTGACAATTCTGGGCGATCGGCCGACGACAGGCGGCATCGCCCAACTGGATTATGTCCTCGATGCCAGCATGGGGCCGGGCCAGTTCCGCATCACGGCCGAATCGGGTGAGGCGCGGCTCTCGCAGGAAGTCGATATCGCCATCGAAAAAGATGCCCAACTGGCGATCATCGTTCCCACTCCCGCGCCGACGCAGACTGTGACGCCAACGCCGCGGCCGACAGAAACACCTCCACCCACCGCCACCCAACCCCCTGTTGAGCCGACTGCCACACCCACACCTGAACCGGAGCGCGAACCGGGCTGGCTCATCGGCCTTGGCGCGCTGCGGACAATGGCAGGAATGTTGATCGGCCTCCTGACCATTAGCTTCGTTGGCTATGCAACAAATCGTCGCTTGGGATCGCAGATATTAACCCAACGAATCGGCCGCGTGTTATGGGGGATCACCGGAGGTCTGCTGTTCTATAATTACTACGCGCTGGGTATGCCGGGATCGTCCCTGTTCACATCATTGGGTAGTTTAGCCGGCTTGTTCCTCATCCTTGCCGGCGGCATCGCCGGACTGGCACTATACAGACTCACCGAGCGATCATAGTCGATCTTCATACTTGGCGGTGCATAATCATCCGGGCCGATTGAGTAGCGCATCTTGCCATGAAGCGGGGTCCTCCACTGGTTCAATATGCGTCGTGACGTTAATCGGCGCCAGGGCATCATTCATATCCAATTCTATGGCTTCAAGCAGCTCATGCCCCTTTTGCACGCTCCAATTGCCGGGAACCTGTATGTGGACGGAAACAAAACGTTGCGCCCCCGCCTGCCGAGTCCGCAGCGCATGATAGGCGACACCGGCCTCCAGGTGACGATCGAGGATCGCCTTGACCTGGGACACCTCTTCATCCGGCAAGGCGGCATCCATGAGACCATTAGCCGACTCCCGGACAAGTTTGGAACCGGTGAAAATGATCTGAACGGCAACGATGAGGGCAATGACGGGATCGAGCCATTGCAAGCCCGTCAGGCCGACGAGCGCCACGCCCACGATGACGCCCGCCGATGTCCAAACATCGGTCAACAGATGATGGGCGCTTGCCGTCAGGGCAGCCGAACGGTGCTGTTTCCCGGCATTCAGCAGGATACGCGCAACGACGAAGTTGGCAAGCGCGGCGACGGCCGACACCAGAAGACCCAACCTTACTTGTTCAAGAGGCTCGGGGTTGCGCAGCCTCGTGATAGCTTGCACGGCGATGTAGACGGCGGCGATCAGAATTAGTATCCCCTCGGCTCCTGACGAGAGATATTCGGCCTTTGAGTGGCCAAAGGCATGTTCGCGGTCGGGTGGTTTGGAAGCGATGACGAGGGCAACAAGGGTGATGATGGCGGCGACAATATTCGCACCCGACTCCAGAGCATCGGAAAGAAAGCCGATCGACCCTGTAAGCCAGTAGGCGGCTACTTTCAATATGATGACGGCCAGAGCTGTGACGACAGATAGCCAAGCGTAGCGGGTCAGCCTCGCGTCAGGTTGCATGAATAGATTATCGTCCTTAACACCCCGCAATTCCAGTCCAGCCAATCAAACCGAAATTAGGCTTCGCTAAAATTGCGAGTATCCTTAAAGATAATAGAAGATCTCGCCAGCTACCGCATTTGAATAGCGTCAATGGCTGTAGCGGCGGCGAATATTCGGAACCAGGTAATCATCAAACGCACGCTGCAAGCCGTACTCCGGATTCCATCCCCATTCATGCCGAGCGGCCGAGTCATCCAGTTCGGCCGGCCAGCTATCGACAATACCCTGGCGCTGCAAATCAGGCTCAAATGTTATTTGAGCTTCGGGAAAAGCCCGCAGCACCTGGTCATGAAAATCGGCGGCTGACAAGCTGAAGCTGGTAACGTTATAGACCGCACGGCTGAGAGATTCGGAAGGAGCAGCGGCCAACTTCAAGAGAGCGTTAACGGCGTCGGTCATGGCCATAAACGGCAGGACGGTATCCTCACGCACAAAACAGGCATACGGTTTGTATTGCGCGGCGGCATGAAGCATCTCGGGACCGTAATCAGTTGTCCCGCCAGACGGAACGGTATAGGCGCTGATCAAGCCGGGGAAACGAAGGCTACGAAAGTCCAGCATCACCGGTCGGGACGCCGACAGTTGCTGGTAGTGCTTGCTGTAATAAATGCCCAGTTGCTCGCAATAGAGCTTGTTACAACCGTACATCGTCGTTGGATTGTTCCATTGCCATTCCTTGACGCGCAAATCGTGAGCTTTTACGCTCAAATTCGGCATGCCATAGGCGGCGATCGAGCTAGGGAAAATGAACTTTACCGGCTTGCCGCGGCGTTGAGACTGCTCGGCCGCCACCTGCAGGAGAGCCAACGTGCCATCGACGTTGACTTGATGCGCCAGTTCAGGGGAGTACTCACTGCGCGTCGATAATAAAGCTGCCAGATGGTAGATCGCCTCAAACTCATATTCAGTCACCAGTCGAGCGAGCAAATTGTGGTCGAGAATATCTCCGGCGATATAGGTACAGAGGCTCATCAACTCCTGGGGGACTGGATGCAGGTCGAGGGTCAGCAGCGGCAACGGGTTGGTTTGTGACAGGTTACTGATGAGGGCCTGACCTATCTCCCCGGATGCGCCGGTGATGAGGATGGCTTTTTTTCGCATGGGTTAGCTCCTTTCAAGGTGGGAATTAGGCCGGTGGGCCGGTGAGCCGCTGACTTCCCTGATCCGGTTTGTTATACTCACCGTTTGTATTTTACCCGAAGTGAACACTCTCATCTACGAATGGGAGTGACTAATTACAAAGGCATGAGATAATAGAGCAATGGCACAATGTCCCCACTGTTTACGAACCGATGAGCAAGTCAAGAACGGCAAGACGGCGGCTGGTAGCCAACTCTACCGGTGCAAAG
>JAGOZU010000065.1 GCA_018058545.1 Promineifilum sp. | reverse complement strand
GGGGTCGACGGCTACATAGTCGGCAGCTTCAACACCGGGCCGTCGGGGGTCGTCACCGCCACCTATCAGATTCCGTCCGGCATGCGCGGCCTCGACCAGATTCATATTCGGGCCGAGGAAGTCGGCGGCCCGTTCTTCAGCTATAACTATTTCGACAATCAGACGGCCGTCTATTGCTCGCCTTAATGGTGGGGCGGGTTTATTGGATATTTACTAATAAATCAAGGGTACCGTAGGGGTCAGGCAACCGGGCAATCATCGCCATGGAAACGCGCGGCGTCCCTTCCCGGTTGCCTGACCCTTCTGCGAAGAGGGCGAGGCAGCGGCGAACTGTGGCGTAAGCTTTAGCTTGCGGGCCGAAGAGGGCGAGGCAACGGCGAACTGTGGCGTAAGCCGAAGAGGGCGAGGCAGCGGCGAATGGGGATGGTTCTGCAAAACGGTGATGATTTCGCCGCTGCCTCGCCCCTACCCCTAATTTGTTTACTTGCAAATAACCTGCCCCTACCGGTCGATCACCACCAGGCCGCGCTCCCCGGCGATGACCGCTTGCGTAGCCATCCCCAAAAACAGCCCGTGCTCCACCACGCCCGGTTGGGCGCGAATCAGTTGCGCCGTCGCCCGCGGGTCGGGCAGCCCCGCAAAAAAACAATCAAGGATGATATTGCCCTCGTCGGTGATGAACGTCCGATCGTCACGCCGCCGCTCGACCACCTTCGCCCCCAGCGAGGCAAGATAATCGCCCACCGGCCGACGGGCGAACTGAATGACCTCGACCGGCACCGGCGCGCGCGTGGCCAATTGCTCCACCCGCTTGCTCTCGTCGGCGATGATGATCAGCCGGCGCGAGGCAGCGGCGACGATCTTCTCGCGCAGCAGCGCCCCGCCCAGCCCCTTGATCAGGTTCAGATGAGGGTCGATCTCGTCCGCGCCATCGATAGTTATGTCAACAGACGGATGGTCGTCCAGCGTTCCAAGGGGCACGCCGGCCCGTTCCGCCTCGCGGGCGGTCACTTCAGCCGTGGGGATGCCGATGATACGCTGCAAATGACCCTCGGCCAGCAGCTCGCCGATACGTCGGACGGCAAAGACGGCCGTGCTGCCCGTCCCCAACCCCACAACCATGCCTGATTGAATCGCTTCGACGGCTCGTTCGGCCGCCTGTCGTTTAAGTTCCGCCGGATCCGTCATGATTTCTCTCGTGTCTCCGTCATTTGCCAGGCGCGCAGCACCTCGGCCACGCTCCAGGCCTGGGCGATGCACCCCCGCGGCGCGAACGGCGCATTGCCCTCGAATATCTCGCTGATGCTGCCAATACCGTGATCGGCCAGATCGCGCAAAAGCGGATCCAGCCAGGCGCGCGCCGCGACCTTGTCCTGATAGACGCGCAGGTGGGCGCCGACAAACGGCCCAATGAGCCAGCCCCAGACCGTGCCCTGGTGATAGGCGCTGTCGCGCTTGGCCTGGTCGCCGGTGTAGGTCCCGATATAGGCCTTGTCGTCGGCCGACAGGGAGCGCAAGCCGTGGGGGGTCAGCAGATGACGGGCGCAGGTGTCGACGACCGCGCGTTGCTGCTCAGCCGCTAACGGGCTGTGGGGCAGCGAGACGGCCAGCAATTGATTCGGCCGCAGGCTGAGGTCGTCCCCGTCCGGCCCGTCGATGACATCACAGCAATACCCCTTTTCGGCGTTCCAAAAGCGGCCGAATCCCAGCCGAACGCGCTCAGCCGGCTCGGCGTATTCGGTCGCGTCCTCCCCCAGCTCCGTGGCAAACTCCTCCATGATGCGCAAGGCGTTGTACCACAGGGCGTTGATCTCCACCGCCTTGCCGGTGCGTGGCGTGACCACCCAATCGTCGATCTTGACATCCATCCAGGTCAGTTGCACGCCCGGCTCGCCGGCATGGAGCAGTCCGTCGGCCGGGTCCATGTGGATGCTATAGCGCGTCCCTCGCCGGTGCCAGGCGATGATGTCGGCCAGGACTGGGAACAGGTCACGCAGCAGCGCCGTGTCGCCGGTCGCCCGGATGGTTTCGCGCGCGGCCACGAAATACCACAAGGTGGCATCGACCGTGTTGTATTCCGGCATCTCGCCCTCGTCGGGGAAGCGGTTGGGCAACATCCCCCGGTCGACATACCGGGCGTAGGTGCGCAACACCCCGGCGGCCACCTCGGGGCGACCGGTGGCCAACGTCAGACCGGGCAGGGAGATCATCGTGTCGCGTCCCCAATCGCTGAACCAGTGGTAACCGGCGATGATCGATTTGCCGTGGGGGTCGGCGGTTGTCGGCCGATCGACGATGAATTGATCGGCGGCCAGCACGAGGTGATTCAGCGGCCGCGGCAGGTCATGCCCGGCGCGATCCAGCAAACCCTGCTCACAGGCGCGTCGTTCGGCATAGGCGGCCGCACCGTCGAGATTGGGCGACGCCTCCGTCCCGGCGACGATGGTGAACGACTCGCCCTCGCGCAAGGTGATCCGTAGCTGCGCGGCATAGATGTGATCCTCGCTGACGTCGCGCTGGCCGCGAGCCTCCTCGATGGCGAGATAGAAGTCCTCGTACCAGTCGAACCGGGGGGCGATCTCCGCCCGGTCGCTGAACAGGTAGAATGGCGTCGCCCCGTCGAACATGAAGATACGCAGGCCCGTCCCTCCGATGGCGTCGATCACCTCCAGCGCGGGATACCAGTCATTGCTGATCGTCGTGGTGTGATAGTCGCGATAGTTGACCAGAGCCTTGATCGTCAACCCCAGCGGGCCGGTGGCGCGCGTCAGGCTATAGCGGACATAGGTCGTGTTGGCTCCTTGCTGCATCCAGACCCGCTTCTCCAGCAGGGCGTTGGCCAAGGCGTAGGTCCAGACCGGCGTCGTGCCTTCCAGGTGGAAGCGGTTGAGGTGGACGTAGCCGTTGCCCTCGACTGTGCCGTCCTCCCAGCGGTTGGTGTAGAGCGGGTAGAGGCGGCCGCCGGCGGGGTTGAGGCCGTCATATTCGGCCGTCTCGTCCAGCTTGGCCAGCAGCAGGGTGCGGCCGAGCGGCGGCCGCAGCGCGGCCATCAGCAGGCCATGATAGCGCCGGGTGAGCATGTTGGCCACCGTGCCCGAGGCAAAGCCGCCGATGCCGTTGGTGACCAACCATTCCCGCTTCGTGACCGTCGCCAAATCTCCGCACAGTTCACGGCCGAAATCAAATAACATATGGTTTACTCCCGGTTTCAGGCCGGCATGGGGCCGAGCGAGGCGACCTCGTTCCCGAACCCCCGGCCGATCCTACTATAGCGACAAAACCGCCGGGCGCATAATTCGACGCCGGTGGACGGGCCGCGGCCGACAGAGGGCCTTGTTTCCCGGGAAACATTATCCGGGGCATTGTTTCCCGGGAAACAATCCGGTTGGTATTATCGTTGCGAACTCGTTTAAATCCGTTAAAATGTGGCCTGATTTTGGATCATTGGGCCTGGATCATGATAAATACAGTTCCCTTACTCTCAACGGCCGGTTGGGGGATCTATTAATGTCCGACGACATCGCAATCTTTCTTGATCTCGACAACCTGGTAATCGGCGCGCGCGACGCCAATCTCAACTTCGATATCAGTCTCCTCACCAGTCAGATCAAACAGCGCACCGGGGGTCGCCTGGTCTTGCGCCGCGCCTATTCGGGCAACCTGCGTCAGGATCAAAAGCTTATGAAGGAGATCGCCGCGGCCGGGTTCACCATGCAATCGGCCGTGTCTCTCAACAATTTCGGCAAGAACCTCATCGACATGTATCTGGTGGTCGATGCCATGGACACCCTCGTCGACGGCGACGGCTATGATACCTATGTCGTGGTCACCGGCGACCGCGACTTCCTGCCGCTCATCCACGCCTTGCGCAAGCGCGGCAAGTACGTCATCGGCGTCGGGCTGAAACACGCCACCAGCGAAACCCTGATGGAACTGTGCGACGAATACATCTATTACGAGGACATGCTGCCCGCCCCGCCCCTGTCGGAGAATGAAGCCGGGGAGCTGCTGGTCAAGGTCGTCAACAGCTTGCTGGCCGGGGATGAGCGCGTGCGGGCCAGTGTGGTAAAGGAGCGGATGATCGAGTTGAGCGGCGGGCAATTCGGCCGCTTGCAATACTCCGACACATCCTTCAGCAAGTTCCTCGGCCGTCATGCCGACCTCATCACCCTGGAGAAAGACGGCACGACAACCTACGTCCGTCGCGCCGAGGACGCAACCGCCCAGCCCGAACTCCACCGGCGCTATCGCAGCGCGCTCAAAAAACAGAAGCTCCGCATCATCCCCCCGCGAACGCGATTCATCCTGCTCAAGGAGATGATCGCCATCTTGCAGCAGGAGGACGATCTGGAGTGGCGGGACCTGATCGACCGGCTGTCGGCCCTCCATCCCGACGACGAGCAAGGCCAGATGTCGCGCAACATCATCAACGCGACGATCGTTCTGGCTCGTCGGGCCGGAGTTGTACGTACGTTAAAGGGCAAGACGCTATCGACCGCCCCCGTGTTGCTGGCCCTCGACGGGCCGAAGATCTTCCAGGAGAGCGTGATCCGCTGCGACATGGTCTATCTGGAGGCCATTCGCGCCCTGTCGGAGCCGTTTGACACGGCCGAGGCCGCCCTGGCCATCTACGACCAGCCCGGCTACGCCCCCTACATCGGCCAGCTCCTCTCCCGCCTCGATGCCGCTCGCGCCGACGGGACCACCTGACGGCCGCCCGTCCCATCAATAAAAAAAGCGCCGGGATGGCTCCCGGCGCTTTTTTGATCACGTTCGCGTGATAAATCTGTCAGGCCGCTTGCTTGCCGCCGCTCTTTTCCTTGTGCTCGCGGACCAATTCGCGCTTGAGCACCTTGCCGACGGTCGTCTTGGGCAGCTCGTCACGAAACTCGATGAGGCGCGGATATTTATAGGCTGCCAGTTCGTTCTTGCTCCAGGTGATAATCTCCTCTTCGGTGACCTTCTCGAAGCCCGGCCGCTTGACGATCCATGCCTTCACCGTCTCGCCCCGCTTGGGGTCGGGGATTCCGGCCACGCTGGCCTCCAGCACCGCCGGGTGGCGGGTCAGAACTTCCTCAACCTCGCGCGGATAGACGTTATAGCCGCCGGCGATGATCAGGTCCTTCTTGCGGTCTTCGATGTAGAAGTAGCCGTCCTCATCCATCCGGGCGATGTCGCCGGTGTAGAGCCAGCCGTCGCGCAGCGTGTTGGCCGTCTCGTTGGGCATGTTCCAGTAGCCGGCCATAATGGTCGGCCCGCGCATGACCAGCTCGCCAATTCCGCCGATCGGCAGCTCCTGATCCCCCTCAACCGCGTCCATGATCTTCGCGTCCACCCCGGGCAACGGCAGCCCGATGGAGCCGGGCACGTTCTTGCCATGCAGCGGGTTGGCATGGGTGGCGACGTGGGACTCCGTCAGGCCGTAGCCCTCGACCAGGATGCCGCCCGTCAGTTCCTCGAATTTGCGCTTGGTCTCGACCATCAGCGGCGCGGAGCCGGAGATGCAGGCCCGAATCGAACGCAGGTCGTACTTGCCCGCGGCGACGTCGGGGTTGTTGTTGATGCCCACATACATGGCCGGGACGCCGGGGAAGTAGGCCGGCTTGTATTTGTTGATGCTGCCCAGCACGTCGGCAAGATCGCGCGGGTTGGGGATGATGATCAGTCGCCCGCCGATGGACGGCGTAAAAATCACCGCCGTCACCATCCCGTAGGAATGGAAGAAGGGGATGGCCCCCAGCAAGCCGTCGGCGCCGTATTTCCAGTCGCCGATCCAGTCGCTGACCATCAGGGCGTTGGCCACCAGGTTACGATGCAGGCCGATGGCCCCCTTCGACAGACCGGTCGTGCCGCCGGTGTATTGCAGCAGGGCGATGTCGTCGCCGGATACCTTGACATTCACCTTGGGGCTGCGTTGGCCCAGGGCGATGAAATCCTTGAGCGTGATGTCTCCCAGCTCCATGTCGATCCGGTCGCCCGCTTTCTTTTCCTTCAGCAGGCCGTAGAGTACGCTCTTGACGCCCGGCAGATAATCCTTGATGTAGGTGACGATGATCCGTTTGACCTTGGTCTCGCCGGACTTCTGCACCTTCTTCAGCAGCGGATAGTAGCGGCTGAGAACGAATACCGTCTCGGCGCCACAATCCTTTAGCTGGTGTTGCAGCTCGCGCTCCGTGTAGAGGGGGTTGGTGGCGATGACGATGCCGCCCGCCTTCAGGATGCCGTAATAGATGATGACGAATTGCGGCAGGTTAGGCATGTAGATAACGGCGCGGTCGCCCTTCTTGAAGCCATTGGCCGCCAGTCCCGCCGCCACCGCGTCGGCCGCCTGATTCGCTTCAGCGTAGGTGACCTCTCGCCCCTGAAAGATAAGGGCCGTCTGATTGGGGACCCGGCGCGCGGCCTCCTCCAGGAAATGATGCACCGGGTAGTCGGGCACGTCAATCGTGGCCGGCACTCCCTTATCGTAGCTTTTTACCCAGGGCTTGTCCGCGTATGTTAGGCTCATGAGATTCTCCTCTTACCAGATGGTTTCATGCTATCGCCGGTTAGGCTCCTCGTTCACGAATGGCATGATGGTCCGATTGCACAATCGAGCTTGCGCAATCGAAGATTACACACGATGATGATGGAAACGCTCGGTCCCGCCTGCATCGATCGGCAAACAGAAACCGACAGGTGACACCGACCTCTTCTTACTATGATACAGGTTTATTTGCATATGCAAAGTTGCATTTGGCACCTGTTTATGGTGATCTTTATCAGGCGTTCCGGGCAAAAACCCACATGGGGCCGTTTTTCCGCGTTCCGGCGATGCGGTGTATACTTGCCCATGTGACTGATTCAACCCCACCCATCATCGCCTTCCAGGGCGAGCACGGCGCCTATTCCGAGGAAGCCGCCCGCGGCCACTTCGGCGCGAATGTCGCTACCCTGCCTTGTCGCACCTTCCTGGAGATCATCGAGGCGTTGCAGAGCGGCCGCGCCCATTTCGGTATGTTACCGGTGGAGAACTCGCTGGCCGGGACGGTCATCCCCGCCTACGACCTGCTCATCGACTACGACCTCCACATCCAGGCCGAGTTTATCCTGCGCGTGGAGCATTGCCTGATGGCCCCGCCGGGGACCGCGCTGGCCGACGTGCGGCAGGCCCGCTCCCATCATCAGGCCCTGATGCAATGCGAGCAAACGCTGCGGAAAATGGAGATCGATCCGGCCGACTACTATGACACCGCCGGAGCCGCCCGCGATCTGGCCGCCGACCCGCGGCCGGGCACGGCGGCCATCGCCTCGGCCCTGGCCGCCGAAACCTACGGACTGGACATCCTCGCTCGCAATGTGGAAGACCTGGACTTTAATTACACGCGCTTCTTCGTGCTGGGGACGGAGCCGCCGGCGCGACACGACCCCAGCAAGACATCGATCATCCTGACCACGCGCCACGTGCCGGGGGCGCTCCACGCCGTGCTGAGTGAGCTGGCCCAACGAAACATCAACATGACCAAGATCGAATCGCGGCCGCGTCGCAATCGACCGTGGCACTACTTGTTTTATGTCGATTTCGAGGGGCACGAGGAAGACGAGCCGGTGCGCGAGGCGCTGCTGGGGATTCTCAGGCACGCCTCGTTTCTGAAAGTGTTGGGGTCCTATCCGGCGGCGACAACCCTTAAAGTACAAGCTTCGGGATTCTGACAAAACATGGTAGATCTGCACCTTCTCTGTCTACCCGGCAAACAAGACATCCGCTACATCCTGGACGTCGCCCGCACCTGCCTGACGGCGCAAGCCGAGCCAACGGTGGCGTACCTGCCCGCGGCGGCCGTCGGCTATGATTGGCTGGACTATACCGAAAAAGCCTTCGCCGGGCTGGCTGCGCTCGCCTATATCGGCACTGAAACCATGCCTCTGGACGACATCGCAGCCATCCTCGATCGCGCCGGGCTGGTCTACATCTCCGGCGGCAACACCTTTCTGCTCAACCACCGCCTGCACCGGAGCGGCGTCCTTGATTTACTGCGACAGAAGGTTCTTGATGGTCTGCCTGTGGTCGCTTTCAGTGCCGGAACGACGCTCTGCGGCCCCAACATCCTGACCAGCAATGACATAAACATGTGCGCGACAACGCATTTCACGGCGCTGAACCTGACGCCGTTCAATTTCAGCGTGCATTACCCGCCGGAAGAATCAGCCCGAACAGAAACAGATGCGTGGTTGAGCGGCTACCACGTTTACCACGGCAACCCAATTCTGGCGCTGGAAGACGACGCTTACCTGCGGGTTCACAATGGCGAAGCCGTTCTGGTACATGGCAACGGCTGGCTGCTGGAAAAAGGGCAGCCGCGCCAAAAGGTGACACCCGGCAAGCCCATCCGGCCATGAAATTCCTGCCCTCACAGCTTTTCTACTTCCAGAAGGATCGCTCCAGCCGATTGAGCCTCCTGAGCCTGTTGCGGTTTTTGCTGCTGCTGACCGGCCTTATCGCCCTCTATAGCGTCCTTTTCCACTATATCATGGCCTACGAGGGCCGCTCCCATAGCTGGATCACCGGGCTGTATTGGGTGTTGACTGTTATGTCAACTCTCGGCTTCGGGGATGTTACCTTTCATTCCGACCTAGGCCGCATCTATTCCAGCATCGTCCTGATGAGCGGCGTCATCCTCCTGCTCATCCTGCTGCCGTTTACGTTTATCGAGTTCTTCTACGCGCCGTGGATGCGCATGCAGGCCGAGAAACGCGCCCCGACCCGCCTGCCGGAAAAGACCGAGGGCCACGTCATCCTGACCGCTCTCGACCCGGTAACCAACAACCTGATCAAGAAGCTCCAGCAGTATCATTACGAATACGTCCTGCTCGTCAGCGATCTGAACGAGGCCCTGCGGCTGCACGATCTGGGCTACCGGATCATGCGCGGCGATCTGGACAATCCGGAGACGTATCTGCGCGCGCACGCCGATCGCGCCCGGCTGGTGGCGGCGACGGTCAACGACATGCTCAACACCAACATCGCCTACACCGTGCGCGAGATATCGGAGACCGTGCCTGTTTTGGCCATCGCCAATCATCGCACAGCGGCCAACATCCTGCAGTTGGCGGGCAGCGATTACGTGCTCCAATTGAGTGAAATGCTCGGGCAGGCGCTGGCCCGGCGGGTGAACAACGGCGAATCTCTGGCGCATGTGATCGATCAGTTCGACGAGTTATTGCTCGCCGATGCGCCCCTGGGGGATGATCCCCCGGCCGGTCAGACAGTCAGACAGAGCGGCTTGCGCGAACAAGCGGGCGTGATCGTGCTGGGGATCTGGCGCCGGGGCAAGTTCGAGCTTGCCGGGCCGGATACGGTGTTGACCGCCGGCACGGTTCTGGTGCTGGCCGGGCGCAAAGCCGATATCGATCGCTATAATCGGACATACGCCCGGAATACCGGCCCAAGCGGATCGGTGGTCGTCATCGGCGGCGGCCGCGTGGGGCGCGCTGTGGGCCGAAATCTGGAAACCCGTGGAATAGACTACCGGATCGTCGAACGCGCGCCGGAGCACATCCGGCAGGACAACGTGGAGAACTACATCCTGGGCGATGCGTCCGAACTGGAAGTCCTCAAACGCGCGGGCATCGACGAGGCGGGGACCATCGTCATCAGCACTCACGATGACGACACCAATGTTTACCTGACGATCTACTGTCGCCACCTGAGGCCCGACGTGCGCATCGTCAGCCGGGCCACGCTGGAGCGCAATATCGCCACGCTTCATCGCGCCGGCGCGGATTTCGTCATGTCCTATGCGTCAATGGGCGCCAACGCCATCCTCACGGTGCTGGGCCGCAGTGACGTGCTCATGCTGGCCGAGGGGCTCGATGTCTTTCGCGTGCCCGTGCCACCTGACCTGGCCGGCTGCACGATGGCCGAGGCCAACATCCGCCACAAGACGGGCAGCAATGTGGTCGCCTGGCAGGTTGGGGAGGAGATGACCCTGAACCCCGACCCGAATGTCCCGATTCCTCCCGACGCAGAGATGATCCTGATCGGCTCACAGGAGGCCGAGATAGCTTTCATGGAAGAGTTCGGCAACTATTGATCCCGCCTCCCTATTCGCCATCAACCCCGCCAATATACGAAAAGGGTGGTCATACGACCACCCTTTTCACTGAAGGAGAAATGAACAGGCGATTCAGATCGCTTGCTTAACCGTGACCGTTCATACCGGCGATCTCGAACTGCTCCTCTTCGGTGGAACCCTTGAGGGCGACGGTCGATGATTCGCCCTGCGAGATCACCATCTGCAACTCATCGAAATAACCCGCGCCGACGAAGCTCTGATGCTTGATAGCGCGGAAACCATGCTCTTCTTCCATCTGAAACTCGCGCTGCTGGAAGCGGGAGTAGGCCGCCATGCCCTGATCCTTGTAGCCCAACGCCAGCTCGAACATCGCCGCGTTCAGCGTGTGGAACCCGGCCAGCGTCACGAACTGGAAGGCATAGCCCATCCGGCCCAACTCGCGCTGGAAGTTGGCGATATCCGCCTCGCTCAGGTTGCGCCGCCAGTTGAACGACGGCGAGCAGTTATAGGCCAACAGCTTGCCGGGGAACTTGGCGTGCATGGCCTCGGCGAACCGGCGCGCCTCGGCCATGTCCGGGGTGGACGTCTCGCACCAGACCACATCGGCATAGGGAGCATAGGCCAGACCGCGGCTGATGGCGGCCTCGATGCCGCCGTGGATGCGATAGAAGCCCTCTGACGTGCGCTCGCCGGTGCAGAAGGGCTGGTCGTTGGGATCGACATCGGCCGTCAGGAGCTGCGCCCCGTTGGCGTCGGTGCGGGCGATGATGACCGACGGTACGCCCATGACATCGGCCGCCAGGCGGGCCGCCACGAGCTTCTGAACGAACTCGCGCGTGGGCACGAGCACCTTGCCGCCCATGTGGCCGCACTTCTTGGCCGACGATAGCTGGTCTTCGAAATGGACGCCGGCCGCGCCCGCCTCGATCATCGCCTTCATCAACTCAAAGGCGTTGAGCGAGCCGCCAAAGCCCGACTCGGCGTCGGCGACGATGGGCGCGAACCAGTAGGTGTCACTCTCGTCCTGCATATGATAGATCTGATCGGCTCGCTGCAGGGCGTTGTTGATGCGCCGCACCAGGTTGGGCACGCTGTCGGCCGGGTAGAGACTCTGGTCGGGGTAGGTATGCCCGGCCGAGTTGTTGTCGCCTGCCACCTGCCAGCCGCTGACATAGATCGCCTTCAGTCCGGCCTGCACCTGCTGGACGGCCTGATTGCCGGTGACGGCGCCAAGCGCGGCCACGAAATCCTCCTGATGCATGAGCCGCCACAACCGCTCCGAACCCATGCGGGCCAGGGTGTACTCGACCTGCACCGACCCGCGCAGACGGATCACATCCTCGGCCGAATAGGGCCGGGTGATTCCCTGCCAGCGCTTGTTCAACTCCCAATCATCCTTCAACTTTGCCACGTTATACGGTTTAAACATCCTCGCCTCCACATGCTTTTCGCAAATTGATTTCTTGCTAACCGACACGATTCATCGGGCGTGGCCTGCCGGCCGCCCGACCGCCATGGTTTTTAGTTCAAGTAGTCGTATGCCGTCAGGGTCAGGAAGTCGGTGAACCGGTCGGCGACGCTGATCTCGTCGAACAGCCGGGCGGCCAGTTCGTAGTTGCCGGAGGCGAACGCCGCCTCGCCGGCCTGTTCCTTCATTTCGGCCAGCACCCCGGCCGTCGTCTTGCGGAAGAGATCGACAGTGATGGGGCGGCCGTCCTCGAGCCGGGCGTTGGGATTATGAATCCATTGCCATATTTGGGAGCGGGAGATCTCGGCCGTGGCCGCGTCCTCCATCAGGTTATAGATGGGCACGCAGCCGTTGCCGCTCAACCAGGCGGCCATGTAGCGGATGCCCACATCGATGTTGGTGCGCAATCCCGCGGCGGTGATCGTGCCGGTGGGGATGGCCAACAAATCCGCGGCCGTCACGTTGGCATCCTCCCGCTTGCGGAAGATCTGGTTGGGCGTCGGCATGTACTTGTCGAAGATGTCGCGGGCGATGCCCACCAGGCCGGGATGCGCCACCCAGGTGCCGTCGTGGCCGTCCTTGGCCTCGCGCTCCTTGTCGGCCCGCACCTTGGCCAACGCTTCTTCGTTGGCCTGCGGGTCATTCTTGATCGGTATCTGGGCGGCCATCCCGCCCATGGCATGGATATTGCGCCGGTGGCAGGTCTTGATGACCAGTTGCGAATAGGCCCGCATGAACGGGGTGGTCATGGTCACCTGCGCCCGATCCGGCAGAAAGAACGACGGGTGCTTCTGGAACTTGCGAATGGCGCTGAAGATATAGTCCCAACGGCCGCAATTGAGGCCGGCCGAGTGGTCGCGCAACTCCCAGAGGATCTCGTCCATCTCGAAAGTCGCCAGGATATTCTCGATTAAAACGGTGGCGCGAATGGTGCCGACGGGGAGGTCGAGCAACCCCTGGGCCATGACGAAGACGTCGTTCCACAGGCGCGCCTCCAGGTGGCTCTCCAGCTTGGGCAGATAGAAGTACGGCCCTGTGTTGCGGGCCAGCAGGTTACGGGCGTTATGGAAGAAGTACAGCCCGAAGTCGAACAACGACGCCGACATGGGCGCGCCGTCGACCTGGACATGTTTCTCCTCCAGATGCCAGCCGCGCGGCCGGGCCAGCAGGACGGCCGTCTCATCGTTTAGCCGGTACTCCTTGCCCTCGGGGCTGGTGAAGGTGATGGTGCGATTGACGGCGTCGCGCAAGTTGATCTGGCCTTCGATGGTGGCCGCCCAGGTGGGGGAGTGGGAATCTTCAAAATCGGCCATATAGACGCTGGCGCCGGAGTTCAGCGCGTTGATGACCATCTTGCGGTCGACCGGCCCGGTGATCTCCACCCGGCGATCCTGCAGGTCGGGGGGAATGGGGGCCACGGTCCATTCGGCAGCGCGAATATCGGCCGTCTGCGGCAGAAAATCGGGCATGACTCCGGCGTTAAGCTCCACCTGACGCGCATCGCGGGCGCGCAACAGTTCCCGGCGGCGGTCGTTAAACGCGCGCTGCAGCGCCACGATGAACGCCACGGCCGGGGACGACAGGACTTCGGCCGCTTCCGGCGTTATCTCCCCCAGAATCTCCACACCCTCTTGCGTCATACCCCTTTCTCCTGTTTGGCGAATGGTGATTGTTTTCACTGTCAGCGAATATTCGCTGGTTATATCGGCAAGTATAGACGATTTCGCTGATTTTTGTCAATAACTGACTTTTTGGTTTTGGCTCCCAGCGAATATTCGCTAAAATAGATACCGGTTCGTGATCGATTCAACCGATCTAACGCACTGCGTTATTATAACGCATTGTGTCATGGGTTGTAAAGCCTTTGGCTGGATTCGGCCGCTTTTCGTCGAACCGGGAGGAAAAATGGGACTCGACCTCATCAATTTCATCTTCGGCATGAAAGTGCGCCAGGCGCGGCTGGAGGCAGGCCTGACCCTGTCCGACCTGGCCCGCCAAAGCGAGCTGTCGCCCTCCTACCTGACCGAGATCGAGAAAGGGCGCAAATATCCGCGCACGGACAAGATCGCCAAGATGGCCGCGGCGCTGGGCAAGGAGTACGACGACCTGGTGTCGATCAAGCTCGCCCCCTCGCTGCGCTATCTGGAATCGACGCTGGCGTCCTCGACCGTGCGCCGGTTCCCGTTCGAGGAATTCGGGCTGGAGCCGGCCGATGCTCTGGGCCTGTTGACGCGGGAGCCTGACCGCGCCAGCGCCCTGCTCCATGCCGTGGTCGAGATCGCCCGCCGCTATGACCTCAAAGAGGAGGAGTTCCTGCGGGCCGCGTTGCGTTCCTATCAGGAGATTCACGAGAACTACTTCCCCGAGCTGGAAGACGCGGCCGCATCCTTCATGGCTGAGTTCGGCCCGCGCTACGGTTTCGCCGATGCGCCGCTCATCCCCCTGGCGACGCTGGAGAGCATCCTGCGCCGGGAGTACGGCTATCAAATCGACGACAGTACCATCGCCTCCATCGAGGAACTGCGCCACTATCGGTCGCTGGTCTTGCCCGGCCGCAAGCCGCAACTGTTCATTAACGACCGCCTCTATGCCCGCCAGGTGCGCTTCATCCTGGCCCGGGAGATCGGCTATCGCTATCTGGATATCAAGGAACGCTCGATGACCTCCTCCCCCGAGCAGGTCGATTCGTTCCAGCAACTGCTCAACGACGCCCGGGCCGCCTACTTCGGCGGCGCGTTGCTCATGCCCCACGTTCGCTTGCTGTCCGATCTGGAAGATCTCTTCGCCATGCCGGCATGGGACTCCGCGCCGTTCTCGGCCATGCTGACTACCTACGATGTCACCCCGGAGATGCTGCTCTATCGGTTCAGCGAGCTGATCCCCCAATTCTTCGGCCTCAAACTCCACTTTCTGCGCTTCCATCACACCACGGGCACGGATGGATACCAGCTGGTGCGCCATCTCAATATGAACCAGCTGCTCGTCCCCAGCGGCACGGGCCTTCTTGAGCATCATTGCCGGCGCTGGCTGTCGATTCGCCTGCTGCCCGACGCGGCCGTGCCCGGCATGCCCGACCTCTCCGACCCGCTGCCGGTGGGAATCCAGTTCTCCGAGTTCCTGGAGACGCAGGAAAAGTTCCTGTGCCTGGGCTTCGGCCGCCGGATGGTGCTGTCGCCGGGGGTCTCCAGCAGCGCCGTCATCGGCTTTCGGGTCGATGCCGAATCGCGCCAGTTGATCCGCTTCATGGATGATCCCGACATCCCGCGGGTCATCATCAACGAGACCTGCGAACGCTGCTCCCTGAGGCCGGACCAGTGCGCCTTGCGGGCCGCGCCCCCCTCCATATTGGACGCCCACCGCGAGAGCGCCGCCAGACGGTTAGCCCTCAGCCAGCTCCAGATGCGCCACAACGAGGCCGATTGAGGCTGAATTTCTGTGGATATGTGGGGAATAGCTGTGGAAAACGCGGCCGGATTGGGGAAATCCGGGCACGCGACCTTTCCCGGCAAACCGTCAAATTAATCTTTATCTGACCGGATGAGCGCCGGCTCACCCCATATATGGGGGTATGGGTCGAAAAAGAGACGATCTGGAGAACAAGCCCCGGGCGAACAGGCAAAATAGTTGTTAATGAGAGTTCCCCACGCCGTCCACAACTGGCCGCTCCCGCACCGGCAAATACACCCGACCACTGGGGTTAAGTAGCCGAATACCCCGCTATATGGGGGTGTCATGGGGTTATCCACGTTTCCCCAGTCCCTACTATCTACTACTAAATAAGAATAAAGGAAGTGTACCAAATGGGGATAATTCTTCTTAAGAACCGGCCCGCATGAAACGTGGCCACCTGAACCCGGTTGACTGGAACGTTCGAGGCTCAGGGTTCCAGCACCGGCAGCGTGTCCACGTCGATGGTCAGCTGCAGCTCGTCGGCGCGCACCCAGCCTTCGCGGTTGTCCGCCAGCCAAATCTTGAGCCAGGTCGAGTCGGCCGTGCGCCCCAGCAGGACGATGCTCCGCCCCGGCAACAAGCGCATGATCGGCGTGGCGTTCCCGTCCGGCGCGTCATAGACGTAGATGCCGGGGATGGCGGTCGGGGACGTGGCCTCGCTCGTCGCTTCCGGCGGTGCTTCGCTCGTGGCCGTTGGGGTGGCGCCGGTCGTCGCGGTCGGTGGCGGCGTACCTGTTGTCGTCGCTGTCGGTGACTCGGTCGTCGTCGCTGTTTGGGTGGCTGTCGCCGTCGGTTCTGCCGTTGAGGTCGGCTCCGGCGTGGCCGTGATCGTCTCAGTCGGGGCTGCCTCCGTCGGAACGGGGGTGGGCTTCAGGGGAATCTTTCCCGGCGGAAGTTGCGCGGGTTGGCTCGGCCGCCAGCCCACGACCGCCGGCGGCGCGATGCCCGTGACCACCGGGACATTGGCCGCCGCGGCATTGAGATGGACGACTTCGGCCGCGATCCACCCTTCCCGCCCGTCCGGCAGCCGCACCTGAAGCCAGCGAATGTCGGCCGTCCGGGCCAGGATCGTCAGCGATTGCCCCTCCTTGACGCCGGCGATCGACGGATACAGAAAACCGGGCCCGGCATAGGCCAGGAAGAACGGCGCCAGGTTGGTCGGGCGGGCATCGAGGAACGGCACGATGATCGGCAGGTCGTTGATCGACCCCGAGGGCAGGAAGGAGCTTCCGGTGGCAGCCCAGCCGGTGCGGCCGTCGGGCAGATAGACGTGAACCCATCCGGCGGTGGCGTCGCGGCCGTTGAGCGCCAGCACATCGCCGGGACGCGCCCGGCCGATGAGCCGGTAGCCCGTGCCCGGACCGTCGAAGATCGACACGGGATCGTTGGTGATGAAGGCGGTGATGCCCAGCAGCGAGACGTCGATAATCGGCAGGGCGTTGACGGGGACATTGGTGAGGATGTAGGCCGCGTTGATCCAGCCGCGATAGCCGTTGTAGAGGCGAATCTGCACCCAGGTGCTTTCCCGGTTGCGACCGACGATGGCCACTTCCTCCCCTTGCATCAGATAGGCGACGGCCGTGTAGCTGGCGTGCGGGCCGGTGCGCAAGTTGAGCGATCCTGCATTGATCCGCGCCCGGCCGTGGATCTCGCCGGAGAAGGTTAGCGGTGGGGGATTATCGAGGGCCAGGCCGCGACGAGCGCCGGCGACGGCCGGCACAGCCAGGACGAACAGCATGACCAGCAACAAGCCGGCACGCATGCGGATGCGGGAAAACGAACTCATATTCATGGTCGTCCGAGGTTTCATGGCGAAACGAGGTCCTGAGCAAGATCAGGCCCGCCAGCCGTCAGTATAGAGGCGTCATTGTCGATAGGGCAAGGAACCGGGCTCATTTTGATCTCATTTTTCACGGGGAGCGTCCGTTCGTAAAACAAATTTCCCCGGCTATAATAAAACCCGGTGCTTTCAGACAGGATGACGGTGAACTGGATTGCTGCCGCGCGACAGGGAAACGCGCGTGCTGTCGCGCGTCTCATCACTCGCGTGGAGAGCGACGCCGCGGCCGCGCAAGCCATCGTCCGCGAGCTGTACCCCCAGACCGGCCAGGCCCACATCGTCGGCATCACCGGCCCGCCCGGCTCGGGCAAGAGCAGCCTGGTGAACGAGCTGGCCAAGGCCTTCCGGCGGCGCGGCCGTCGCGTCGGCATCGTGGCCGTCGATCCCAGCAGCCCCTTCACCGGCGGCGCGATCTTGGGCGACCGGGTGCGCATGCGCGACCTGGCCGGAGACGAGGGGGTTTTCGTGCGCTCGATGGCCTCGCGGGGCAGCCTCGGCGGTCTGGCTCGCACCACCGCGGCCGTCGTCAAGGTCATCGACGCCGCCGGCTATGAGATCATCCTGGTCGAGACCGTCGGCGCGGGCCAGGCGGAGGTCGATATCGCCACCGCCGCCCATACCACCGTCGTCCTTGAGGCGCCGGGCATGGGCGACGACATCCAGTCGATCAAGGCCGGCATCCTGGAGATCGCCGACATCCTGGTCGTTAACAAGGCCGACCAGCCCGGCGCGAACCGGACGGTGCGGACGCTGGAGATGATGCTCCATCCGGCGATGCTCGCCCCTGTCGACGCGGCCCACCGGGATCGCGGCCATCGTCGCTCCGCCGGTCCCGTCGGCGACGGCCCCGTCGCGCCCGTCGCCTCATCCGAAATGAGTTGGCAAGTCCCCGTGCTGCCGACGACGGCCACGACCGGCGCGGGCATTGAGGAACTGGCCACGGCCATCGACCGCCATCGGGACTATCTCAAGGCCACCGGCGGCTGGACGGCGCGGGAACGCGCCCGCAGCCGGGGCGAGATCGAGCGCCTGCTGCGCGATCGCTTTATCGATGAATTACGGGCGCGCGTCCCCGTGGAAGAGCAGACGGCCTTGATCACCGCCGTCGTCGAGCGTCGCCTGGATCCCTATACGGCCGCCGACAGTCTCTATCGGAGCGCGACGGCCGAGACATTATCCGCCTGATTGAGTCGATTTTGGAGTATTCATGTTAGGTGACATCAAGTTATATGCCGGTTCGGCTTGCCCGGAACTGGCGCAACGAGTGGCCGAATACATCGGCATGCGTCTCAACCGGTGGGAGATCATCACCTTCCCCAACGAGAACATATTCATTCGCCTGAACAGCAGCGTGCGCGGCCAGGATGTGTACCTCATCCAGACCCATGACCGGCCGGTGCATAACAACATCATGGAGATGCTGATCGCCATCGACTGCTTCAAGCGCGACTCGGCCGGGCGAATCACGGTGGTCATCCCCTACATGGCCTACTCCCAGAGCGACAAAAAAGACCAGCCGCGCGTGCCCATCACCGCCCGCCTGCTGGCCGATATGATCGAGGCCGCCGGCGCCGACCGCTGGATCACCATCGACCTGCACGCCGGGCAGATCCAGGGCTTCTACAAGATTCCCGGCGACTCATTGACCGCCCACCGGATCATCTGTGACTACATCAACGCCAAACAGCTGAACGCGACCGTCGTGACGACCGACCTTGGCTATGCCAAAGGCGGTCGCAACTACGCCGAATCGCTCGGCCTCTCGCTGGCCTTCGTCGAAAAGCGCCGCCTCGGCAACGAGACGGGGCGCGAGGCGCTGACGCTGATCGGCAACGTCGCCGGCAAGGACGTGCTCATTGTTGACGACCTGGTGGATACGGCCGGCTCGGTAGCTCAGGCCGTGAATGTCGTTCGCGCCAATGGGGCCAAGGATATCTATCTGGCCTTCACCCATGCCGTCCTGTCGCCGCCGGCCATCGAGCGATTAAGCGGCCTCGATATCAAGGAGATCATCACCACCGACACGCTGCCCATCCGCCCCGAAAACCGGCTGCCCAACATGACCGTGCTGACCGTGGCCGAATTGCTGGGCGAGGTGATCATTCGCTCGCACGAAGGGCGCAGCGTCGGCGAACTGTTCAATGAGTAGCCGCCAGCACGCTACAGACGCAACTTAAGGATTGACTAGGGAAACAGTACCATCCCCGGTTGATTTCCTAAAATAGAAACAACATGTTTAAGAAACTCGTAACCAGCATCGTCGGTGATCCGAACAAGAAGATCATC
>JAGOZU010000064.1 GCA_018058545.1 Promineifilum sp. | reverse complement strand
GCGTAGAGGGCCACGGCGTCGGGGCCGTTCTGGAGAATGCCATCCGGAAAGACAAGATCAGGGGCGACGGCCGCATTGCCGATGACGAGGTAGCCCTCGACGTCGGTCTGCAGGCCATCCAGATCCATGGCGCGGTAGGATTGGTCGCCGTTGCCGTTAAAGGACACCAGCGCCAGTCCGTCCAGCCGCGTATGGCCGACGCCGCCATCGTACAGCTCGATGAATTCGGCCGTGTCGTTGCCCGGCGTGTCGGCGTCGATTTCGTTGATGAGGATGAAATTGGGTGGCGGGTTGGCTGTGGCGAATGACCAACTCCAGTCGGCGGCCATCGCGTCCGGCGGATCGTCGGCGTCGGCGTCGCTCACCCGAGCGGCGCGGATCTTCGCCGTGCAGGTCTCGCTGTATTGAAACGGCGCGCTCGGTTTGACCGTGAATGTCTGCGGGCCGCCGGTCGTCGTGTAGGCGTGCTCGCCGGACGATCCGCAGGTCAGGAGTAGCCATTTCGACGCCAGGGCTACCGGCTCGTCGAACGTGACCGTCAGGGTGGCGTCGCGGCCGATGCCGTTTGATCCGTGGGGCGGAGTGACCGATTGGACGGACGGCGGTGTGTCCCAGGTGCAGACGTTCGGCTTGTCAGGTGTGGGCGGACTGGGGCGCCAGGCGGCCGTCTGCCGTTGGCCGCCCGTCCCGTTGGGGCAGCGTTGCAGCGAATGGTCGGCGGCCGCGCCGCGCGCGCCCTCGTCAACCGGGTTTTGCCCGGCCAGCAGCAAGCCCAGCAGGGTGGGGGACATCCCCGCTCGGTCGCCGTAGACGATGGCGTCGATGAGATCGGCCGTTCGGGGGGACGTCCCGGTGGGGAATTGCGATCCATCGGCCGCGTAGAGGGCCACGGCGTCGGGGCCGTTCTGGAGAATGCCATCCGGAAAGACAAGATCAGGGGCGACGGCCGCGTTGCCGATGACGAGGTGGCCGCCGGCGTCGGTTTGCTGCCCGTCGAGGTCGATGGCGCGATAGGATTGGTCGCCGTTGCCGTTGAAGAACACCAGCGCCAGTCCGTCCAACCGCGTATGGCCGACGCCGCCATCGTACAGCTCGATGAATTCGGCCGTGTCGTTGCCCGGCGTGTCGGCGTCGATTTCGTTGATGAGGATGAAATTGGGTGGCGGGTCGGATGTGGCGAATGACCAACTCCAGTCGGCGGCCATCGCGTCCGGCGGATCGTCGGCGTCGGCGTCGCTGATCCGGGCGGCGCGGATCGTCGCCGCGCAGGTCTCGCTGTATTGAAACGCCGCGCTCGGCGCGACAGCGAACGTCTGCGGGCCGCCGGTCGTCGTGTAGGCGTGTTCCCCTGACGAACTGCAAGTTAGCGCCAGCCAGCCCGCTGCCAGGACCACCGGTTCGTCGAATGTGACGGTCAACGTGGCGGCACGGCTGATGCCGGATGCGGCGTGGGCTGGGCTGACCGACTGGACGGATGGTGGCGTGTCCGTGAGGCAATCGTTGGCCGCGCCGGGGGTGGGCGTGTTTTGCTTGTACCCGGCGGTCATGCGCAAGCCGCCCGTGCCGTTGGGGCAGCGCTGGCTGGAATGAGCATCGGCATTCCCCCGGCCGTTCTCGTCCACCTGCGGCTGGCCCGGCTCCAGCAAGGGCTGCAATCCGGGATCGGCCTGATTCGGGCGGGCGTAGATGAAGGCATCGAAGGGCACGATGGCCGTCACCGGCGTCCCGTCGGGGTAATCGAGGCCGTCGCCGACGACCAGCGCCACCGCGTCCGGCCCGTTCTGCAGCAGGTTGTCGGCAAACGCCAGCCCCGTGCCGCCGACGGCCGCGTTGCCCGCCACGAAGTAGCCGGTCGCGTCCGTCGCGTAGCCATCCAGCGCCAGGGTGGCATAGCTGCGGTCGTCTTCGCCGTTGAACAGCAGCAGCGACAGGCCGTCGAGGGAGGTGTGGCCCGTGCCGCCGTCGTACAGTTCGATGAATTCGGCTGTGTCGACGCCCGGCGTGTCGGCGTCGACCTCGTTGATCAGCACGTTGCCGGCCACGGTGAACAGGGTGGTGAAATCCCAAACATAGTCGTTCGTCGGCCGGTCGGGCGGGTCGTTGCCGTCGGCATCGGCCACCTTGAGGGCAAAGATGGTCACGGCGCAGGCTTCGCGCTCCAGGAAGGGCGAATCGGGGATGAACCGGAACGATCGGCCGCCGCCCTCGACCGTGTAGGTGTGCCGCCCGCTGAGGGAGCAGGCGATCTCGATCGCGCCGTCGTCGAGCGTCACCTCCTCGCTGAATTCGATCTCGACGGCCGCGTCGAGGGGCACCCTGCGCGCGTCCGGCGCGGGGGCGACGGCCGTCACCTCCGGCGGCGCATCGACCGGGCAATCGTTCCGCACGCCCGGGGTCGGCGCGTTGAGGATGAACGGGGCGGTCTGGCGCGGCAGGCCTGCGCCGTCGGGGCAGCGCTGGCTGGAATCCAGCGCCGGGGTCAGGCGGCCGTTCTCGTCCAGCGCCGCCTCCCCCGGCAGTAGCAGGGCCATCAGCTCCGGCCCGGCCGCGCCGTTGCCCACTGCGTGGACCACGGCATCGATCGGCTCCAGCGCGGGCACCGGCGACTGCCAGGGGAACGTATCGGCCGGCGCGTCGTAGATGGCCACCGCCACGGCCTCGTCCAGGAATATCCCGTTGCCGACGCGCAGATCGACCTCCGCCAGGCCGAAGTCGCCGACGAGGAAATAGCCGTCCTCGTCGGTCCGGTAGCCGTCCAGCCCCAGCGCCAGATAGGTCAGCGAGCCATCCAGCCCGAAGAACACCAGCGACAGCCCGCTCAGGTCGGTGTGGCCCCGGCCGCCGTCGTACAGCTCGACAAATTCGCCCAGTCCCTCGGCCGTCAGCGCGTCGAGTTCGTTGATGACCGGCCATTCGGCCGCGGTGCGGAAGGGCCAATCCAGTTCCGAGAGCGGCCGGTTGGGCGGGTCGTCGTCGTCGAGGTCGGCCACCTTTTCAGCCATCACCGAGGCCAGGCAGTTCTCGCCGGGGAGGAACGGACGATCGGATGTGAAGGAGAAAGTGATTGGCCCGCCCGTGGCCGCCGGGAGGTGCCGGCCGCTCCGCTCGCAAGCCACCTCCAACGCCCCCGCCTCCAGCGTCACCGGCTCGCTAAACGTCACCGACAGGGAGCCGTCGGTCGCCGCCGTCAGGGGGATGTCCAGCGCGCCCGGCTCCGGCCAGGTCGTCGTCACCGTCGGGGCGGCATCGGCCGAGTGGGCCGCGCCGCCTCCCAGCCACAGCAACGCCATCGCCGCCGCCACGGCTGCCAAACAGAACCACCTCGCCCCGCGCCGTGAAGTCGCCACAAGCCACCTCCCGATTGGCTTGCGTTACACCGCTCCCACTGACGGCGCGATGGTAGCAGATTTTTTGGTTTGTCAACAGGGAATTATGGGGGGAAATTGGGGGAATTTTGATTGTTGGTGATGATTTGTTAGGCGAAGCTCCGGGATCGCATCGCTAAATAGCTGATAATAATTTATTATGCCTTGAGGAACTCAGGCTCCGCCAAACCTCACATTGCGACCGGGATCAGCCTGAATACGCGAGCCAGTTTTGCCGCGGTCTCGAGGTCGCCACGACGCAGCGCCAGCCGCACATCATCGAGCTTGTTGGCGTCTTGCAAGGATAAATAGGGTGACCATTCGTCCGCGGTGATAATCAGATCGACATCAACCTCGGCCACAAACTCGCCTTCGTGGATCAGTTTGGTCGTTTGTTTCGTGGTCATCTCCTTCTCCTTAGAAAATCGTTCGACCATCTCGCCGGATCGGGTTGATAGGCGGTCACCAACACGGCCGGGGTTGCGTACCCCTTCGGAATACTCCATATCACGTGAACCGGCCGATCATCCCCATCACGTTGTAATACCAGGACGGCCGATCCTTTACCGTAGTCAGGATAATCCTCAACAACGACGGCGTCAAATTCGCCAGCTATCACGTCACGAACGGTAATTGAGTCAGCTGCCAATTCGTCATATCCGTGGGATGATATCCGCACCTCGTCATTTTCAACGAGAACCAGAATTTGCGGCAGGGTCTGACTCATTTGTTAATGATAGTAGAAGCCAATCCTGCCGTCAAAATCGCGCTTGGTATACGATTAACTTCCCTTGTGGGTGGGCGGGATAATCGGCGGGGAATCTTGTCCGGTTGCCGGGTTTGGCCCCGCAAACTGACAGTTTGCGCTACAGCCCCCATTATATTGATTTAATCCCCCGGGATCGACGAATCAGGGCATTTATTCAATTTAATCAATTTTTTCAAGGGGGGAGAGGGGGTATGGGTTGGGGGAGGGTCAGGCAACCGGGAAGGGACGTCACATGTTTCCATGGAGATGGTTGCCCGGTTGCCTGACCCCTACCGTACCCTTGATTAATTTGTAAAAATGCGGAGTATGGCGGCGTTTGGGAACCGGGGTTTTCGGCGAGGTGGACTGCTCAGCGCCGACACCAGTAGCGTCGGGACGCTGGATGCTTGACGTTAGTGACGTTAGTGACGTTAGTGACGTTAAGCCCATGAGGAACGATATTCGATTCTGCTCATGCATTTGACCGGCCCCCTGCTCCCCTGCGCCATCGATACAGCGTGTTGGGGTGCAAGCCCAGGTCGAAAGCTACGCCGGCTATGGTTTTTTTCTGTTTCAGAGAGCCGGACTGCCTCGATTTTGAATTCTCGTGTGTACCGCCTCCGTTTCTTTTACACCTCCAAGGTTGATTGATTATCCACCTTATCTCGGTGTCTACGAAATCAGGGTCATATCACACAGCTGCCCCTCCCCATTCTTTCCTTTATTTACTTGTTTAACTTTCATAACCCCCGCCCCCGCGATATATAAGAAAGTAAATAAAGTAATTAAAGTATATATAGAGAGGGGGGCCATTCCAACGGCACAATCCACCGGTTCAGGTAAGATTCCCCCACTACCGCGCGTCAAGGTCACAGCGAATGTATAAACAGCCCGATCCCCGGCAAAAACGCGCGTTTTGCCGCCGTGTTCGGCCGAATTTTTACACGAATTTAATAGTCATCGCTTATCCTGATGGGGCCGGGCATCGACCACCTGCATGATTCTGACCTTCCAGACCTGCCACCCGGATAATTATTTACGACAGTCCTACATTTTTTTGCGCGCTGCCGACGGAGAAGGGTATAAATTATGGCCACATTTTTAGTTGATATTCATGATAAAAATAAGAATAAAGCCCCCGGCGAGGCGGCCGAGTTCGTGTGGGACCTGAGCGGCGCCAACAAGACCGCCGCCCGAATCCCCGCCGCCCGGCCGGAACATAATGGCCTGGGCGAGCTGGATATCGAGTTTGAAGGCCTCCTGCCGGCGGCCAAACCTGTCGGCCATCTGATGGACGACCACGCCGACGACGACGCCGAGCCGACCGCCGATGAGGCCGTGGCCGAAGCCGACACTGACGCCGACGACGCCGGCGACTTCGTCGACATGGAGAGCTACCTTGACGAGTTCGACCGCCAGCACACCGGCGACGGCTTCGAGGCCCTGCAAAAGACCCATCAGGCCCGTCGCTCCGCCCTCAGCGAGCTGCCCGTGGGCGATTTCCTCAGCCGCTACATGCTGGAGACCAACCGCCAGCGCCTGCTGAACGCCGAGGAAGAGGTCGAGCTGGCCCAACAGATCGAAATGGGGCGCTTCGCCACCGAGCAGTTGACCGGGCTGGACCCCGACAGCGACGAGGCGGCCGAACTGCAGCGACTGGTGGCCATGGCCGAGGCCGCTCGCGCCATGCTGGTGCGCTCCAACACCCGGCTGGTCATCAGCATCGCCAAGCGCTACTTTGGCCAGGGGCTGGACTTCCTCGACCTGATCCAGGAAGGCAACATCGGCTTGCTGACGGCCGTGGACAAGTTCGACTACACCCGCGGCAACCGCTTCAGCACCTATGCCACCTGGTGGATTCGGCAAGGCATCACCCGCGCCCTGTCCAACTACGGCCGCATGATTCGTATCCCCGCCCATCAGACCGGCAACGTGCGCAAGCTCTACCGCGCCATCCGCGACATCGAGCAAAATCAGGGGCGCTCGGCCGACATCGAGGAACTGGCTCGCATCGTGGAACTGCCTCCCGACCAGGTGCAATGGCTGCTGCAGATCACCCGGCCGCTGCTGGCCCTGGAGCAACCGGCGGGCGACGATCAGGATGCCGAACTGGGCGATTTCATCGAGGATCGCGAGATCGAGGCCCCGGCCGATGTCGTCGCCAACAAGCTGTTCAGCGAGCACGTCGAGCAGATCCTCAACGAGTTGACCCCCCGCGAGGCGTCGATCATCCGGCTGCGCTACGGCTTGCAGGGATCGGACGCCCACACGCTGAAGGAAGTGGGCGAGATGTTCAAGCTGTCCCGCGAGCGCATCCGCCAGGTGGAAAAGACCGCCCTCAGCAAGCTGCGCCACAGCAGCGCCCTGGGCGAGTTCGCCTACATGATGAACTAGAGACTCGGGTCAAATGAGCCGGCCGAATCAGGAACGCCTTCCCGATTCGGCCTTTTTTGTTGTCAGCCGCCGCCGGCCATCACCGCTTTGGCGATGATCTTCAGCCGATCCAGCTCCTCATAGACGCCGTCGATGATGCGGTCGGGGTCGGGTACGAGGCCCTCGTCGGTGGCCACGCCCAGGTAGACATTGCCGGCGTAGCTGAGGATGCTGATGCCCACGCCCAGACGCCCGGCAGCCGGAACCCAGAACATGATCTCGCGAATCTCCTGCCCGGCCATATAGAGGGGGATGGGCGGGCCGGGGACATTGGTCAGCACGACGGTGGCCTTGGGCTCCAGGATGCGCACGACCACCTCGCGGAAGGCGTCGGTGCCCATGCCCATCGCGCCCAAAACGCCCAGCGTGACCGGAGCCTCGGCCGAGCGCTTCAGGGCCTGCATCCGCCGCCGCACCTCCACCAGCCGCATGACCGGCTCCTCGATGCCCACCGGCAGGGACAGGAAGACCAGCCCGAACTTGTTGCCCAGCTTGCCGTTATCGGCCTCGCCGCGCAAGTTGACCGGCACGGCGGCGCGAAACTCCAGGTCCTTGTCACCGTCGCGCAGCGAGTCCCCCTTCGACAGCAGATAGCGGCGCAGCCCGCCGGAGACGGCGGTGATGAGCACATCGTTGACCGTGCCGCCCAGTTGGCTCCTGATCTGCTTGATGTCGCCCAGAGGGATGGGATGCGACCAGGCGGCGCGCTTCATGACCCCCAGCTTGCCCTTCAGCCGGGTGCGCGGGTCGGACGGGCGGGCCAGCAGGCGCGTGGCGGCCAGCCCCACGCCCGCCCCTTGCTCGCCCAATTGCCGCGCCCGGTCGGTGTCCTGCACCACGCCCGCCACCTCGCGGTAGGCGCGATCGGCCGTGCGCCGAACCAGACCGAGGGTGTTGCCCACCTCACGAGCCACCCCGTCGAGCAGGCTGTCGCTGCTGGTCGATATGATCTCCTCGCTGGGGACCAGTGGCGCGTCGGGCTGGAAGTCGGTCATGGCCAGCAGCACCGACACCAGCGCCATGCCGTCGGCCAGGCAATGATGCAACCGGGGCATGACCACGCAGCCCTCGCCGTAGTTCTCGATGACGTAGAACTTCCACGGCGGCCGCGAAAAGTCGAGCGGCTGGGACATCAGGTCGCTGACCAAATCTTGCAGCGCGGCCTGGTCGCCCGGCGCGGGCAAGGCGATGCGCTGCAGATGCAGGTCGAGATCGAAATGGGGATCGGTCTCCCAATGGGGGCGGAAGCCGGGCACAGGCGAGTGGACGACGCGCTGCCGAAAACGCTCATAGCGCAGCCAGCGATATTCCAGCACCTGCCGCAGCCGCTCCATGTCCAGCGGCCGATCGAAGACGATGATGCCGTTGACCATCATCAGGTTGGTCGGCTCCTCCATACTGAGCCAGGCCACGTCCACCGGGGACATAATCTCAATTTTTCCAGTCATGGGCGACTTGCTCCTTCAATGATCTCCTGACCGGCGTCGCGGCCGACCTGCTGGGTGTATTGTAGATTATTCCGGCGAAATGTCTAAAGAGTATTTCCATTCGGCGCGCAACTCGCCGCTCATAACTTCAGGAGTCGGGCCGCGTTATCATGACAGGCTCGGTGCAGCGCATCGCCGCATAATCTTCACGCTTTCTTCACGCCCTCCGACGGGTTGACCTCTATAATTCGGGCAGGATATAAGAACGTATGTTCTTATATCGATTGGCGGTCGCCGAAGTTCGTCATGTCTTTTCTGGAGCAAATCCTCTTGACCCACCGGCTGTGGCCCGGGCAGATCGTTCGCCTGGAGGCCGATCTGTACCTGATGCTGGCGGCGATCGCCGTCGCCCGGGGCAAGACCGTCCCGGCTCTGGTGGCGGAGACGCTGTATGCGCTGGCCTGTGATGACCGCGCCCAGGCGGAAACTGACTACATCTGGGACACGCTGACCCGGCGCGAGCAGCAGGTGACGGCCCTGGCCTGCCTGGGATACACCAACCGGGAGATCGCCGACCGGCTGGTCATCTCGGTCAATACCGTCCGCTCCCACATCCGCAACATCCTCGAAAAATACCGCGTGTCCAGCAAGGCCGAGCTGCGATTGACCATGAGCGGCTGGGATTTCCATCTCTGGCTGGAGTCCCAGCCGTGACGCCGCGGGCCGCCGCTCTCCGGGTCATCCCCCGGGACTAGTCCCCCGAAGCGCCCCCCGTCCCCCGGGACTGGCCTCCCTTTACATCCCTAAACCGCCCGCTCGCGGGATTGTCGCCGGGGACGCCGTGGCCTATCGTAGAGGGCATGTGGGAATTACCCGTCGCCACCGGAACCGGTGGAATCATCTTGCTCCACAAGCCGCCCAGGGAAGCCATGCTGGCCATAACGACCCGGCTCGCTCTGGCCGAACCCGTTTGCGTGCTCGACGCCGGCAACCAGTTCGACGCCTGGCAGGTTGCCCGGATGGTCCGCCGCCACACGGCCGATCCGGATCGTGTGCTCGGCCGCCTGCAAGTGGCGCGCGCCTTCACCTGCTATCAGGTCGTCTCCTTGTTTGAGGCGGCCTCGGCCGCGGCCGTCGCGCACGTGGTGTTCAATCTGCTGGCCACCTTCTGTGACGAGAGCGTTCCCCTCAACGAGAGCTATCGCCTGCTGAAGATCGTCACCGGGCATCTCAATCGCCTGCGCGACAGTACGCCGGTCGTGATCCTGAGCGTCTATCCGCCCCGTCAAAAGGAACGCCTGGGGTTGGTGCAACCCGTGCTCAAGCTGGCCGATCATACGTTTATCTGGGATGAACCCGGCCAATCGGACCCGCCCGCGCAGCGACTGGCGCTCTGATTGGCCGGTACCTTTGGATAATGATCTGATTCAGGAGTATGACCCGCACATGGGACGGACGCTTTCCACCGCCAACCAAATCATCCTGAATGAGCAAGCCGCGTTCGCCAACTTTCGGCGCACCTTGCGGCGGAGCGACCAGCATATCTTCGACGCGCTCTTTGCCTCGGCGCTCTACCACACGGCGGCCATCAGCCAGGCCAACCACGCCTTGCCCTTTGAGGTCATTCTTCTGGCCATGCTCCTGGAGCAGGCCAAGGAGATAGAGCGGTTGAAGCAGGCCCTCGATGCGTGAGGTCACCGGCTGGTTCCTGGATGTTTATGCCGGGGAGGAGGGGGTCACTATCTGGTTGCTGGGGGACGATGGCGGCCGCCACCGGTTTTCACAGCCTTTTCCGGTGGCGTTCCGTGTCGCCGGGGCGTTTCCCCGCTTGCGGCAGTTGTGGCGCACCTTGCGGGCGTGCCCCGTCCCGGTTGGCCTGCGCCGAACCCAACGCACGGAACTGTTCTCCGGCCCGCTGGATGTTCTGGAGGTTCAGGTGCCCCAACCGGCCGCCCTGCAACCGCTGTTCCGCGACGTCCGGGCCAAATTCCCCGAGCTTGATTACTACGACGCCGACATCCCGCTGTCGTTGCGCTATGCGGCCGCCTTCGATCTGTTCCCGCTGGCGCGCTGCCATGTGACGGCCGATGACAACGGGATCATCCAGTCGATCATCCCCCTCGACACGCCGTGGGACATGGACAGCGAGCCGCCCCCGTTGCGCACCCTGCTCATCGAGCCGGATGTCGACCCATTCCACCGGGACCCGACCTGCCTGAAGATCGCCAACGAGCGCGGCCAGATCCGGGTCGATTTGCAGCCGGAGCGGCTGTTGCTTGACACCATCCACTCCGTCCTGAAGCGGCACGATCCCGACATCGTGCTGACGCGCTGGGGCGACACCTGGCTCTTTCCCCTGCTTTTGACGATTCAAAGCCGGTTGGGGCTGGCCTACTTCAACCCGGGCCGCGACCCGACGCGCCCGCCGATCCGGCGCAAGGCCAACAGCTATTTCACCTACGGCCAGGTGGTCTATCGGGGGGAACAGGTGCATCTCTTCGGCCGCTGGCATATCGACGCGACCAACGCCATGATGTATCAGGAGTACGGGCTGATCGGCGCGCTCGAGCAGGCGCGCGTGACCGGCCTGCCCGTGCAGGAGATCGCGCGCAAGTCGCCGGGGGCGGGCATCACCGCCATGCAGATGCTCGTCGCCCTGCGGCGGGGCGTCCTCGTCCCCTATCAGAAGCAGCAGGTGGAGCGATTCAAATCCGCCCGCGATCTCATCCGGGCCGACCGTGGCGGCCTGGTCTACCAGCCGATTATCGGCGTCCACCGCAACGTGGCCGAGATCGATTTCGTCTCCATGTATCCGTCGATCATGGCCCGGTTCAACGTCTCGCCGGAGACGGTGGGCGTCCATGCCGAGGGAGCGGCCATCGTGCCCGAGCTGGGCATCCCCGTCGACCAGTCCCGCGAGGGGCTGGTTCCGGCGACGCTCAAGCCGCTTCTGGCCAAACGGATCGCCATCAAGCGGCGGATGGCCGAGATGCACCCGCTCGATTGCCGCTACAAGTCGCTGAAGGCGCGTTCGGCCGCGCTCAAGTGGCTGCTGGTCGTCTGCTTCGGCTATCTTGGCTACAAAAATGCCCGCTTCGGCCGCATCGAGGGCCACGAGGCGGTGACGGCCTACAGCCGCGAGATGCTGCTGCGGGCCAAGGAGGCGGCCGAAGACGCGGGCTACACCGTTTTGCACATGTACGTCGACGGCCTGTGGATCCGGCCCGACGACGATGCGGCAGTCCCCATCCAGACGGTGGCCCCCGTCCAGACGGTGGTCCCCATCCAGATGGTGATCGAGGAGGTCACGGCGCGCACCGGCCTGCCCATCGCGCTGGAGGGCATCTATCGCTTCGTCACCTTTCTGCCCTCGCGACAGGACGATCGCGTCCCGGTGGCCAACCGCTACTACGGCGTCTTCAGCGACGGCTCTATCAAGCTGCGGGGCGTTGAGGCGCGGCGGCACGACACCTCCCCCTTTGTCGCCCAGGCGCAGACGGACATCCTGCGGGAGCTGGCCGGGGCGGAGCCGGGGCGGCCGCCGGAGGCGCAGTTGCCGGCCGTCGTCGGGATGTTGCGCGAGCGGCTGGCCGAGCTGCACGCGGGCGACGTCGCGCCGGCGCAACTGCTGATCACGCAGCGCGTCAGCCGCCTGCCCGATGAGTACAAGGCCTCATCGCCGGCGGCACGCGCGATGGCGCAACTGGAGGCCGGGGGCAAACGCCTGCGGCCGGGCCAGTCGATTCGCTTTCTCTACACGAGGGGAGAGCCGGGGGTGTGGGCCTGGGATTCCCCCATGCCGCCCGATCCCCGCTCCATCGACACCCGGCGCTATGAGGATCTGCTGATCCGGGCGGCGGCCAACATCCTCCAGCCGTTCATCGACGAGGGGCGGCTCCGGGGATGGATCGCCGGAGAGGCGCGGCAAATGCCTTTACAATTGGGGCGACAGGGCAGACAATCTCCTCATGAGCAAAATTGAACTATATCGCGCCCACCTGCAGCAGATGTGCGACTGGGAGTCGTTTCTGCTGGCCGAATCGCGTTTGCCGGGGGCGCGCGCCAATCTGGAGCTGGCCCGCGCCGCGGCCGACGAGGGGGACGAGAATCAGTTCATGGGCTGGCTGGCGCTGGATGCCGAGGTCGCGCCAACCAACACCCCGGCTGAGTTTCTGCCCGTCTGTGGCGCGTTGGGGCTGGGGCGGCTGCTGGCCGAGGGCGACCGGGCGGTGCTGCCCCGGCTGCAGGCGGCGGCCAACGACCCCCGCTGGCGGCTGCGCGAGGCGGTGGCCATGGCCTTGCAGCGTTGGGGCGCGGCCGACATGGGCGCGCTGCTGGACGAGATGCGCCGCTGGGCCGGGGGCAGTCGTTACGAGCAGCGGGCGGCCGTGGCGGCGCTGTGCGAGCCGCCGCTGCTGGGCGATCCGGCCGACGTCGCCGAGGTGTTGGCGATCCTGGACGGCATCATGGTCGGCGTGCCCAACGCGGCCGATCGGCGAAGCGACGGCTTCATCGCCTTGCGCAAGGGGCTGGGCTATGGCTTGAGCGTAGCTATCGTGGCCGCGCCGGAGCCGGGCAAGGCTCTCTTGCGGAAATGGGCGGCCGTCAATGACCCCGACGTGCGCCGGATCGTGCGCCGGAATTTGACCAAGGCGCGCCTGTCGCGGATGGACGCCGCCTGGGTGAACGAGATCTACTCAATCACCCTTCTGATCTGATCCAGCACCACCAGCGCCGACAGGTCCTGCATGGCGTGACCGCGCTGGAAGGCGGCCGGGTCGGTGAAGTCGTGGGGCAGCTCGTCGATGATCAGGTGGATGTTGTCCTTGTCCAGCCCCCGGCCGGGGAGCGTCTCGGCCAGCAGGTCGAAGTCCCACAGCGGCACGTGGTACTCGGCGGCCAGCTCGCGCAGGATCTCGTTGTTTTCGTTGCTGCCCTCGAAGCGGTCGGCCTTGGTGCCGATGATGGGGATGACGCCGTTGGTGATGGCGAACTCGATGACCTGTTTCACGTTGTAGCGGAAGCCGCTGGGCGAGCCGGAATCGTTGCTGCCCAGCCGCACGAACAGCACGCTGGGGTTCTGCAGGCGCACCTCGCAGGCCAGCGCATGCTCCCCCGGCTCGCACCACTTCTTGTCGGCCCACATCGGATCGAAGACCGTCCACGAATGCAGGCCGGGATGGGTGCCGACGCCATGCCGCGCGAACGACCCCTTGTAGCGGTCGATCGACGGCTGCAAATAGCCCCATTCGCCCAGGTTGTAGTCACCGGCGTCGAACGGCCCCAGGAAATGGGGGTTCAGCAGGGTGCTGTCGCCCAGCTTGGAGAAGGCCTTGGGGTCGCGGCCGAGCGTCTGCCCGCGGGCGTAGATGTCCTGCACATTGGCGATCGTCTCCGGCGGCAGGGGGGCGATGTCACTCAGGGGGACGCCGTTGATCGTCGTCGGGCCGAGGGGCGTCGGCGACGGCTCGGGGGTGGCCGAAGGCGCGGGCGTCGCCGTCATGGGCGGCGGGGTGGCGTCGTCATCGGGTTCGGGCAGCGCGGCGACGGCGGTCATGGTGGGCGCGGAGGGCGTCGGGCCGGCGATTTGCTCCACCACCGGCGCGGGGCGGGTTTGTTCGGCCGTTGGGATAGCCGCCGGAGTGGATTCCGAGGCTGTTCCGACGGGGGTGCAGGCAGCCGTCAGCAACAGGCCTAGCAGCAGGATTCGCTTCAAATGGATCATAGGTGACCGGGGCCGGCCGTCGGGCTGGGGTTGGGCAGGGAGTTTGTCATGGGCCGGGATCGCTCAGGCAGGATTGTAGCAAATCCTGGGCGGTCTCCAAGGCGAGAGATGTGTTATACTAATGAGCCTGATCCACTAGGTCATCACCCGCTTTCAAGTGCGACGGAGACGCGAAGGCGGCGCGAATATATCCCGCCAACAGGAGCAAACATGGAACTCGGCGCATTTTCAGTGAGTCTGTCGGTCAAGGATCTCGAAGCCTCGCGGACATTCTACGAAAAGCTCGGCTTCACGACGATGGGCGGGGACGCCTCACAGAACTGGCTGATCCTTCATAATAGCGATTGCGTGATCGGCCTCTTTCAGGGGATGTTCGAGGGCAATATTCTGACCTTTACACCCGGCTGGGACGCCGCCGCTCGGCCGCTTGACTCCTTCACCGACGTGCGCGAACTGCAACAGCAACTGCGGGCCGAAGGCGTCACCTTCATCACCGAAGCGGACGAGTCAACCACAGGCCCGGCCCATTTCATCCTTGCTGATCCCGACGGCAACACCGTTCTGGTCGATCAGCACGTCTAAATCGGGGACTGAAACGATCCAGTCCCCGATTTCCAATTAGCCATCATTCCTTATACTTCAGGTAGCCGGCGAAAACAGGTCTGTCAGTCCTTGCGACGCATAAGGAGAATGATTGTCCATGCCAGCCAGACCAGCATCAGCACCATACCTATGAGATAGGTCCCCATGATAAATGGGCTGAGGGCCGGGTTGTTTGGATTCATCCAGTCGCCGCCGCCGATCAGGCTGAAGATGGCGTTAAGCAGCCCGAACACCCCGCCCAGGAGGCCGATCAATCCCAGGGTGCGCGGCATGCCGGCTCCGGGATGGCGATAGGCCAGGTAGCCGAAGACCAGCGGGGGAAAGAAGAAGGTGGCCCACATAGCCATACCTTGCGTGGCGTTGGATTGAGTGGTTTGAAATTGTGACGTAAGCGCCAGGAATGCCAGGAGCGCCGCGCCCGCTATGCCAACCACCGCCCCCGCCAGGCTCAGCCCGGCGGACTCTGAATTGAAGATGCGGTACAGGGCAAAGATGAATACAGCGAAAGCCAAGGCGCCAAACCCCAGGAAAACAGGGTTGAACATGTAGGCAATGGACAACAAGATACCGAAGATGGCCGCAATGCCGCCGAGACGGGACAAGTTATTGGTCATGGTTGATTCTCCTTCTTGACTAATGATTGATAAAGATTTTTACAGGGTCGCCAATATGGTTCTGAATGGATTACTCTTCTGAGCGCTATCGATTGATATGCTTACCTCCCGCCGGCCGAAATGAACAGGTTCTTGCCGGATACGGCTAGCGATTCAGGTTGCCTGCCGGAGTTGTCCGGCCGCTATCTGGCCCTATCATCGCTCACGATCATTTGGAGATCGTTTATTGGAGCGAAAGCCGGTGAAAGTCATTATTTGGTTTGAATAGTCGGTGGGTTTCTGCCGGGAGGGGGGTGAAACAGGCGGCTACCACGTGATGGCGCAAGATGAGGCCGTTCGGCCGCCCTGTCCCACCCGTACGAATATCATGATGGATCGCGATCGTGCGGGCGCGCAGATGGGTCAGGCAACCGGGAGACAAGGCCCGGTAATCTGAGCGAGGTCAATCCCGGTTGCCAGCCCCCTACGAACGTCGCGCAAAGATCGGCCGATTGTAGGGGCCAGGCGGCCGGGAGGTGACGGTTAGCCGTTGGTGTCGTCGCTAACGCTATTACCGTTATCGTCGCTATCGGTGTCGCTATCAGCGTCGGTGTCGGCGTCGCTGTCGTTGTCGTCGTTGTTGTCGTTGTCGCTATCGGTGTCGTTGTCGTCGTTGTTGTCGGTGTCGGTGTCGGTGTCGTTGTCGCTGTCGCTGCTGCTGTCGGTGTCGTTGCCGTTGTCGCTGTCGCTGTCGCTGTCGCTGTCGCTGTCGCTGTCGTCATCGACAGGATCATCGGCGTCATCGGTGTCATCGGCGTCATCGTCATCGTCATCATCGTGATCGGGTGTCGCCGTCGGTGATGCGGACGTCGGAGATGGGGGCGGAGGCGGCTCTGTCACAACGGGCGTCGCGGCCGGGGTCGGCCCCCGTGTAGCGTCCGGCGCCGGCGATGGCCCTGAGGTGGGCACAGGCGAGGCTTCGGGCGCGGGCGCGGGCGGGGGCTGCTTCTGCCCGGACAACAACGTCACGTGTCGGGCCACCAGCGCGCCGCCGGATGTGCGGCCGTCGATCTGCACCTGCGCGCCAATCGACGGAGCGCCATCGACCGTAGCCTCGGCGGGAACGATGACGGGCACGCCGCCGACGGTCCAGGCCTCGCCGTCCATGGTCGTGATCTCGCCCGTCAGGCTGACCTCGGCCTCGCGACCCCCGGCCAACAGCTGCTCGATTTCGTCGATGCGCTCTTGACTGAAACGGCGGCGCAGTTCGGCGGCGCGCTCCGGATCGCCGGTCAGATTGATCCGGGCCTTTTCGATCAGGAGTTTGGTCTGATAGAGGGCGTCGCCGGGCACGGCCGCGGTTGAGGCCCGCGCCAAACCCGCCCCGCCCAGGAATATCACCGCCAGCACCGCCAGCGCGGGAGCCAACAGCCGCTGCAGCAGGCCACGGGTCGGGCGAGAGCGCCTTGGCTCGGCCGCCAGCCGGTCGGCCTCGGCCAGGAAGGCCTGTTTGGAGTCGCGCTCGGCGGCCAGCGTGGGTTGCGCGGCCAGGCCCGGCAGGGCGGCGGCGGTCATCAGAAACGGCCGCAGGTCGGCCGCCTGTTGCGGAAAGCGGGCGAGGATGTCATCGACGCTCAGCCCCTGTTCCATCAGGTCCAGCGCTTCGAGGAGTAGGGTGTCGGGTATCTTGTTCATCACCGGTGCGCTCTCGATTCGACCAGCCGTTTGGCCAACGCGGCGACGGCTCGCGCCTGCGTCATTTTCACCGAGCCTTCGCTCTTGTTCACGACCTCGGCCACATCCTTGACCGGCAGGCCATAACCGAAGCGCAAGGCCAGCACGTGCTGCTGCTCCGGCGTCAGTTCGGCCATCGCCTGTTGCAACTCCTGACGGCCGAGATTTTCTTCCATCTGTTGCTCCGGCGTGCGGCCCGCGCCGGGTATCGATTCGTCCAGTTCTGTCCAGGTCATCCGCTTTTGGCGACGATATTGCTCCTTCACAACGTTTTGAGCCGCGCCGAAGAGCCAGCCGCGCAAGGTGTTGGGGGGCGTGCCGCGCTCCTTGATGGCGCTGAGGAAACGGGTGAAGACCTCACTGGTCAGATCTTCGGCCGTTTGCGCATCGGCGATTCGGAAGGAGATATAGCGGTAGATCGTCTGGTAGTAGCGGTCGTGTATCAAGGCCAATGCTTCCTTGTCGAAGGCGCGAGCTTTGTTGAGCAGTTCCAGTTCATCGTCCACGGTAGGCAGATGGTAGCAGATTCGGGTCGACGGGTCAGCCTGACGGCCGATTTGGCCGGGAGCCGCTCATGTTCGACTCCCGGCCGTTTGGGCTTGTCCTTCCTCGTCAGGCCGGGCTAATCATCATCATGGTCGTCATCATGGTCGTCATCATGGTCGTCATCATGGTCATCATCATGGTCATCGTCATGATCATCGTCATCATCATGGTCGTCGTCATGATCGTCGTCATGATCGTCATCATCGATGTCGTCATCGTCGTCGATGTCGTCGATATCATCATCATTCACATCCAGGATGAAGGCGCCGGCGCTGATGGCTGTGCCGCCCAGTCGCAACTCGACGGTTGAGCCTTCGTTGACCACGGGGACGACATGACCACGCTCGCTGTCCAGTTTGAGGCGGCCGAAGCCGTTGCCGTCGACCGTCAGTTGGCCGACGAGCGTCCCGTCGACATACACATCGAGCGATTGACCGGCCAGGGCGCTCGCGCCGCGAACGCCGACCTCGAATTCCCGGTCGCCGTCGCGATCGACTTCATACTCGGCCTTGCCGGCGAGGGTGGGGTGGTCAGCGTTGCCGGCCAGCGGAGCTTCCAGATCGATGCGTGTGGCCGGCGTCGCGGTCGCTGCGGGCAGCATCGACGCTCGAGGCGAACTTTGGACGGCCGTTGCGACGATCGCAGGAGAGCCAGTCTGTTGCAGCGGAGCGCGACGACTCGTTGCGTTCGGTTTGCCGGCGGCGGAGGCGGTTATACCGGCGGCCAGCAAGATCAGGGCTACCAGGACGATTGAAATGTATTTCTTGCTCATCATTTTCTCCTCGGCCCGCAGCGCTTTTGGGCATATCCGCGGGGCATTGGTTTCTGTCTATAAAGTGGCAACTGGGGCGAAAAAGTAACGATCCGGGGGATTTTTCATATTTGTTCGCGCGGCCGATGGGCGTATAATGTTTGGCGGAGAGGCTGGCCGGTATTTTGCACGCCGCCCGCGCCTGCGCCCACTGCCTTAACAGCCGGAAGTAACCAAACTGCAACCCAGGAGGTGGAGAATGAACAAACGTGTGCTCATCATCGTCGGCGTCGTCGCCCTGGCCTTGACCCTGCTCAGCGTCACGCTGGTATTGGCCCAAGGGGGCGGAATCGGCCCGGCCGATGCGGAAGCCCGGCGCGAAGCCGAGGCCGCGGCCGCGGCCGTCGCCGGTTCGACCTCAGCGGCTCAATCCCGCGCCGCGTCCGGCCCGGCCGTGGCTGCCCCTTCCGACGCGCCGTTGTTCATCGGCATCAGCGAGGTTGCCGTACCCGCCTACGCCATCAACCCCGACACGGCCGACGAATACGCGTTGTTCGACGGCTACCAGATTTGGGGCTCGGCTTATGACGAGGACCACAACCGGGTTCTGTTCAGCTCGGGAACCCAACTCTACGAATGGCCGCTGGGCAAGGCGCCAAAGCTGTTGGGCACGGTCACCAGCGCCGCCAACGACGTGGGCATGGCGTTTGTGGGGCTGGCCTACCATGACGGCGTGCTTTACGGCACGACCAACGTCGGAACGGCCCCTAATCCCGAGGCGGTCTACACCATCGACCCCGACACGCGGAAGGCGACGCTCCATATCACCTATACCCAACCGGCCACGACCATCGACAACGGCGGGCTGGCGGCCGATCCCGACACCGGCGCCCTCTATGCCACCAATGATTCGGCCGCCGCGCTGGTGCGCATCGAACCTAACGGCGACCTGACCAAGATCGCGCCCTATCCCACCGGGCAAAACGATATCGACGGGTTGGCCATCGGCAACGGCCGCGCCTATCTGGTCACCGACCAGCCGGGCGATATCTACGTCTATGATTTCGCGGCGGAGGAGTACGTTGAGCCGGTCCCCAACCCGTGGACGTCATCCGAATTGTTCGCCGGGGCGGCGTGGATCGATGTTCCCCCGCCGACGATCGTCCTGACCAAGACAGCCGGCACCAACCCCAAGGCGTGCGCCACGGAAAGCGCGATCAGCGTCGGCCGCGGTGCGGATGTCACCTACTGCTACACAGTGGAAAAC
>JAGOZU010000063.1 GCA_018058545.1 Promineifilum sp. | reverse complement strand
ATCGACTTGGCTCCACTGCTGACGACCGTCACCGGCGTTTGTCCCAATTCCCGCAAGTCGGCGCTGATATCAAACGGATGGCCGCGGTGAACGCCGCCGATGCCGCCCGTCGCGAACAGTTCGATGCCGGCCATGTGGGCTACAACCATCGTCCCGGCGACTGTGGTCGCACCATCCTCTCCGCAAGCTATGGCGATCGCCAAATCGCGCCGGCTGCACTTGCGTACCGTGGATGATCCCGCTAACCGACCTAGTCGCTCGATATCGTCGAGGGTGAGGCCTACTGTAATGCGCCCTTTCAGGACGGCGATGGTGGCCGGGGTTGCGCCGCCCGAACGCACGGCCGTCTCCATGGCCAGTGCCGTCTCCACGTTTTTTGGGTAGGGCAGACCGTGGGTGATGACGGTGCTCTCCAGGGCTACCACCGGCGCGCCGTCGGCCAATGCTTGTCTGATCGGAGATAAGATAGTCAGGGATTCGTCCATAAGGGAATTGTATCATAAGCGGTTTATATGTGGCGGATGATGATCAGAATTTCATCCGTTCCGACCTTGCGTGACAGCGAGGGATTAACACCAGTTGCCGAGCGGGATTGGACGTACTAGACTCAGCTTATCGAGATCACATGAACATGGACGCCAGATTCATCGCCCAAAACGAATTCGATAAGGCTCGTCGTCAGGCCGAGATGACCCGGCTAACGTCCTGGCTGCTGGGTCAGGACGCGCGATTGCTGCCGTTCGAAGTCATCCGTCGCAATCTGCGCCAGCAAAGTCCTCTCTATCGGGGTATCCAGGACGTGCCCATTGATAAAATCATCGGCAGCGTTGGCCGCTATGATGAGTTGACTCGTGCCTTCCTGCCGCTAAACGACGGTTTGAGAGAACGCTGGATCAAAATGGCCGAGCTGGCCCGTTCCGAGGGATGGCCGCCGGTGGATTTATACAAGGTTAGCGATGCCTACTTTGTTCGTGACGGTAATCATCGCCTGTCGGCCGCCCATCAGCTTGGTTACTCCACCGTTGAGGCGCACGTCTGGGAGTATCCTGATGATATCGTCATCGATTCCTCTGACAGCCTCGATACCGTCCTGAATCGCTTCCGCGAGAGGCTCTTTCTGGAGGCTACCGGACTTAAGGAACGATATCTCGACTATGATATCGTTTTCACTATCGGCGGTCGTTATCCGGAATTTCAGGCTCAGATAGAGGATTTGCGTCAGAAGCTTAGCCTTATTGACGAACGGGATGTCGACTTCCAGGAGGCATCCGACGCTTGGTATGAGTTAGTCTACCTGCCATCAGTGCAGATCATCCGCGAATCCGGTCTTCTGGATGCCTTTCCCGGCCGCACAGAGGCGGATCTCTTCGCCTGGCTGTCTTTTCATCGCGATCGCTTGCGAGAGGAATATGGTGATTTTGAGAACTTGGCCGACCTGGCGCAGACGTTGATGAGGGTCTACAGAGAGACGCCGTCTGCTCGTGTCGGCCGTCACGTGCGTCGTTTACTGGGTGGTGATACGCTGCCGCCGCTGGCCGGTTTGGAGCAATCCCCAGCCGACAGAGACGCGCAGGCCCCCGAAAGCTGATGATATACTGAAAACCTCGCTCGTTTGACAGGTTGATGTTTGTCGGCTACGTCGGGGGCCATTACAATTCCACGTTTGGAGTCGAGCGCCTGTTGAGCGCGGCCGAGATTTATGGTTCAGACAGATCGATTTTCCCGTCTATCATCTCGTGGAGTATTCCACCACTCATTATTATTTGTCCTCCTCGCTATTGTGGTGGGGGGGATGCTAACGGCTTGCGGGGTGGACTTGCAGAATCCGCCTCGTCTGGCGACAGCGACCGCCCAGGCTGCGGCCCCGTTGCCTACCCGCTCAGACTTGTTGGAATTGGTTGCCCCGACGAACACGCCGGAGGCTGGAGGAACCGAAAATCCGACCTTCGCCCCAGCCGAGGAGATCACGCCATCGACATCCTTTGAAGGCGAGGGGCTAACGATATGGGTCGACGAAACGTCACTCGAACATCGCAGAGTGCTCTCTGAAATCACGGGCGAATTCGCCGACCGTTATGGCGTTAATGTCGCTGTCCAGCTTGTGTCGCCCGCTCTCCTGCCCGACCTTGCCGCCACCGGCGTCCTCTCCGACACACTGCCTGATCTGATCATGCATCCAATTGAGTACACCGCCGGTTGGGTGCAGGAGGGGATTCTGGACGCTGCCGCGGCCGGCGCAGTTATCGACCGTCTCGGGCCCAACCGGTTCGATCCGGAGGCTCTCAAGCTCCTCTCCGTGAATGGACAGACGGCCGCTATCCCCAGCGATGGCTACTATCAGTTGTTGCTATATCGCGCCGATTGGTTTAAGGAGCGGGGCCAGGCTCCGCCCAATACCTACGCTGCCATGGCCACAGCTGCCGAGCGAATATTCGATCCCGAGGCGATAATTTCCGGCTTAGTCATCCCCACCGAGTCAAACCTGGTTACTACCCATCAGGCCTTCGAGCAGATCGCGCTGGCCAACAGCTGCCGACTCATCGATGAAAATGGGGAGGTGACCATACTCGATCCGGTTTGTCACGAGGCGATTGAGCATTACTTCACGACGATCAATCGGTTCAGTCCCTCGGGCGTACAGACCGATACCAGCGCAGCTATCGCCTTTCTGACTGGCAGAACGGGTATGATTGTCACCTCGACCGCCATTCTGCCTGATCTGGCCGGGCTGAACCCGTCGGCTGTTCCCACATGCGATGAATGCGATCAAGTCGAAGGCGGTGTGAACTATCTGGCCCACAACACCGGTATTATCACTGAGATTAGCGGCCCCAATGGAGGCCCGACTGCGTTCGGCAACATCCGCAGTCTGGGCATCACTACATCTGCTAATCGCGAGTTAGCTCAGGCCTTCGCTGAATTCTGGTTCAATGAGGGTTACGAGCGATGGCTGGCTGTCGATTCGGAGCGCAAGGTTCCTCTTCAATTAGGCACGATCGATGAACCTCGCCGATTTATCGATGCTTGGGGGACTACACCACTCAGCGATAGTGGCCTTAGCTTGGCGGACATTTACGGAGACGAAGTGGTTGCGCAGTTGCGCGAGGGCATCGCCTCTGCGCCTCGATGGGGTCTGCGCGAGGGCTATGGCGGGCTGATGACTCGCCTTTATGATGATTTTGTTTTCTCTATTGTGCTGCAGGAGATGCTGAGCGGCTACTTCGACACGGAGGTCACATTGCGCGAGGCGTATCGCCGCACGGTTGATCTGATCCCCAACTATGCTTTCCCGGACAAGTTGGCCGAAGAAATCGAAGAACCTTAGTGAATTCAATTCGTTTTCTTGACTCGCCAACATGACCGTGTTATGATTCCCGCGACATGAACAAGTCACAAGCCGTCTCGGTTCGCTTCTTCTTTTATTTTTATTTTGGCGCTGACACCCAGCCGCACTTGTTGCGCGCGGGAATCTCCGCCATGGCCGAAGAAGCATAAGCCAGACGGAAAATCCCCCGAACGAAACAGGACGCGGCTGAATAAGCCGCGTCTTTTTTGTTTAGGGCCAAGTTATCTATCAAGGAGTGAATTGAGATGACGAATTCAACAGCCGGTAATTGGGAACGACAGGGTGTCATGATGTGCCGTGGGGTACGCGGGGCCATCACTGTCAGCAGCAACGACGGAGACGAGATTCTGGAGGCCACGCGTGAGCTGCTTCAGGCGTTGGTGGCCGCCAACGGGATGAGCGTTGACGATATCGCCAGCGCCTACTTCACGACCACATCCGATCTGACGGCCGTCTATCCGGCCTATGCCGCCCGCCAACTCGGCTGGAACGATGCCGCGCTTCTATGCGGTCACGAGGTGGAAGTTCCCGACTCACTGCCCCATTGTATTCGTGTGCTCATCCACTGGAACACGACGAAATCCGCCGGAGAGATTACTCACATTTACCTGCGTGAAGCTCGCTCTTTGCGACCTGATCGCAAGAATGTGCCGCCGGTGCGGCCGCGCCAGATGTCGCCTGTTGAAGCGGCCGTCAAATTCCTTTCGATGACGCTTTAAACAGGAATGGTGAATAACAAGGGATGATGTGTTTGTCTGCTCTGAGATTAGGCGATCAATGTTACGCGATAGTATTTAATTGCTACCTGAATTATCAAGGATTGGTTGGATGATGATTGTAATCATGCGGGCAAACGCATCCATGCGTGAAAAAGCGGCCGTTATCGCCCGGGCCGAGGATAGCGGATTCAAGGTTCATCTCTCCGACGGCAAGGAGCGCACCGTCATCGGCATTATCGGCGATGGGACACCGATCAATCGGGACCAGATCGAGCGTATGCCCGGCGTTGATCGGGTTGTACCCATTCTCAAGCCGTTCAAGCTGGCCAGCCGTGAGTTCAAGGCCGAGGACACGATCTTTTCGTTAGGCGACCATGTCATCGGCGGCGGCGAGGTGATCGTAATGGCTGGTCCATGCTCGGTCGAAAGCCGCTCCCAAATCATCGAGACGGCTATTGCCTGCAAAGAGGCAGGCGCCCATATCCTGCGAGGCGGCGCATTCAAGCCGCGCACGTCGCCTTATGCTTTCCAGGGGATGGGCGAGGAAGGGTTGAAGTATCTGGCCGAGGCCCGTGAGGTGACCGGTATGCCTATCGTGACCGAAGTGATGGAGCCGGCGCTGGTGCCGTTGGTCTGCGAATATGCCGATATTCTTCAGATAGGCGCGCGGAACATGCAGAACTATGCCTTGCTCCATGCCGTCGGCGAGTCACAGTATCCAGTTCTTCTCAAGCGCGGCATGAGTAGCCTCATTGAAGAATGGTTGATGTGCGCTGAATATATCCTCAGTCACGGCAACGCTCGCGTGATGCTCTGTGAAAGAGGCATCCGTACCTTCGAGACCTATACCCGCAACACCTTTGACATCAATGCCATCCCGGTTGCCAAGCAACTCTCCCACCTGCCTGTTGTGGCCGATCCCAGCCATGCCACCGGCAAATGGGAATATGTCGCCGGAGCCGCCAAGGCTGCCGTGGCCGCAGGGGCGGACGGCCTCATCATCGAAGTACATCCCCGGCCCACGGAAGCCATGTCCGATGGCAGTCAATCCCTGAAGCCGGAGAAGTTCGCCAAATTGGTGACGGAGATGAAAGCCATTGCTCAGGCCGTCGGCCGCGACATTATCCCGTGAGTCATCACCTATCCCAGGAGAATTTCTCTTACAATTTGCGTTCGCCGTCCTAACCTGCCCGTCCTCGGTGTACGACCGAATAGTGCCTCATCGTCGAAAATCAGGTACTATCCGCGCGATACCATGAACAGCGACGGCCACCCATCCCTCCCAGTTACACCTAATTCTAAAACCAACTGGTGGCTGGCTCTTGCCATCTTGGTCGCGGTGACGCTGCTTGCCCTTGTCTACTATCGCACCGTCTGGGGTGGCGTCCCAGCTCTGGTTGAAGCGCTTGACCATTGCCGTGAGCTATATTGCGACTTCAACCGTCAATACTATCCCACGGGACGCGAAGTGCTTGTCACCGGGCAGCCATCCAAGGGCTATTTCTATAGCTCCTTCTTCGCCCTAATGCTGGTACCGTTGGGTCAACTGGAGCTGGGGCCAGCGACGGTTTGGTGGTCGATCGTGCAACTGGTCGGGATACTCTTGCTCCTGCTGCCGGGCGTAGACTTCTATCGCCGCTCGCCTGTCGCATTCACCCTCTATGTTCTGTTGCTGGCCTTCTCCATGCCTCTTCTCCACAATCTAAAGTGGGGTCAGGTCAGCTCATTGGTAACAGGCGCGGCTTTCCTGACGCTCTTTCTCCATCGCCGAGGCTGGATCATAGCCGCGGCCGTCGTCCTCGCCCTGGCGGCGGCGATTAAGTACTACGTTGCTGTACTTTTGCTTTACTACCTCGTTCGACGCGATTGGCGATTTCTGATCGCTTTCACGATCACTTTCCTTCTCTTCTGGCTGGTCGTTCCCACTTTGATTTTGGGGCCGGACGGAAACTGGACATTCTATCAGACCGTGAGCGAGCGTGTGGCCCATGCCATGACTACCTGGATGCCGGAAGATGTCAACGCCCAATACATGCCCAGCGTCGTAGGCCGCTGGTTAGATTCAAGTGATGGACGCATGCTCTGGCGATTAGTTGGTTATTGTGTCTTTGTTGCTAACGCTCTGATTGTTGCCCGACTGGCCCATCGAGGTGGCACGCGAGCGGCCGAGTGGTCCTTCGCCCTGTTGTTCCTCAGCCTGCCTTTTGTTGCCGAGACTTCGTGGCCCCACTACTTCGTCTACCTGCCGTTTGCCCAAACGCTTGTTTGGCTGGAGTTACGAGCACGCGCCGGGACCGAAGAAGGGTGGAATCAGAATCCTGTCGTCCGGTTATCGAGATGGGCCTTATTGTTGACCTCGATCATCCTGGCTTCGATGCCCTTTTTTCAATGGGTCGGCCGCTGGCAGGACTACAGTAGCCTTGGCTTTCTCTTCCTCGCTAACCTGAGCCTCTTTTTACTGGCTCACGTACTTATTTTTCCAGGAGCGGCAACAGAACCCGATCGTCCGGCGCAGGCGGTGAAACCGGCAACCTGACACCTGTGAGCGGGTCATATAGGCCGACGCCCACCTCCACAGCCTCTGCCGACACATCCAGCGTGCGCTCGTCAGCCACGACCTCTCCCGGAATCCAGCACCACATCGGCACGGCCGCCGGCGGGCCATCGCTCTGCCCCACGTTCTCTCCGGCCGAATCAAGGGCGTGGACGAAGACGGAATACTCAACTCGCGGGAAGTCCAGCGCTTGCCAGTAGAGCGTCAAATCCAGTCCGTCTGTGGCCTTTTCCCATTGATAGCCTTTCAGGGCTATGTCTTCTCCCAACCGAATGTCTACGGCCGTCACGCCATCCGGCGTGCGCCAGGTTGGGGCAGGAGTGTTCGGGATGCCCGCTCGCCCACCCAGCAGGTAGCCGGTGATGAGCGCCTGAGTTAGAAATACCCCTAAGAGTGTCAATAATCCAGTGCGCCCCCGTCGGTCGTGCCCGGACTCGCTGACGAAATAGGCCAATCCGATCAGTAAGCCCAGAGGCATGACAAACAGCCACAACCGGCCTGTTTCAGCCCGCACTGTTGCCGAGAGGTTTAGCAACAGCACTGATAACACCCATCCCACTACCGGGCCGAGATGAGAAACACCACCCTTATGACGCCTTCGGGTAATGACTATCAATGCCCCAATCGCGCCAATAAGCGGTACGAAGCCCATGAACACGGCCAGATCGTACAGATTGAACAGGAACCAGGCCGGGTAGTTGAGCCGGTAGATGCGGTGGATCTCCTGGCTCGTTTGCCACATGGCGATGCCGTTCACGTCCAAGATCAACCACAATCCGACCCATAGGAAGACGACGGCAACCATAATCGCCACTGCCGTCCAGATCAGGCGACGCAGTGCCGGGCCGTCTCGAATTGTGACCGCACACACCGCCGGAACGGCTAGCACGAAGGCTCCCACAACCAATGTGGTGAAGGACAGGAAGGAGGCCGCAGCCAAACCAAGCGCCAGAATACCTGCCGCGAGCCGGTCGCCGTCTAATACCGTTCGCAAAGCCAACCACAGCCCGGCCAATGCCATCAGGGCATAAACCACATCGAACCGGCCGGAGAATACCAGCAATCCCGGCAGATAGGCGTAGCCCACGGTTGCCATTCTTGCTGTTGCCGGAGGGTAGAAACGGCGACCGATCGCATAGAGTGGCAGCACGCCCAACCCGCTTAGTAGCAGGATAACAATGCGCACGCTCCCGGCGGCAACCTGCGCCGGCTCCAGCCCGACCAGCTCGGGCGAAGTGCAATCATAGCGATGAATCCAGCGACCCACGATGTCGGCCATTCCCGGCATGGAGGTGAAGGCTTGTGATGTCGCCCAGTAGACCAGCGGCCAACCAGGTGGCTGTGTGCGCACATGGACGCCAGCGTATAACGGCATATGGGCTGTATGTTCACGAATGAACCGCGCCGGATCTTTAATGCCCACTCCTTCCTGCCAAAACCCGGTCGAACCTGTCGTCATCAGGCTTAGTGGCTGTGTCCGGTGCTGGGCAGCGATGGCGATCTGGAGCAGCGGCGTCATGACGATTAGCCCGCCTAAAAACAGCGCCAGCGACCGGCGCGACCACTCCCCGCTATTTTCCGCACGGTCTCCCAACGCTAACGCTCCCAGAGCCAACCCTCCAGCCAGAGCCACCGGCATCAGCAGGAAGCGCCATCCCATTTCCGGCACGCGGCGCACCCAGACCCAATTGCTGCCATGCACCCATGCCGGCCAATCGAGAATCAGCCCGGCAACGTAGAGCGCTGACAGGAGCAGTGCTATAATCCCCAGAATGATCGCGAGTGAAGGGCGTTTACGCCGATTGAGCGGAGCCATTGAACCCGAATTCTAACATTCCCGGCCAAGTTGACGAGACAACGACATTGCCAATAAACGGGGATGTGAAACGATCGTCCGTTTATGGCCGTCCAACGCTCGTGTCTGTCCTGACTTGGGCGATGATCTTGATCTATGCCATCGCTGTTTTGCGTACCGCTTGGCTCAGCGACGACGCGTATATCACCTTCCGTGTCGTCGATAATGCCGTCCATGGTTTGGGACTCGTCTGGAACTCCGCCGAGCGTGTACAAGGCTACACCCATCCCCTGTGGCTGTTCGCCCTCATCGTCGGCCGCCTAATTACCGGCGAATCATACTATAGCGCTATCTGGCTATCTATTGCCATCTCGGTCGTCGCCGTCGGGCTTATCATCCTTCGTCTGCGGCCCGTCTCAGCCTTCGTCGTCCCTGGCTTACTGATCCTGGCTCTTTCGAAAGCGTTCGTCGACTACTCCACTTCAGGGCTTGAAAACCCGTTGACTCATCTTTTGCTGGCCGCGTTCCTTGTCGTCTGGTTTGCCGGATATCCGACCGATCAACCTCCGGACGACAAGCAAGTATTCTTTCTGTCGTTGCTCGCTGCCTTGCTGGCCATCAACCGCATTGATGCCTTGCTGCTCGTCCTCCCGGTCTTACTTTGGGTTATCTGGTGGCGCCGAACGTGGCGTGCCCTGGGACTGATCGTTCTGGGCTTTCTGCCGCTGATTCTCTGGACGGTCTTCTCGTTGTTCTATTACGGCTTTCCTTTTCCCAACACGGCCTATGCTAAACTCGCCACCGGTATCGCCTCGGCCGACCTGTCCCGGCAAGGTGTGGCCTACCTGATGAATTCGTTACGCTGGGATCCGTTGACCTTGATAGCCGTCAGCGCTGCTTTGATTCTGGCTGCCGCCTCGCGATGGGCACGGACTTTGGCTGTAGCGGTTGGTATTGCCCTCTATTTGCTCTACATCATCCAAATCGGAGGGGATTTCATGAGCGGCCGCTTTTTGGCTGCGCCGTTGCTGGCGGCCGTCGTCCTGCTGATTGTGCTGGGCGATCAATACGTGCGCAATCGTGCAACAGGGAAAGGAACCATCCCGGCGGTGGCTGGCAGGTTCACTGTCGCGGCAACTGTTTTCATCGTCGCCTTTGGTCTGGTCGGTCATGTCCAGTATAGATTAGCCGGCAACCCCGTTGGCGACGCCGCCCGCCGCGACGGCGATATCGCTGATGAACGCGCTTACTACACCCCCAACACCGGACTCCTCTATCCCAACCGGGATCTTCATCCCTGGGCGGAGCAAGGCATGGTGCTTCGGGCGCAAGGCCCGGCAGTCGTCGAGCATGGCAACGTCGGTTTTCTTGGCTATTATGCCGGGCCGGATGTTCATATCGTCGACCGGAATGGTCTCACCGACCCTCTGCTGGCCCGTCTGCCGGTGCGCGATCCGGTTGATTGGCGCATCGGCCACTTCCGGCGCGAGGTCCCTGCCGGATATATTGACACCCTGCGCGACGGCCGCAATCTCATCCAGGACCCTGATCTGGCGGCATATTATGAGCCTTTGCGCTTCGTTACTAGTGGCCGATTATGGAGTACCGCGCGATGGTTCGAAATCTGGCGGTTCAACACCGGCGCCTATGATGATTTGCTGCCGTCCGTCTGGCCACGTCCTTTAGCCACCCCACAATTGGCCACTCCCTGACGATTAGCTATAATCAATCAGGCAGACTGGGAAAATCTTGACCGCTAATTTTCCCCGCACATGGAGTTGATTTATTAATGTCACGTCGCGCTGTATTTCCTTTTACGGCAATTGTTAACCAGGAGCGCATGAAGCGCGCCCTGATCCTGAACGCAGTCAGCCCGCGTATTGGCGGGGTTCTTATTCGTGGCGAGCGGGGCACGGCCAAATCGACGGCCGCCCGCGCTTTAGCTGCTCTCTTGCCCGACATCACCGTCCTGGCCGGTAGCCGCTACAACTGTGATCCGCTGCGACCGGATGAGTGGAGCGATGACAGCCACTACCGATATGACCATAAGCCTATCGAGACCGAGATCCGCCAGACACCGTTCATTGACCTGCCCGTCAGCGCCACCGAGGATCGCGTCGTCGGCACACTGGACATCGAGAAAGCCATCAAGAGCGGCGAGAAACATTTCGAGCCGGGCATCCTGGCCTCTGCCAATCGCGGCGTGCTATATGTTGATGAGGTGAATCTGCTCGATGATCACGTCGTCGATCTTCTGCTGGACGCGGCCGCCATGGGCGTTAACATCGTCGAGCGTGAGGGCATCAGCTTCTCCCATCCGGCCAAGTTCATTCTGGTCGGCACGATGAACCCCGAGGAGGGTGACTTGCGGCCGCAATTGCTCGACCGCTTTGCCTTCTCCGTGCAGATCGAGGGTCTTGACGACCCGGATGATCGCGTGGCAATTATCGAACGACGCATCGGCTTCGAAGTTGACCCTGAGGGCTTCCGCCAACAGTGGGCCGGTAATGAGCGCGATCTGTCGGAACGTATCGCCGAAGCACGCGACCGGGTGAACGAAGTGCGCTACAACCGCTATGATCTGATGTCGATTGCCGGACTGGTTTCATCGCTGAACGTTGACGGTCATCGGGCCGATCTGGTTATCCTGCGTGGCGCTCAGGCTCATGCTGCCTTGCAGGGTCGTGACCGCATTACCGATGAGGATATCATCCTGGCCGCTGAATTGGCCTTGCCCCATCGTATCCGCGGCCGTGTCTTTCAGGACAGCGTGCTCTCAGCCGCTGAGCTTTCCGAGCGCCTCGACGAAGTGCAGGGTGAGATGGGCGTGAGCGATGTAGATAATCGGGATGAGCAGGTCGAGGAATCGGCCGCTACAGGAAAAAAAAAGCCTTAGGGGAGGAAGATGAGGCCTCGGACGGCTCTGAGGTCTCCCAACAGGAGGCTGGGCCACAATCTGTACCTAAAACGCCTGGCGAGGCCAATTGGTGGGAGGGTGGCCAGAAAATCAGTAGTTCACAAGAGTTCGCCCCTCGCCGCCTTGATACCCAACTTGACCGCCTGACGCGCAAGCAAGCCGGTCGCCGCTCCCGCACCAAAACTGATCGGAAGCGCGGCCGCTATATTCAGGCTCGCCTGCCGAAGGGTGACAAGGTTCGCGATCTCGCCTTCGATGCTACCTTGCGTGCCGCTGCGCCCCACCAGATCCGTCGCGATCGCACTGTAACAGCCTTGGCTTTGGAAAAAGAGGACCTGCGTGAAAAGGTACGCGTTCGCCGATCGGCTAACCTGGTGTTGTTCGTGGTTGACGCCAGTTGGAGTATGGCTGTGGCCGAACGTATGGAGGCTACCAAGGGAGCCATCATGTCGCTTCTAACCGATGCCTACCAGCGGCGCGATCGTGTCGGGTTGATTGTGTTCAACAAGAACGATGCCACTCTCGTGCTGCCGCCAACTAACTCCGTCCAACTGGCCAAGAAAGCGCTTCTGGATATCGCCGTGGGCGGCAAGACGCCTCTATCGGCCGGGCTATATCTGGCTTATCAGGTCTTTCGGCAAGAAGCCTACAGTCATCCCGATGTCCTGCCGTTGATGATCCTGATGACGGATGGGGCGGGGAATGTGAGCATCACCGATATGCCACCCCAGGAAGAGGCCCACAAGATCGCCGATCTTATCCACGAGACGGACGTTCGCTCGGTGGTGATCAACATGGAGCATGCGGCTTTCGACCAGGGGTTGGCGCGACTGCTGGCCGAACGCCTGGGCGCACCATGTCACACGCTCGAAGATCTGCGCGCGGATACGTTGTATCGGACGGTGCTGGATCAGTTGGCTACGACCGGCTAGTCTCTACCGATTGAAGTTCATCGGCATGATGATATGCACGAAGTCATTATCGCCGACGGGCTTTAGCACGCCCGGCTCATGGGGGCTTGTCGTCTCCAGAGCCACCTGAGGCGTGTCGATAACGCCCAGGGCGTCAGCCATGAACTTGACGTTGAAAGCGATCTCGACCGGCATCCCGTCCACAGTTGCATCCACCTGGGCCACGTTGTCGCCCGTTTCCTTGCTGTTCGCGGCGATTGTAGCGTAGGCCTGCGATAGGCCGTCCCCCGGTTCGACGGAGACTCTAGCGGTATTGCTCGATTCGCGGGCGAAGATGTCGGCCGTCCGGCATGCCTTGGTGAACTCGGCCGTATTTAGAACCGTTCGGGTATTGAGAGTTGACGGGATGATCGGCGCGTAATCAGGGAATTTCCCGTCGATTAATTGCGACACCAGCAGCACGTTATCCATGTCGAAGATGATCTGATTGCGCCCCGCGGGCATGGAAATATAGACGGCATCCAGGTCATCGCTGATGATGCGGGCAACTTCGTTGAGCGCGCGGGCCGGGATAATGACGCTGAATGGTTTTTCGACGTAGCCGGCGATATGGGCTGAACGTACTGATAGCCGGAAACCGTCGGTGGCGGCCATGGTGACCCGGCTGCCCTCGAATGACGTCAACACGCCGGTCAGTGACGGCCGTGAATCGTCCGTGGCCGCAGCAAATGCTACCTGTGAAATGGCGCGCTTCAACACCGCCGGCTCCATGCGAATCCGGTTTTCGTGATCAGGATCGGGAATGACCGGGAATTCGTTGGCATCGATGCCCTTGACATTGGCTTGCGTGCGGCCGCAACTGACGTGCAATGTCTCCGTCGTCTTGTTCAGCGACAGGTCGACGCGCTCCTGCGGAAATGTGTTAATCAGCTCGCTAAATGTTCGTGCCGGGACGGTGGTTGAGCCGGTTTCGGTAACCGTCGCCCCAATCCAGCAGGTGATGACGATCTCCAGATTTGTGGCCGATAGCTTTAGCCGGCCGTTCTCGACGGCCAGTAATACGTTACCAAGGACGGGGAGTGTCGAGCGCGGGCTGACCGCTCGATTGACAGTATTCAGTCCTTTGGCGAGGTTTTCCTGGAGGCAAGAAATCTTCATGGTCACATTCCCCAATCAATTGTTGTATTATCCCGCATGTGTCAATCCAGTATAGCCTGTAAGGCCTATCGATGCAAGGATAACGGAGGCAGATCCTCTAAGTATTTACAACTAAATTGTTTCAATCGAGGACGGTATTACGATCGATTATTGACTGTGCCGGATGTGAAAGAGCACAATCGCCAGGGCGACGTGCACGTTGAGCGAGAGTCCCTTGCCGTACATCGGTACGAACACGGCTGCGTCGCACGCCGCCAGCGTGGCTTTGGTCACGCCATGGTCCTCATGGCCGACGACTAAACAGGTCTTTTCCGGATAGTTATACTCATGATAGGGCACAGCGTTGTCGGTGAGTTCGACGGCCACGATGCTGTAACCCTTATCTCGAAGTCCGGCAATGGCCAGCAGAGGATCCGCCTCATAACGCCACAGCAAACGCAAACTCTTGTAGCGGCCGACCTTGTCGATGGTGGCGTTCGGTGGTGTCGGTGTGATGCCGGTCAGTACCAGTTCGCTGACGCCTGCCCCGTCGGCTAGACGAAAGATTGAGCCAACATTGGCCGGATACTCTACGCTCTGCAACAACGCAACCAGATCGGTTGTCGGGCTGTGTGCCCGGCGATAATCGCGCAGAAAACGTTTGAGATCCGTGCCGATAAGCGGTCGCATGAGTTAGTCGCCTGTAATATTTTCGATTGTGCCTATCGCCAATGAGCGCAGGGCTAAAATTCAAAATCGGTCACACAGCCTTCAGAGGCCGGGCTTACCAGTTTGACATATTTATAGAGCGTCCCTCGTGTCACCTTCAGCGGTGGAGCGATCCAGGCCTTGCGTCTTGTGACCATCTCCGTGGCTGATATCATCACGTCCAGCGTTCGCTGCGATGCGTCAACGATCACCATGTCCCCATCCTTCACCAGAGCGATGGGACCGCCTTCCTGTGCCTCAGGCGTGATGTGGCCAACGATGAAACCATGAGAACCTCCGGAGAATCGGCCGTCGGTCAGCAAGGCCACATCCTTGCCCAGCCCCGCGCCCATGATCGCCGATGTCGGCGTCAGCATCTCCGGCATGCCCGGTCCGCCTTTCGGCCCCTCATAGCGGATGATAACCACATCACCCTTGTGGATCTGCCCCGCCTCCAGTCCAGCCAGCATATCCTCTTCAGCATCAAACACGCGAGCCGGACCACTGAAACGCTCGCCTTCCTTGCCGGTGATCTTGGCCACGGCCCCGTCAGGAGCCAGGTTGCCGCGTAAGATTTGAATGTGCCCTGTCGACTTGATGGGATTACCCAATGGCCGGATGATCTGTTGGTCGTCGCTCAAGCCGGGCACATCGGCCAAATTCTCGGCTACGGTTCGGCCGGTTACGGTGAGGCAATCCCCGTTGATCAGTCCATTCTCCCACAAATATTTCATCAGGCCCGGGGTGCCGCCGATTCCCTGCATATCCTCCATTACATACTTGCCACTGGGTTTCAGATCGGCCAGGAAAGGCACGCGGTCGCTCACTGTTTGAAAATCATCGATAGACAGCTCCACGCCGACTGTTCTGGCCATGGCGATCAGATGCAGAACGGCATTGGTACTGCCGCCGAGAGCCATGACGACGACCATTGCGTTCTCGAACGCTGCCCGAGTCATGATATCGCTCGGCTTGATATCGCGTTCAAGCAACAGACGGACAGCCGCAGCCGCCCCCAGACACTCCGCGCGCTTTTCGGCCGATTCGGCTGGAGCCGATGAACTGTAGGGCAGGCTCATCCCCAAGGCCTCGATGGCGCTGGCCATGGTGTTAGCCGTGTACATGCCTCCACACGCGCCCGGTCCCGGGCAACTGTGACGCACGATTTGTCTCCGCTCGCCTTCAGTGATGGCTCCGGCGATAGCCTGGCCGTAGCACTGGAAGGCGGAGACGATGTCGAGCGTATCGCCCTTTGCCGAGTGACCGGCACGTATCGTCCCGCCATAGACCATGAGCGCCGGTCGATTTAGTCGCCCCATGGCGATCAGGCAGCCGGGCATGTTCTTGTCGCAGCCGGGGATGGCCACCAGCGCGTCGTACCAGTGCGCCCCCATCGTCGTTTCGATGGAATCAGCGATGATCTCGCGGGATTGCAGTGAGTAGCTCATCCCGTCGGTGCCCATGCTGATACCGTCGCTCACGCCAATGGTGTTGAAACGCATGCCGACCAGATCGGCCGCGCTCATGCCTTCTTTCACCAACGCGGCAAGATCGTTGAGATGCATGTTGCAGGTGTTGCCCTCATACCACATCGAGGCGATACCCACCTGTGGCTTGTCCATATCGCCTTCGGTGAGACCCGTGCCATAAAGCATAGCCTGCGAAGCACCTTGTGATGCCGGTTGGGTGATGCGTGAACTATATCGATTGAGTCTGGTTGTTTCAGTCATGATCTTTGGTGAATTTAGATAAAAGGTTACCTGATGAGGCGATCGGCCGCCATGACCGATCGAAATGGATGATCCGCCGAGGGATCAAAAATGGTCTTCAAGCTTGTCGACAACAGTCTCGGCGATGCTGAGGGCCGATGTGGCGGCAGGGGAAGGGGCATTGATGACGTTGACGATGCGTGGCGACTCGTGAAAGGCGAAGTCGTCCAGCAGCGCTCCATCGGGAGCCAGAGCTTGGGCACGGATGCCGGCCGGTGCTTCTTCCAGATGTTCGATCCGGATTTCGGGGATGAGCCGTTGCAGCGCTTTCACGAAGGCGCCCTTGTTGGCCGAACGCCACATCTCGCCCAGACCCATCTTCCAGTAACGACCGGCCAACTTGCGAAAGCCGGGATAGCTTAAAGTCTCCCACAACTCGCGGCCATTCACGTCGCCCAGGTGATAGCCCTCACGAGCGAAAGCCAGTACTGCGTTCGGCCCGCATTCCACGCCACCGGCGATCATCCGCGTAAAATGAACCCCCAGAAACGGGAAGTTGGGATCGGGGACGGGATAAATCAGGGCATTGCACAGATGCCATGCTTCGGGCTTCAATTCAAAATATTCCCCTCGAAAGGGGATGATCTGAGCCGGCGCATCGCCGGCCGACATCCGGGTCACACGATCAGAATGTAAACCGGCGCAATTGACGAGGAACGTCCCCGTGAAGTCGCCGGCTGAGGTCACTGCTGTAATCTCTCCTGGTCGTTCGACTATTTCGATGACCTCCGTGCCAATGACGATGGCGTGCCCCGCCGCGCGCAGGATGTCAGCCAATCGCTCGCACACTTCTTTGTAATCGACGATGCCCGCTTCCGGCACATGAATGGCCTTGATGCCGTTGGTCACGTGCGGCTCCAGCTCGAGAAGCCGTTCGCAATCGATCATCTCGCAGGTCACGCCGTTGGCCTTGCCGCGTTCCAGCAAATTATTCATGGCCGGGAGTTCATGCTCGTCCGTGGCGACGATCACCTTGCCCACCATGCGATGCGCGATCCCTTGCTCGTCGCAGAAATCCTCCATCATTCGCTTGCCGGTGCGGCAATTAATGGCTTTGAGGGAGTTGGGTTTGTAGTAGATGCCGGAATGGATGACGCCGGAGTTGCGGCCGGTTTGGTGGTAAGCCAACGTCGGCTCTTTTTCCAGGACAGTGATATGCCTGTCGGGGTGCCGTTGGCAGATGGCACGGGCAGTGGCCAGCCCGACGATGCCGCCGCCAACGATGAGGATATCAGTTGTTGTCATAGATCGAATTGTAGCCTAATCCGGAGCGGCCGTCAGCGATAATGAAGAGGACTATGAGTGGGGCTAACTGCCAAGACAGACAGGTTGCTCCGAGAAGTCCAGGGAGTCAATGGATTCGCATAACCGATAGCCAATCAGGATTGATTTAGAAAAGGATTGGTACGTCGTTCATCCCCAATAGTGGTTGCTGGGCCATGTCCGGAAAGGACGACTGTCTCGTCCGGCAAAGTCATTAACTTGTCATTGATAACGGTCATCAACAAGTCGTAGTCTCCGCCTGGTAAGTCCGTCCGGCCAATGCCGTTTTGAAACAACACGTCGCCGTCGAAGAGGATGCCATGCTCCGGCAGGTAGAGACTCACGTGTCCCGGAGAGTGTCCAGGCGTGAACAGCACCTCAATCCGTAAACCGCCCACCTCGATCGTGTCGCCTTCGCCCATAAACGCGTCGGGAGCCGGTGGTTGGTCGATTGTGATGTCCCAAAGCTCGGCCGCGGCGCGAGCAAAACCCAGCATCGGTTCGGCTTCTGCGTGACTGTAAACAGGTGCATTGCTCAGCTCCTTCAACTTTGCTAAACCGCCTACATGGTCGAAATGGGGATGAGTTAACAGGATTTTGTCCAGTACCCATCCGTTAGTCGTCACCTGGTTCAAAATGGCTCGACCATCCCATGCCGGATCAATAACGGCCACCCGACGAGTTGTTGTACAGGCCAACATGTAACAATTTGTTTGCAGTGGCCCCAGTGGTAGTTGCAGAACGCGAATCGCCATAAAAAGCCTTCCTTATGGTGGGGTAGGTTGGACCCTGAGTGGGCCGATTAGAGTCAACCCAACGGGCAATGTCTGTTGCGTGCGCCAGAGTAAATAGAGCACCTCCCCGATCGAGGCCAAATTGAGAGCTAACGCGGCCGTTGCCAGGCCCGGCCATTTAAGCGCCACACCTGCTACCAGGATCGCCGCCGTGACTGCCAGATTAACCACCATCCCTATGTTGATAAATCGCGTGTGCCGGCTTTGGATGAGCAGGCCCCGCAGCCACGATGTGATTACCGTCAGCGAAGGATAGGCCAGGAATAGCCCCAGGCTTGTCAGAACCAATTCGCCGACATCGACCGTCATATCCTGCACACCGAAAACATACCATTGGGCCAGTGGGGTGAACACGAAGAGAGCCATTGATACGAGTACTGCGGCCGTCAGAATCAGGCTGAACTTTCGGATTGGGCCGAAGGTGGGTGTGCCCTGATGGAGGGCGATAACGACCTCGGGCAAGGCCATCGCGGCCGCGCGCGCCATCAGCAGGATTTGGAATACGATGGGCCATGCCGCCAGTGAGGCCGTTGGATGGTCCAACCGCGCCAAACTGGACGTCACCATTGGCTGCATGAACAGGATCAGTACTGAAGTGGCCGCCAGAGGCAGATGGAACCAGAATAGCTCATGATAGGTCAAGGGTGGGCCTTCAGCCGTTGGGGTGTCAGGGCCAAGTTCCTCGCGGATTAAGGCGGTCGTAGCCAGTGTGGCATAGATGGCCTCGGCTACTACTCCAATCACCAGACTGATGGAGCCAATGACCACGCCCGACCATTGTCCCCATACAGCCAGCAATATCACGGTGCCGCCCGAGCCGACCAGCCTCACGATTGTCCCGTAGGCGACTTTGCGCGTTTGCTTGTGACGAATCATGATTCCTTGCAGGAACCGCCGCCAGCCAATGGCTGCGCTCCAGGGAATCATAATCTTCATGCCCGGCCTAACCCATTGCGCGATCTCGCTTGGCACATCGAGCAATCGCCCCACAATGAGGTCGAACAGGGGAGTGTAGGCCACCAGAATCGCCACAACAGTTAGGGCAAGGCACCAGTGAATGGTGAAGCGACGCACCAGGCGATATGAAGCATGATCGCGGATAAGCGCGGTCGACGTCGCCAACAGATTGATGATGGGGCTTTCGATGGTAACCGACAGACTGGTGACAATTCCCATCGCCGCCAGCATCAGAACTTCATCAGGCAGACGATTGATGGCAGCGGCGATGATTGGCCCCTCTGCGGACATCAATAGCCAGCTGGCGAACAGGGGGAACCAGAACAGCAAAATATACCGTTGACGCATTCACAGACTCCGAGCGCATTCCAATTGATATCACATCATTCGTAGGGGAGTGACTAATTGGGTAGGCATACGAAGTCAATGACCGACTTCTTATCAAAGGGACGTGCTCGATTGTGAAGTTGTCTGCGGTTCCAGGCATGGGCGAAGGCCTTGAGATGGCGATTAAGCCAA
>JAGOZU010000144.1 GCA_018058545.1 Promineifilum sp. | reverse complement strand
TTTGGCTTAATCGCCATCTCAAGGCCTTCGCCCATGCCTGGAACCGCAGACAACTTCACAATCGAGCACGTCCCTTTGATAAGAAGTCGGTCATTGACTTCGTATGCCTACCCAATTAGTCACTCCCTAAAATATGTCGTAAGGTTACCGCGATATCATGCGGTCAACCTTATGATACGCCGGAGTGCTCCTCCCCACACAAGCGGCGCTGATCTGCATGGATGACTCAGTCGACAACATCATTGACAAGCGATTTTCCCGCGCCAAACGCTTCATTGTAATTACCGTGGTCGTTCTCGCTGCGCTCCAGGTCGTATTGTTCCTTGCCTTGTACGTTTCCTTCGACACGAGAGCGCTCACCGAATGGCTGCCGGAAGTCCTTTTGGCCATCCTGTTCACCCTGCTCGTTGGGACATTGTCCCTTTTCGCGGTGGATCGGGCGCGAATGAATGTGCAGAGAGAAGTAGGACAGGTAGTCGGTCATGAATTGCACGATCTGAAAGCCGCCAACGACCGCTCACGCTCGCTTCAGCTCATGGCCTCGACGTTGAGCGCCACCCTCAGCTTCGAGCGCGTCGTCGAGCAATCACTCGATGTATCCAGCCTGGCGCTGGATGAAATGGGCATCCCGCGCGATTCCCTTGTGGGCGCTGTTTTTCTCTATGATGAAGAGGTCCTGAAACCCATCGCCCGTCGCCGATTCCTGGGCAATGACAGCAGCCGCATCATCGCCGGGAAGGAAGGCGTCGTTGGCGCTGCTCTCAGCCAAGCCGAGCCCGTCGTCACCAATGACCCTCAGGACGATCCCGAACTCCAGGTCTACGAAGCCTTTCGCGAATGTCTGACGGCTGTCTGCATCCCTCTTCGAGCCGGTTTCCAGTTGTTCGGGGCGATGGTCATCGGAACCGATACGGCCGTCCATTTCGACCATGACCATATCGACCTGTTCAAGGCAGTGGGCGACCAGGCGGTCATCGCTCTGCAAAACGCCCAACTCTACCAGCGGCTGGAAGCCGAGAAGCAACGCCTGATCGAGGCCGATGAGGAAGCGCGCAAGGAGTTAGCTCGCGACCTCCACGACGGCCCCACGCAAAGCATCGCCGCCATAGCCATGCGCATGGGTTTTGCCCGCAATATGATCGACCGCGATCCGGCGCGCGCCAAGGAAGAGCTTCTAAAGGTCGAAGCGCTGGCCAAACAGACCTCGGCCGAAATCCGCGGCATGCTATTTACCTTGCGGCCACTCGTCCTGGAGACTCAGGGGCTAGGCCCGGCCCTTGACGCACTGTTGCGACGCTATAGCGATGCCGACGGGATTGAGATGCACTTGATCGGGGCCGAAAACGGCCGCTTGCTTAGCAAATCCGCCCAGGTAGTCGTATTTGCCATCATCGAAGAGGCTCTCAACAACGCCCGCAAATACTCCAAAGCCGAACTCATCGAAGTCCGATTATGGCGGACCGATGGCCTATTTGCGGCCGCCGTTCGCGACAACGGCATCGGCTTCGACACATACGACATCAACCGCGATTACAGCACCCGCGGCAGTCTGGGGATGGTCAACATGCGTGAACGTGCCGAACGAATTGATGGCTCTCTGCGTGTTGACTCGTCGCCGGAAACGGGCACAACCGTAACGCTTGTCGTTCCCCTCGACAAGCATGGCGCGGCGGCGGATTCGGAAGAAAACGACGATGTGGATGAACCTCACCTGATCGATGCTCCCGCGCCCACCCCCTGAGCCAACACTCTTAGGCCGGTTATCCCTGCCTGTCATCGTTCTCCTGTCCCTGCTCGGCTATGGGTTGATAGCCTTGTGGTTTCCGCTTGTTTCTCATATCGCTCAGACACCACCAGGCGACATCCGCAGCTTCGCCCCCACCCTGCCGGGTGGAATCGTCTACGCTCTGCTGGTGACAGGACTGTTCACGTTGCTTGTCCCGGCATTTCGTCGCGTCGAGAGAAACGGGGCAGGCTCTCGCCCCTTGTTCTCCATTTTAGCCGGGTCGTTTCTTCTGGCTCTGCCGTTGCTGTTCACCTATCCGATTAATGCCACGGATATCTTTCGCTACGTCATCCGCGGCCGCATTGCCTCTGTCTATGGTCAAAGCCCCTTCGCAGTGCCCGCGGCCAATTTCACCAACGACCCCTTTATATCGTTGGCGGGGGAATGGGCCGGCGAGACGTCTCCCTACGGCCCCATCTGGGAGCTGGTCGCCTCCGTGATTACCGCCATCTCGGGTGACAATCTTCTGGCCGGCGTGCTGTTATTCAAGTTACTGGCGCTGATCTGTTTTCTGGCCACGTCCGCGTTGCTCTGGTCACTCTTGCCGGAGGGCCGATCTCGGGCCGCCTATACGCTGCTCTGGGCCTGGAATCCCGCCCTGCTCCTGATCATGGTCGTCGACGGCCATAACGATGCCCTGATGATCTTGTGGCTTATGCTGGGTTACCGGTTAACGCAGCGCGGCCGAGCAACAACAGGATTCCTGGTCATGTCGCTGGCCGCGTTGACCAAGCCGATCGCCGTCCTGGCGCTGCCTTTCTTCTTTGTGGATATCTATCGGCAAAAAAGCCCCGATCGTCACCGCTCGTTGCTCATGACCGGCATCGGTGTCCTGCTCCTCACCTGGCTGGCTTTCCTGCCATGGGCCGAGTCGGGAAACTCATTGCAGACAACGCTCGATCTGGCCTCACGACTGGTGCGCGAAGCCACCGGTGGCGCGGCCTTCTCCCCCGCAGTTTGGGTCTACATGGCGTTGGGACAGAATGTAGCTATTGGTACGATCGGCACCATCACTCAGGGCATATTTACGGCCGCCGCCCTGTGGCTGTTTTGGCTCGCAATTCGCGGCCGCTCGGCGCTACGTGGCGTGGCCGATACGTTCTACGCCTATATCGTCACAGCCCTCAACTTCCGGTTATGGTACGCTGCCTGGCCTTTTCCCTGGCTGTTGCTGGACGCCGGAAACCAGACAAGTACAACTGCCGCTTATCGGCTGCGGGCAGGCCTCTGGTTTCTGCTCACTTCCCAATTGTCAGTCATCTTCTACGGCCACATCAGGATCCACCTGCTTGGCGGCGAGCACAGTGTGACGCATCTGATCGCCGTGCCGCTCGTATTTATTCTACCGTGGCTTCTGGCACGACTGCCCTTTCGCGTCTCCGGCGATGAAGACCGGGTGTGACGGGCCAATCGGAGAACAGGAAGATGCGTACTGATCGCTACATTCTCCTGCGACATCCCGAGCGATCCGTAAAGTGTCGAGCCGACACTTAACGATTCCTTCATAGCGGATCGGCCGGAAATTTGCTATGCTAGGCGCAAGATACGTCCCATTGGGGAACGGTCTGTTTTGCTTGCAGTAAGGATATGCTGGTAACATGGCCCTTCTGGCGCAAATCATCGAATTGCTGAGCCGGCCGCCGGGCAGTGTGATCTACCATCTGCTGACGCTCTTTGCCTTGCAGATCATACTGGCCTTGGCCTATTCGCGTTGGCAGCGAGACGCCGACGATGAATCAGCGCGTCGGATGACTTTCGCCGCGGCCGGCATCCTCCTCGCCCGATTGATCCTGCTTTTCGCCGGTCTCATGATGGATGGTGATCCGGCGCGCGCGCGCATCGTCCTGCCGCCCATGGAACAAGCCATCGACATGGCCACGGTCATCCTGCTGGTGTGGGGATTGGCTCCCTTCGCCATGGATCGGCCGCGCCTGGCCGACGGCATCCTGCTAATCAGCCTCATCGTGGTTGCCGTCATGTTCCTCTTCTTCTTCCAGGACTGGCAAAACCGAATCGCCACGACCGGCATCGCCACCTCCTACATCGGCACAGTGCAAGCTTATGTCTGGGGAATCCTGCAAATGATGATCCTCGGAGCCGGGCTGGTGTGGCTAATCATGGAACGCACCAGTCGCCTCACCATGCGGCCTATCATCGTCGCCGTGGCTTTGCTGGCCCATATGGCCAACTTCTTTAACTATCCGGAGATCATCCCTTCCGGAACCGAGATCGCCTACTGGTTACGCATGGGTTATCTGGTAGCCTTTCCATTATGGGCTGTCCTGGCCTACCGGGAAAATCTGCGTGATCTGATGACCGCGGCCGAAGCCGACCACGCCCAGGCTGACCAACTGGCCCACAATCTGCGGCTAACGACAGGCGTCATCGGCGCGCGAACGCCCGAATTGCGCCTTGAACAGGCTCTCGATATGGTCACGGGGCTGATCCCGACCCAGCTCGCAACCATCGGGCTAATCGATGAAAACAATCCGCAGCGCGTCATCTTCGGCCAGATGCGCACCAGGGCCGGTCGTAACACCGACTACAGCCGGCAGATCAAGCTATCCGACCACGCCGCATTCCGGCTGGCTTACGAGCAACAACGCGGCATTGAACTTTTGCCTCGCGGTGTGGGAGCGCGCCAGACCCATGAACTATCCCAGCAGTTCAACGTCGGCGCATTAGGGCCAGTCTTTGTCGAACCGCTGGTTGCCGGGGGTCAATGTCTTGGCTTCCTGATGCTGGCCGCATCGACGACTACCCAAAACTGGTCTGAGCGCGATCGGACAATCATCCCCGGCGTCGCCGCCTTTGTGGCCCAGGCCATCGCCGGCAACCGCCACGCGGACGACAAGAGGGACTCTCGCGAATTTGACCAGCCTCCCGCCACGACCCTGGCTTCGTCACACGGGCCCGAACGCGACACCGGCAAGGAGCGCTTGATCCTGGAATTGGCCGAGACTCGTCGCATGCTGACGACGGCCGAGGAACGCGCCCTACAGGCTGAATCAATGGCCGTCTTCCTGCAGCAGGGCGAACCGGGGCAACCTACGACCGCTTTGCCGCTATTAGCCCAGGCGGCCGTCGGCCCGGCATTGGAATATGCCATGGAAAGCGTCCTGCCGCTGGTGCGCCAGCGAGACCTCAAACTGGATATCGCCCTGGATGGCGAACTGCCATTGTCGGCCGTGAAGGAAAGCGTGCTGCGTCAGTTGATCCTCAGCCTGCTGGAGAACTCCTGCCGGGCATCGGCCGAAGACAGCTCCGTGTTGGTGCGCGCCGAGTCGTCATCTGTTAACGGCAGTCACGCCGGCCGCTCTATTTCCCTGATGATAACCGACTCCGGCGTAGGCATCCGGCCGGAGGATCGCGAACGGGTCTTCGATTCCAAATATTACCTTTCCGGGGGGCGCTCCATCCCCGGGATGGGTGATAACAGCGCCAACCTCGCTGTGGTGCAGAAGTTGGCCCAAGCCAGTGGCGGTGACCTCAATTTTAAGAGCCAGGCCGGCGAGGGGACGACCTTCACCTTGCGCCTGCCGGCGGCCGAGGTCCGGCCCTGGACCCTGCTGAAGAGCGAATCGGACGCTAAAGACAGCCGGAAAGCGGCGGTCAAACCGCAGGTCGTGGCTGAGGAGGCCGGTCAGTGAGCGCCCCGAACATCACGGATACTGAACGAGGCGATCGACGCCGGGACTGGCAATCCAATATCATCCTGACAGCGGGCGTCATGATCACCATCTTGCTGGCGTTCATCCTGGCCCAGCTTGATGCTCTGCAAGTCCGCGCCGTCATGGAGCAAACAGGCTTGCCTATCGTCAATATCCAGGCCACGGCCGTCGCCATCGGCCAAATTATCTCCCTCGATCGAAACACAGAGGGGCAATCGCCGGCGGCCTTTCCGATCGTCGAATCGCTTGGCCCCATCCCCAACGATTCAAACCCGCGGCCGGAATTTATCACCGGCGTCAGCGAAGAAGGCGTCATCTTCACCGTTTGCGGGGCGGTTCCTGAAGGCTGGTTGCTCTACACTGTCCAGCCGGGGGACACACTGGCCTCGCTGGCCGGAGCCACTCAATCAACGGTCGCCGATCTGGCGGCCGCCAATTGCCTTTCCACCGATCAGCTTTCGGGAGGAATGCAAATACTGGTTCCACAACAGCCGGCAACGACACTTTGTGGCCCGCCGCAATGGTGGGTGCGCTACCAGGTCCGGGCAGGAGACACGCTCGGAGGGTTGGCCGCGCTCCGGGGGACGACGGTCGATGAGATCTTGCGAGCCAACTGCCGGGAAACGATGGATCTCCAGGCCGGACAATCGATCTTCCTGCCGCCGGGCGCGCCGGCAGGGGGCGGCCCAATCATCCCCCAGCCATCGTTAACCCCGTTACCGACTGTGGCGCCGGTGCCGACCTTGGCCCCATTGCCAACTTCGCCGGGAGGCGCTCCGCCAGGGCAGCCATCATCAACGCCGGTAGTAATCCCTCCTTCGCCCACGAAGATCGTCCCGCCCACATCCGCACCGCCCACGCTCGCGCCGCCAACATCCGCGCCGCCCACGTTCGCGCCGCCGACATCGCCGCCGCCTACATCGCCACCACCTACATCGCCACCGCCGACGTCACCGCCGCCGACATCACCACCACCGACGTCGCCAC
>JAGOZU010000143.1 GCA_018058545.1 Promineifilum sp. | reverse complement strand
GGGCTTGCTCGTCCACCTGCCACCCCTGCCGCCCGCGGTCAGGGCGCTGCATGCGCTGAACGGCCTGGCGATCATGATCATCTGCTATCTGCTGGCCAACGGCCGGGCAAAGGCGACGGTGTAGACTGGCTATGAATAAGTTACTCCTGGCCTTAATGCTATTCGGGTTGTCGCTGGCGGCTTGCGGATCGTCGTCATCGTCTGACCCCTCGCCGCCACCAACCCCGCCGGCTTCCACGCCCCCCGCGCGCGACTACTGGCCGACCGATGGCTGGCGCAGCGCCGACCCCGCCACATTGGGTCTGGACCCGTCGCTGCCGGCCACGCTGGAGGCAACCGTCGTACGCGAGTTACCCTATCTCAACAGCCTTCTCATCGTCAAGGGCGGCTACCTGGTACACGAAGCATATTTCAACGGTTATAGCCCCGACGACCCGTACACGCTTAACTCGGTCACCAAGAGCGTCGTGTCGGCGCTCTACGGTATGGCAATCGCCGATGGTACAATCTCCGGCCCGGACACGACCCTTGGCAAGGCGCTGCCGGCCACCTTCGAAGATGGCCGGTATCGCGATTTGGCCGGCATCACGCTAGGCGATCTCCTGCGAATGCGCTCCGGCATCGCCTGGGATGAAGGGAAACTGGAGCAAGATCTGTCGGCTGTTGCCATGGAGGGCGGTCCTGAAGCCGGAATTGAGTTCTTCAACCGGTTGGACATCACCGACTACGTGCTGCAAAACGGCGTCGCTTTTCGGCCGGGCGAGGCCTGGAGTTACAGCTCTGGCGACTCCAATTTGCTCTCGGCCGCGTTCAGCGCACTATCCGGGCGATCACTGGAAGAATATGCGGCCGAAAGGCTCTTTCCCGCGCTAGGCATCACCACCTGGGACTGGATCGAGGACGCCAACGGGGTGAATATCGGTGGCATCGGCCTGCAACTGACGCCGCGCGACATGGCCAAATTCGGCTATCTCTACCTGAGCCGGGGAATGTGGGACGGCCAACAAGTCATCCCCGCCAATTGGGTCCATGCCTCGGCCTATCCGCAATCCGAAGGTCTATTCACCGGCAACAGCCGGACCATGCCCATCGACTGGTATGGCATGCAGTGGTGGAACTGGAAACCGGATGTGTTTGCCGGGCACAGGGCGATCGCGGCCCAGGGTTACGCCGGGCAGACAGTGACCCTGATACCCGATTACGACCTGATCGTCGTGACCACGGCCGATACGTTTGTCCCGCCCGACGTGAGCGAACAGCAATTGGCCTTGATCTATGACCTGATCAAGTTCGATATATTGCCGGCGGCAGGCGACCCGGAGGCGGCCGATCCCTTCTGGGCTATTCCGGATTACGCACAACAATCGACCACACTCCTCCATACTATCGGCGTGGATGGGCGCGACCAAACGCTCCTGTTTGACGATCCGGGGTACTTTCACTGGGGCGCGGCCTGGTCGCCCGACGGGCAGCAGATCGCCTTCTCGCGCGGGAAGAACAATGGCCCGGTCGTTCCGGGATCGCCCGCCACCGAGCTGTATATTGTCGACGCGGAGGGGGCCGGGATGCGGCAGCTAACTCATAACGGCCGCAACAACTACCTGCCCGCCTGGTCGCCCGATGGGAGCCGCATCGCCTACATTTCCGGTAGAGCCGGGTGGAACACACACGAGGTGTTTGTGATCAACGCCGACGGCAGCGGCGATACAAACCTAACGAACAACAACGTCCAGGAGTACGGCGTCGCCTGGTCGCCCGACGGGAGCCGGATCGCCTTCGGCACCAAGCTTGGCGGCGACATGCAGATCTACACGATGAATCCCGACGGCACGGACCAACGGCCGTTGCCTACCCCGGCCGCGGGCATGGCGCCGTCCTGGTCGCCGGATGGGACACAAATCGTGTTTGTATCCGAGCGGAACGGCAATTCCGACATCTTCCTCATGGACGCGGACGGCGGCAACCAGCAAGCTCTGGTCAGCGGCGAAGCATGGGATTATGCGCCGGTCTGGTCGACGGACGGCACACAGATCGCCTTCACCTCGACGCGCGACGGAGACCCGGCCATCTACATAGTTCCAGCGGATGGCGGCGAACCTGAACGAGTTAGCGGCCGGAACATGGTCGCCGACATCTCCTCTTGGTCACCCGATGGGCAGCGACTGGTTTTCCATGGGCAAGAGGCACCGCGGAAAGGAATATTAGACTGGTTCAGGTAGTAAATACTTTAACCGTGCACCTCAGCTTCACGCATCAACGACAACCCTGGCAAATTCCCAGCACAAGGGCTTATGCCTAACGAAGTGATCACCCACATCGACCAGGTAACGCCGGAATGGCTGACGGCCGTTCTCCGTCGTAGCGGCGCGTTGTCCGGCGGCACAGTTGACGCATTCGATGTCGATGCCGGCCGCGGCAACTGGTCAACCAGCGGCGCGTTGCGCCTGCGCTACTCAGCCGACGCGGCGGGCGAGCGGCCCCCGCGCCTGTTCCTTAAGCTGGTAAACACTGACCTGGGCGACGGGGAGTTCTTCGGGCCGTCGGAAGTCGACTACTACACCCGTGACTATCTCGATGTGCCGGACGCGCCATTGCTGCGCTGCTACGACGGCCTCTATTCTCCCACCCAGCGGCGCTACCACCTGCTGCTGGAAGATATCTCACCGACGCATACGATCGCCTGCGAGCGGACACCCTCGCTGGAATACGGCCTGGCCCTGGCCGACGCGTTCGCCGTTATCCACGCCCGCTGGTGGGGGGCGGATCGACTGGCCGAGGCCGGGGCGCCTATCCACGATGCCGCCCACATCCGGCGCTTCGTCGCCATCGCCGAGCCGGGAGCCGGACACATTATCCGCGAGTTTTCGGGCGAGCTGTCGCCCCACTGGCCCGGCATGATCCACGACCTGTTCGCCCGCCACCCTCAGGCGATGATCACCCGCGGCCGCAACCTCAACGGGTTCACCCTCATACACGGCGATGCCGGCTGCTATAATATAATGGCCCCGCGCGACGGCTGGCGTCCGCTCTATCTCATCGACCGCCAGCCGTTCGACTGGAGTCTGTCGACGTGGCTGGGGGCCTACGATCTGTCCTACGCCATCGCCCTGGATTGGGATGTTGAAGCCCGACGTCGCTGGGAACGGCCTATCCTGCGCCACTACCACGAAGCGCTCATCCGCCGCGGGATTCAGGATTACGGTTGGGAACAACTGTGGGATGATTACCGATTATGCGTGGCTATGGGCGTCTATATTGCCGTGGAGTATTGCCGCGGCGGCGTCAATCAGGATACTCAATGGGTCTGGCTACCGATGCTCCAACGGGCATTGACGGCATTGGATGATTTGGGATTGGGGGAAATGCCGGAGGTTTAGCGGGAAGTGCGCCTCGCGATGAAAGCCACAGGATCAGCTAATGAGTGGATGCTATGGGCCGGGACAAGCCCTTAAATACCGGCCGTAACCAGGTGAATATCAATATACCCATGGGCCTGGTCAATGTAGGGATCAAGATGGGGGCATGGTTTGCTCCCGAAATCGAAGGTGAGCGGCTGGAAGGGATCCTTGACGCCGTCCGCAGCAGCCAGTTAGGCACGGTGATGGATATCACCGACGAAGAAGACGGCGAGCGAGTCCAGAAGCCCTCGCCCAGACCGCGGCCCTGGCCCCTGACGTGGTGCTGATGAACGTCCAGATGCCGGGCATGAACGGCGTCGCGGCCACGCGTCGCATCCTTGCCGACCGCCCCAAGTCGGGGTGATCATGCTCACAATGCCGGAAGACGACGATTCGTTATTCGCGGCCATGAGCGCCGGGGCGCGCGGCTACATCCTTGTTATGTCTCTTTCAGCCACCCTCCCCACCCTTCAAACCGACAACCTCATCACCGGCTACCGCCTCCCCCTCCACCGTCACCACCTGGACCGCTTCGGCCGCCGGCTTTTTCTCTTTTGCCGGCCCGATGTGGCGCTCAACCTGCCGCAAGTTCTGATCCACCCGGTTGCCGTGATCCGGCAGGCGATAGGCCCGCTCCTTGGCCTCCATCAGCCAATGGCGCGCTTCGCTGAAGTTGCCCGTTAGCAGCAACATCTCCCCCAGCTTGGCCGCCGCCCCGGCGTCTTGCGGCGTATAACGCAGTCTTTCGCGCAGCTTTTCGATCTCCCTGTCTGTTGAATCCCGCCGCACAATCGCCAGCCCGACATCGAAAATCGAGTCCGGGTCATATCGCTCCGCCCGGTGGCGAATCAACGCGCCGGCCCGCGGCACGATCATATCCAGCCGCGAGGCGATCCGCATATACAGCTCAACCGTCTTCCCCTCGGCGGCGATCGGCACCGTCATCTCCTCGCCGGCGGGCAGGATAGCGTTCAGCTCCGTCTCCTCCCCGCCCACCTCGATCCGCTCCAGATATTGCGGCTGGTCCGCCTTGTTGTGGATGTGCAGCTCCTCGCCGGCCAGGGTGATGGTGACCTTATCGGCGATCTGATATTCCGTCTTGCCGTCCAGATTCACCTCCTGGGGCATCGGATAGAACACGTCCAGAAGCTGCAGAAAGTCGGCCGAGTACTCCTTGAACACGCCGGAATGCTCATGGACCACCCCGTCCTCAACCATCTCCATGACCACCCGCGTGCCGATGTACTGTTCCAGCAGGGGGTCAAAACTGGTGCCGACATAGCCGAAGACATCCTTGCTGATGCCGCGCATATAGGTCTGGCTGGTGTCGGTCATCAGGTTCGCGCCTTTGAAGCGCATGCGGCCCATCGTCATCGTCAGGGCGTCGGCGAAGGAGTCGGCCGCCGTGCTGAGGAAATTGCGCAGCGAGCGCCGCGCGCGACGAAACAGGCCGGGGTGCAACGATCGCTCCACACTGCGGGCGCGGCGGGCCTGCAACTCGGGCGTCAGGTCACGCGCGTATCGGTAGATCGCATGCAGATCGCTGAACTCATCCTTGTAATAGATGTAGCTCGTCTCCATGTGACCGTCGTCCTTTACATCGACGCCATAGATCAGCTCGACCCCGGTGGGATGGACTTTCAGGTCGCCCCAGATGATGCCACGGCCGTCGCGCTCCACAGTCACCCGATAGCCGTCGAAGTCCCTCAGGCAGCGGTCTTCATGCCGCGCGCGCATATAGGCCCCCAGCAACGCCGTGAAGACGATAACAGCCAGTGTGAGGATGAATGACCAGTCGATTAATCCGAACATGCGTCTCACCGTGTCAGAGGAATTGTCAGGGGCAATCCCACAAGAAAGTCTATTCGATTATGTGTCGGCATCTACCGCCGTGCTGTCTCCCTGATTTCGCGGTCGATGTTGCAATACGATGATGGTCGCAGGTCTCGCCGCCGGCACTCAGGCGAGCGAGTTCAGGAATCCCGGGTTCGATTTTTGATTGTGGAAGTATATCATAGCGAAAACTGGATAGACCATGGTCTGATTTGCCTGGGTACTCCGAAAATAGTACATTCGCGGCTTCGAGCCACTCGCCGGCGCCACAACCTGGCTCGGTCCTATTCAGTTGACACAGCACTTCAGACCAGTTCAGCAGGAGGGATCATGTTTAAGTGCGCTAATTGTCAATCACTCTTGACGAAGTCGAAGCCGACCTCCGGAACTCCCGTCACGCGAGGGACGACCTGATGGAAAGGGAATATATATTCAACATCTTAATATCGAACATCATTGCCAGCTTGGTTGCCGCGACCCTGTTTCACTACAAAGGACGTGGATTCTGGAATGGTTTTGTATATGGCTTGCTCCTGGGGTGGTTAGTCGTGCTTTTTGCGCTTTTTATGTCCTCGGATCAGGAAGGAATATTCCGACAGGAATTTAATCGCGGGAAAATCGCCCTCTGCCCGAACTGTGGGGAGTACATCAAACCCGACTCTGCCATATGCAAGTATTGCCGGGAGCCTTTGTCTTCCGCCACAATTATTCGTCAACTCAACAAGCCCCGCACGGGACTACTAAAAACAAAAATCCTGCCATCGATCGGTTTTTTTGTTGGTTTTATTGGCGTTATTTTCACCATTGCCGTCTTTGTCATGGCTTCGACAATTTGGCAGATTGCTGAATTTGCCATTGGATTTGCTGTTGCAGTAACAATTGCTGAACTGCCATCATTTCAATTCGGGCGAACAGTTCGGGGGTTCATAGCCGGGATCTTGTTTGTGTTACCCGGCATACTATCAAAAATCATTTTTGAGCGGATCGATATTCTTCTTATTCTTCCTGTGGCAGTAGGCTCAGGCATTCTGGCATCCCTGGCCATAGATTGGCCTCGTTTTCGATGGAGACGAGCGCTCCTCTTTACCATCGCTGGATTATGTCAACATCGGGTAACTTTGTCCACAAATCATCGGGTTAAAATGTCCCCTGTTTGTCGGTAAAGATGTCCTGTCGGTTTTCTTAATCTGCCAATTCCACCTCCTTGGCCTCCTCCACAACTGGCT
>JAGOZU010000014.1 GCA_018058545.1 Promineifilum sp. | reverse complement strand
ATATGGAACTGCGCATTACCCCCCTTCATCAGGGTGGTCACATTGTCCTTGGGGTCGACCTGAACAACGATAGGCAGGGCGACCTTGACCAGGGCCTGCGTGCCGGCCGATACCTCGCCGAGGAGTTCCACATCCTTGGCCGTCACTGTAAACGAATGAAAGTACCCCTCCTGCATTCCATACGCCAGACAGTCAAATGAATGAGAGGCTCCGGGAGCTAATTCGCCGGACAGGACTTTGGAGCAAGTATTATCCGGTTGGGTCGGCTGAGATGGAGAAGTGACCACGATATCCTTCAAATTCACATTGCTGCCGGTGTGGTTCGTGATGGTTATCGAGAATGTGGCGCTTCCGCCCACGGGAATGGCGGTCGTGGATGCCGTTGTGGTGGCCGTGATATTGATGCGCGGAGCGATGATCTTGACCGTAGATACGGCCGTATTGCTGGATGCCTCACCGTCATGAACCACCACCTCGATGCTTCGTTCCGCAGTATTCGGGGTGGACACATCAGATTTGATGCGATAGGTGACGGACTTCAGCACTGTCTGATAATCGGCGATGGAAGCCGCCCCGGTGAGCGTCAGCACGCCAGTCAGGCTGTCGTAGTTCTTGGTAATACCTCCGGTCACAGTGGCGTCAAGAACCTCCCCGCCGGAGTGCTTCAGATTTGTGATTTTAATCGTGGCACCCATAAGCCCGGAGTTATCAGGGTCGGTTATCGTCAGACTGGCTCCGGCAATAGCAACCGCGGTCTTACCGGCGGAGTGGGTGGTCGAAAACCCCGTGCCTGCGCTGCCGCTGTCCAGGTCGAGCGCCGGCGCGTCGTTGACCGGGGTGACCGTGATCGATACGGTAGCCACATTACTGTCAGTCGTGCCGTCGTTGATCTTGAAAGTGAAGCTGTCCGAACCGTTGAAGTTGGGATTGGGTGTATATGTCCGAACGGCCTCGTTTCCTACGGCCGGGCTGAGCGTTCCGTTCACCGGCGGGGTCACAATCGTAAAGGTCAACGTATCGCCAGCGTCCGGGTCACTACCGGTGAGTGTGATAATCGTCGGCGTATCCTCCACCACGTTGACGCTCTGAGGATTGGCCGTCGGCGCATCGTTGACCGGGATGACCGTGATCGATACAGTGGCCACATTACTGTCGGTCGTGACGTCGTTGACCTTGAAAGTGAAGCTGTCCGGGCCGGTGTAGTTGGGATTTGGCGTATAAGTCCGGTCAGCCCCTGTCCCGCTTAGCGTTCCGTTTACCGGGGGGGTCACAATAGAAAAGGTAAGCGCATTGCCGTCCGGGTCACTACCGGTGAGTGTGATAATCGTCGGCGTATCCTCCACCACGTTGACGCTCTGAGGATTGGCCGTCGGCGCGTCGTTGACCGGGGTTACTGTGATCGATATGGTGGCCACATTACTGTAGTCCGTGCCGTCGAAGATCTGGAAAGTGAAGCTGTCCGGGCCGTTATAGTTGGAGTTCGGTGTATATGTTTGGCCGGCCCCGGTCCCGCTGAGCGAACCATGCGCCGGCGAGGCCACAATCGAAAAGGTCAGGGTGTCACCCAGGTCAGGGTCACTGCCGGTGAGCGTGATCAACTTCGGCGTATCCTCCACCACGCTGACATTCTGATTTTCGGCCGTCGGCGCGGTGTTGAGCGGATCATCCTGTTTGGGTTTCACAGACGTAGAGCGCTGCGCGGGAGCCGTGCCCGGAACAAGAGAACGGGCATCCGCCGGCGCAGAGATCGCCCAAACCAATACAATCGCCAGCGCCAGCAAACTGACCGGCATCGCTTTTCTGTTCATCACCTTCCCTCACTCTCAACTTTGCCGTAGCACCCGGCCGGAATCGATTGCCCGGGCAGTCCTCCATGCCACCAGACAGTTATGAACGGCGGCCAACCGGCAACGCCCAATTTTATGTTACCGTCGATCATCATGAGTCATGGTTAAAAATCAGTGAAATACGAGAGGCGCCCGGAGCCGCCTTCAGCCGGCAAGACGTGCGAAAAGAACAACCGGCAATCTCCAAGCACAATAGTACTTCAGTACTAGTCATCGTACTGAAATACTAATCTGTTCTATAAAATTGTGCCAGTCAAATTTGAAATTTGTGCGAATATCGCCCGTATTCGGCTCTATCCCGGCGGCGGAGTGGGCGGTACTTCCGTCGGCGGAATATCCGTGGGTGGTACATCCGTCGCGGGCGGAGCTGTCGGCGCAGTCGTCGGCACAGATGTGGCCGGTGGTGCAGAGGTAGCCGGCGGCGGCGCTGTCGTGATGGGCGCAGACGTGGGCGGCGGCGCGGGGGTGTTGGTGGACGGCGGCGGCGCGCTGGTGGGCGGGAGTGCCGCTTGCGGCACCCAGACCTGCTGGCCGATGCTTAGACTATCATTGGGCAGGCAGTTGACTTCCAGCAAAGTCTCAACGGGAATATCGGCTCGCTCGGCAAGCTTGGACAAGGAATCGCCGTTGCGAATGGTATAGGCCACCCACGCCGCCGGAGGATCCACCACGCAAACCACGGTCGGCGTCGCGGACGGCGTCTCGCTAGGCGGCGCTTCGGTCCCGCCTTGCGTGGCCGTCGCTTCCGCCTCAAGCGGCCGAATCGAAATAGGGATCAGATCGCTGGCAACGAACACCTCGTTGCCGTCAACGCTCTCCAGACGAATCTGCCAGGCGAGTCCTGTGCCCGTGACAGGCAACTCCGCCGCAGGAACCTGCAAGCGGTAGACCGCACCGTTGTTGGGTTCGGTCAGCGTGCCGAGCTGGTACTCCTGCTCGCCATCGAGCAGAAAGACGGCGAAGTGACGACCGGGTTCCAGCACCGTCGGCCACATCCAGTCGAAGTTGATCGTATCCTTCATGCCGAACTCACGGAACGGCCCGGGGAAAAGCACCGAAATAGAGAAGTCACCCGCCGATTCCGTGGGCAGTTCAGGCGTCGCCGTGCCGGTGGGCGTGGCGCCCGGATCGGTCGTCTCCACGACGGCGACGTTTGTCCCCGCCGGCGTCGCCTGACCGTCGCTATTGGAGCCGAACAGGCCCCGCAGCAAGAAGAAGCCCAGAATGCCGACCAGGATCAGGGCGACAGGCACGATATAGACGGCCATCGAACGGCTGCGCTGCGCGGACCAGGCGGCCGCCTTGGGCAATTCCTGCTCGGCAAAGACGGCCGTCTCGATGGCCGTGATCATCTCATCCGTAGTCTCGAAACGGCTCCACTCCTGTCGCCAAAGGCAGTTGCGCACCAGTCGGTATGTTTCGCCAGCCAGCCCCGGACGCGCCTCTTCAAGAGGCTCCTCTTTGGGCATGTTGGCATGGGGGAAGATGTCGAAGGGCAGATTGGGCAGGTTCGGCCGGTGTCCGGCCAGCAGTTCATAGAGAATGATGCCCAATGAATAGATATTGCTGCGCTCGGTCAGCGGCTTGCCTTCCGCCTCTTCCGGCGCGGCATAGCCCAGCATCGCGTCGTCGGTCCCGGCTGTCGCCGGAGCCGGATAGCCGGTGACCAGAGGCACACCCAGATCGATCAGGACCGGCGACCCATCCTCGCGCAACATGATATTTTCCGGCCGCAAGTCGTGGTGGATCAGGCCTGCCTCATGGGCCACACCCAGGCCCTGAGCGATTCGCTTAACCAGCCCCAGCGATTCAATGACCGGCAAAGACCCCATATCGCCCCGCCTGTCGGCAATTTTGTCGGCCAATGTCCGATAGGGGAAATAATCGATGACGGCATACGGGTAGCCGTCTTCGGTTACATCGATATCGCTGACAACGGCGATGGCAGGATCCTTGAGTTGAGAGACCGTCTCCATCCGGGTGTAGAAGCGCTCGACGAGGTCTTCATCCTCATCCCCTGTCACGCGCAGGGCCTCCAGGAACACCAAACGCTCCAGCTTGACATCACGCGCCAGAAAAAGATCGCTGGCCTTGCGTGCCGCGATATGGGATTCGATTTCGTAGTTGCCTATCTGCTGCCCGGACAGGTCTTCCTTATCCCTCGCCACCATAACAAACTTGTACTCGCGTGCTTATCCCGATCTGACGGCCAAGAGCAAACACCCCGATCTGATGATATGAATCGGTGGGCCTTTTGTACTATTATACACGAACGTTCAAATTTCCAACTCTCGCTTCTCTATCCGGCGTGACTTTACCGTTAATTACTCATCATCAAGGTGATTGGCCGGATCTCGCTTTGCCCAATGATGGCGCCGGAATCGACATCTTCCAGCACGACCAGCCAACGATATTCGCCCGGTTCATCGACGAACTCGCCGATCGTCGCCCGTATCTGATACCCCTGCCCCAAATTCGGCCCAACGGCTGAACCAAGCAGCACGCGCTCGCCGCCGTCCAGCAAATAGACGCCGTACCGCTGATTGGGTGACGGCTCCCCCGCGGCGCTCCAGTAGAACGAAATCGTATCCTCCATCCGGAAGATGCTGCCCGCCGGCGGCCCCAACAAGGGAATGTGTACCGGTGTCACCTCCGGCACGACCGTCGGCGTCTCTCCCGGCCCGCCGGCCACCGCCCAAGGGGTAGCCAGGCCCGGCACCAGTCCAAAAGCATCCCCCGGAGCGTCCTCGTCGCCGGCAGGCAGGGGCCGCGGCGTGGCGCTGGCCACTCCGACGACCGCCGGCCGAGGAGTCTTGCTGTTAAGCCACGCCCATCCTCCCAGCGCAAGGGCCATCAAGGCCAGCGCCGCAATATAATAGACGTATGACGACAAGCCCTTCTCGCCATTCACATCATCGTCGTCAATCGGCGTTTGGGTCTCTTCCGAACTCACGGGTGAAGTCTAACACAATGCGTCATGGCGACGAGATGTCAATCGAAAATGAGTTCTTCGCGGCCGGACAGCTTGGCTTCGATGCGGTCGATCACCGTGTTGAGGTGGTGATCATGGTGGACGAAGTCGAGATGCTGGGTGCGAAGGGTCAGAACGGGGCACAGATCGAAACCGCTGAGCCATTCCCCATAGAATGAATCCAGCAATTGGAGGTAATCTTCAGTGATGCCCGCCTCGATCGGGCGAGCGCGCCGGCGGATGCGCTCCATCAGCACGGGCACCGGAGCCGTCAGATAGAGCAGAAGATCGGGTCGCGGCAAGCCGGCCACGACCAGGTCAAAGACGCGGCGATAGGATTGGTAATCCCGCTCGTTCAGATTGCCCAGATGATGGAGTACGCGAGCGAAGATATAGGCGTCCTCATAAATACTGCGATCGGAGATGGCCGATTGAGACGCATTGGCCAGGGCCAGATGCTGCTGAGCGCGGTGACCCAGAAAAAAGACCTGCAAATGGAACGACCATTGGCGCATATCGTCGTAGAACTCGGCCAGATAGGGATTGTCGGCCACCGATTCAAAGCCGCTCGTCCAGCCCAGACGGGCGGCCACCCGTTCGGCCAGGGATGTCTTGCCAACGCCGATATTGCCGGCTACCAGGATAAAGCGTTTTGTCATGGCCGATAAATTGTAGCGTCTCCCGCAAGGTTGACCAGCCAAAAACCCGAAGGCTCGATTGCCACAACCGTAGGGTCATTCTATAATCCGTCTATGATCCTGGACCCCGTCATACAGCCAGAGATTGGCGAGGATACCGAACAATCCGAAGCCATCGAACCGCCTGCGAGGGTCTTCATACATAACGACGATGTGACGCCGTATGAGTTTGTGATCATCGTCCTGCAACGTTTTTTCGGCCTAAACCCTCTGGACGCCGAGCAGGTTACCTATACCGCTCATATGTCAGGCATCGCCTATGTGACGACGCTGCCCAGGAGCGAAGCAGAAAAAAAGGTGGGGCAGGCGCATTTTGCCGCCAGTCTGGAGGGTTACCCCCTGACGTTTACCATTGAATCGGCGTGAGCCACGCCTCAGCGTGGGCCACGCCTCAGAAGGAGTTTTTTATGAGTCTCAGCCTTAGCGGGGCCGGCGCTGTCGGCCAAAGCTGGATCGAGCGCGACACAGCCAGCCTGTCCCCCTCCTATAGCCGTGAATATGCCTTGGTGGTCGATCACGCCCAAGGTTCGGAAGTGTGGGACGTCGACGGACGTCATTATATCGATTTCATGGCCGGTGTCGCCGTCCTGAACGTCGGCCATCGCCATCCCTATGTGCAGGCGGCTGTCGAGGAACAGATCGGCAAGTTCTGGCATATCTGCCTGTCTGACTTCTACTATCCCAAGGCGATCACCCTGGCCGAAAAACTGCAAGCCATCGCCCCCATGACGGAGAAGACCAAGGTTTATCTAAGCAATTCGGGCACCGAAGCCGTCGAATCGGCCATCAAGCTGGCCATGTACAACACCGGCCGTACGCGCTTCATCGGCTTTTTGGGCGCGTTCCACGGCCGCACGCTCGGCTCTCTGTCTTTCACCGCCAGCAAGGCCGTCCAGCGGGCCAACTATCTGCCGGGAGTCAAGGTCCATCACATTCCCTATCCCAACGAATACCGCCCTGTCCTGTCCGGCAAACCGGGCGCCAATTATGGCGACACAGTGATCGATTATCTGGAGGAGCAAATCTTCTATCACATGCTGGCGCCGACTGACGTGGCGGGCATTTTGGTGGAGCCGATTCAGGGCGAGGGTGGCTACGTCGTCCCGGCGGTCGGTTTCTTCCCGCGCCTGCGCGAGCTTTGCGATAAATACGGCATCCTCCTGATGGTGGACGAGATTCAAAGCGGGGCGGGTCGCACGGGCCAATGGTGGGCTACCGAGCACGAGAATGTCGAGCCGGACATCGTCTGCTTTGCCAAAGGCGTCACCAGCGGCATGCCTATCGGCGGCATCATCGCCCGTGACAACCTGATGACCTGGGGGCGCGGCTCGCACGGCAGCACATTCGGGGGTAACCCGGTGGCCGCCGCATCGGCCCTGGCCACACTGGAAGTCATCGAGCGCGAGGGCCTTCTGGCGCGGGCGACCGACACCGGGGAATACATCATGGACGCCCTGGCGGAGATGGAAGCGCGCCATCCGAGCATCGGCCAGGTGCGCGGCCGCGGCCTGATGATAGGCATCGAGTTCGTGAAGGATCGCGAGACGAAAGAGCGGGCCGTCGATCTGCGCAACCACATCATCCAGCGCGCGTTCGAGATGGGTTTGCTGCTCATCCCCTGCGGCACCAACTCCATCCGCATGACCCCGCCGCTCAATATCGAGCGGCCGCTGGTCGAAGAAGGATTGTCGATTTTTGAAAAGGCGCTGACCGAAGCCGAGGCGCACTACCTGAGGAACGGAGCATAATATGACGATTGCCGATCGGATTGCGACATTAAAAGCGACCTTGCGCAATGGTGTATCGCCGGCTATGGCGACGCCGCTCATCCCCGGAACCCACACCGTCAACACAGCGGCCGTGCCGGCGCTGGTCGATTTTCTGGCTGGCAAGGGCGTGAAAGGGCTGTTCGTGGGCGGCACAACCGGCGAAGGCATCCTGCTCGATGACGATCAACGCCGCGCCTTGCACGAGGCAGCGATGACCGCGGCTGGCGGCCGTGTGGCCATCCTGCTCCACGTCGCGGCCCAGCGGACCGAAACGGCCGTCGCCTTGGCCAAACACGCGGTCGGGCTGCAACCCGATGCCATCGTGGCCATGACGCCGACGTTCTTCGGCATGAGCGACGCCGCGCTGACTCGCCACTTCACGGCCATCGCCGAGGCCGCGCCCGACACGCCGCTCTTCCTTTACGACATCCCGCAGTTCGCGGTGAACGGCATCAGCCCGTCACTGCTGGCAACCCTGGCCCGCGAGATTCCGTCGCTGGCTGGACTGAAATGCAGTCGGGGCGATGTCCAGATCGTCCGTCGTCTCATCGACGCCTTGCCGTCCGACCGGATCCTGTTGGCGGGGAACGAAAGCGCGGCGCTGGGCCTGTTGGCCCTGGGCGCGGACGGACTGATCAGCGGTTTGAGCACCGCCATTCCGGAGCCGTTTGTGGAGCTGACCCGGACATTCGGCGCGGGCGATATCGACGGCGCGCGCGAGTGGCAACGTGTCATCAATCGCTTGTTGGAAGTGCTGTCCGGGGCGCGCATCGGCGGCATCAAAGCCATCCTCAATCAGCGCGGCATCGAGGTCGGCCCGCCCACCCCTACACTGGACGCGGTCGACGAGCCGCTGTGGGCGCGCGCGGCCGAGGTACTGGGCATCCCGGGGTAAATTCCCTGTTGTCATTCGGAGGAAATCGACATGGCTGCTCGAAAGAAGGTAGTCCTGGACAGCATCACCATAGACCCGGCTGGCCCAACATCCGTTCCCATGGATCGGTTATTCGCCTGGGTGATCTGGCAATTCCCCAGGGTACGCCACGGCGGCTATAGCGGCGCCATCCACCCGCCCGAAGCCGGCCACGGCTGGTATCCGGCCGTCGTGAATGCAGAGGAGGGCCACGTCATCATCCATGGGCACGTGAAGGAGCCATTCACCAGCCCCGAGGCGGCTTCCAAACATCTCGATAGAGCAGCTTCCTGATACAAAAAGACCGGCGTTTGTGCCGGTCTTTTCTTTTATTCGTAGTGCGGGTTAGATCACTTCGCTATCTCGCAGGATAGCCCCCTTGGGCACGATGATGATGCCGTCTCGAGAAACCCAGTTTTCTGTCTCCTCATCCGGCCGGTCAGGGATGTAGCGGATGGTGACGTTACGGCCGATGCGGGCGTTCTTGTCGATAATCGCGCCCTTGATCACCGCGTTTTCGCCAATCCCTATGTCAGGGCGGCCAAGAGAGAAATTCTCCCTTTTCTCTGCGTCGGTCTCATAGTAATCTGCGCCCATCACCACTGACGACTGGACATTGGCCTCGGCCTTTATGACACTGCGCAAGCCGACGACCGTCTCGCGCACGGTGGCGTCAAAGATACGGCAACCGTCGGCCAACAGCACCTCATCCAGCCGCGAGTTTTGAACCTCCGAGCCGGGCAGAAAGCGGGCATGGGTATAGATCGGCGCTTGAGCGTCGTAGAAATCAAATGGGGGATCGGTCCGGGCCATGCGCAGATTGACCTCATAGAAGCGGCGAATGGTGCCGATGTCCTCCCAAAAACCGTCGAACGTGTAGCCAAACACCTGCCGTTTCTCGATGGATTGAGGCAGGATGTCCCGACCGAAATCGACGTAATTCTCCGCCAACACTTCTTGCAGCGTCTCCATGTTAAAGACATAGATGCCCATGGAGGCCATGAAGGGTTTGTAGGGATTGGCTCCGCTCTCGAACTGTTTGAGAGTCTTGGCGTCCTTGGGTTTTTCCGTGAAGGCGGTGATGCGATTGTCGCTGTTCATCTTCAGGATGCCCAGCCCGGAGACGCTCTCCCGGTCGACCGGCTGCACGGCCACGCTGATATCGGCCCCAAGCTCGACATGGCGGTCGATGAAATCGCGGTAGTTCATGCGATAGAGGTGATCGCCGGCCAGAATGAGGACGTAGCGCGTGCCGGCCTCCTTGATCTCGACCCATTGCTTGCGCACGGCGTCGGCCGTTCCCTGATACCAGTCGCGACTGCGCGGTGTCTGCTCGGCAGCCAATATCTGTATCCAGCCAGGCGAGAACTGATCGCGGGTGTAGGTGCTCCAGATATGGCGATGGAGAGAGGCGGAGTTGAATTGGGTGAGGATGGCGATCTTCTCGATATCGGCATGGAAACAATTGCTCATGGGGATATCGATCAGCCGGTACTTCCCCGCCAGGGGAACGGCCGGCTTCGAGCGCTCCTTGGTGAGAGGATACAGGCGTGCGCCTTGCCCACCACCCAGAATAAGGCCCAGGACACTCTTCATGTATGGCATATGCCCTCCGTCTGTGAGTCGCTGATGGTATTGGTAATCATGCGTAGCCGCAAGATTACTATACAACCAACCTGTGGAATTGGCACACAAGTGACAGGGCAATTGGCCTGCTTCATGGGGCCATGTTATGATTCTGCGGCGCTCGCAGCGAACCATGCCGCGGGCGACGATTTGACAGCTTTGCAAGAGGAGATTTCATGAGTCGAGTGATTCATGTGGACAGCCCGGGCAAGCGGCGTAACCAGTCGCGACGCTCGATCGCTGAGATACTGCGCCTGCTGGGCCGCAAGGGACAAATTGACGAGGAAGCTCGTGACATGGCAGCGATGCTCGTCTATCTGTTGCGCGACATCAAAGAGACGGTCGATGAATCGGCCGCGGCCTGGGAGAAGCGCGGCTACTGGATGAAGGTCGAGCGTTTTGTTCGCGACTGGGAGTGGATCCCTGAGCTGGCCGACAATATCGAGGATGTCATTCGCCATAGCGCCTGGGATCTGCTGCCGGAGCTGCTGGCCGACCTGTCGCCGCACTTCGACGACATCCACATCAAGACGATGACCCGCAAGCCATCGGACTGGAGCGGCGCCTGGCGCAAGTTGATGGCCGAGCCACCGGCGGCCGTCACCCGCTAGGGGCTGTTTGCGGAGCCGCTCCATGGCCCGGCTTCGTTTCATCTTCCCTCTGCTGTTGGTCGTTCTTGGCATGGCGGGATGTACCGCCGGTGCTCCCATTCCGACCCTCGTCGCAACCGCTGGGCCGATACCCATCGCCATCGATCCGGCACAAGCCACAGCATCGCCAACCGAGCCGGCGAATTGGCCCGCCCCCTCATCAGCCGAGGCCGCTCCCGTCACCCTTCCGACAGAGGCGGCCGTCGCGGCAATTATCCTCACCGACCCGCCGCCCGCCCCAACCATCGCGCCCACCGCCCCGCCATTGCCGACGCCGACGCCCTGCTCCGAACCGGGTCGCATCGAATTCGGCTCGGTTGACAGCGCCGTGGCCGGAGAAGCCATGCGCTACCGCATCTATCTGCCGCCGTGCTACGGGCAGGACGACCGCGTCTATCCCACCCTCTACATGTTCGGCGGCAACGTGCACGACGACGCCATCTGGGACACGCTTGGGCTGGATGAGGCGGCCGAGGCAGCCATCGCGCGGGGCGACATCCCGCCGCTGCTCATCGTGATGCCGGACAACGGCTGGCTGGCGAATACCACAACCAGCGGGCCGAACTCCTATGAGGGGTTCGTGCTCAATGAATTGATCCCCCATATCGAAGCCACGTATCTCGCCCGGCCCGACGCGAACGGCCGCGCGGTGGGCGGGCTTTCGCGCGGCGGCTACTGGTCGCTGATGATGGCCTTTCGGCGACCCGACCTGTTCCGCAGCGTGGGCGCGCACAGTCCGGCGCTAATCGACAGTCACGCCGGCCCGGCCGAGGACCCGGTCATCACCGGCGTGAACAACCCTCTGGGCGACCTGCGCATCTGGATCGATATCGGCGAACGTGATCCGTATCTGATCGAGGCGCGGCCGTTACATGAGGCATTGGCAGCCGCCGGCGTGGCGCATGAGTGGCGCGTCAACGAGGGGACGCACGACGAAGCCTATTGGCACGAGCATTTGGACGATTATCTGCTCTGGTACAGTGACGGATGGCGGATGGAACGGGCTGAATTACCCGCCTGCTCTGCCGCACAATGAGAGCCGCATCGGACTAGGACGGTTTTCGGCGATCCAGCCGCAGCATCAGGGCGAATACCCCCGCCGCCAGCCCCAGCAGCGTGGCCACCTTGAGCAAGGGAGAGGCCACCAGCACGGCGACCAACCCAAACAGGATAGCCACCACGTAATAGCCGATAACGATTCGCGCCGTCGGCAGGCCCCGGTCAGAGAGGCGGAAATGCAGATGGCCACGATCGCCGCGCATGGGATGGCGGCCGTGGCGGATGCGCGAGACGATCTGCCAGGCGACGTCGATGATGGGCACGGCCATCACCAGCAGCGCCGTGGACAACTTGGCCGGAGAGAGGATGGACAGGGTCGCCATCTGATAGCCCAGGAACCAGGCCCCGGCCGAGCCAAGAAAGAGCCGCGCCGGAGAGAAGTTGAAGGGCAGGAACCCCAGCAATGCCGCGGCCAGCGCCACGGCGAAAAGCGGCACGGTCACCTGCTCCAGTCGATAGCTGTGGAACGCGAAGAAGACCGCGGCGATCAGGCAGACTCCTGCGGCCAGCCCGTCGAGGCCATCGAGGAAATTGACGGCGTTGATCATCCCCACCACCCAGAAAGTGGTGAACAGCAACGCCAGCGGCCGCCACAGCCACACCAGCTCGCCTTCCACGCGAAACAAAGGCAGGGCCTCCCACAACCCGACATTGGGCAATGGATTGGTGAAGACCTCGATGAAGATGATGTGCAAAATGGCGACGAGCGCTCCCAGGAGCTGGATAAGGAACTGAATACCGGGCGAAAGGTCATAGCGATCGTCCAGCAGACCGCCGGCGACCATCACGAAACTGCCCAGTACGACCCCCCGCAGCCGGAGCGCGTCGTCGGGGCTGGCCGGCGGCAGCAGCCACCAGGTCACGGCGATCCCCGCCAGCCAGGCGATAAAGACGGCTAACCCGCCCAGCTTGGGAATGCTGCCCTTGTGCTGGCGGCGGCCGCCCGGCTCGGCCACGATGCCCCAGCGGAATGAGAGCCGGCGAATGACCGGCGATAGCGCCAGCGCCGAGACGGCCGAGACAAGGGCGACGATCAGGTAAACCATTAGGGGCGATTAACCCGTCCCGAACTGCCGGTCCCCGGCATCGCCGAGGCCGGGAACGATGTAGCCGATCTCGTTCAAATGGGAATCGACATGGGCGATATGGATGGGTACGTCAGGATGAGCGCCACTCAGACGGGCGACACCCTCCGGCGCGGCCAGGATACCGACGAACTTGATGCGTCGCGCCCCCCACTTCTTGAGCAGGTCGACGGTAGCCACGGCCGAGCCGCCGGTGGCCAGCATCGGGTCGAGCACCAGGCAAACCTGTACCGTCGGATTGGTCGGCAGCTTGTTATAGTACGACACCGGCTTGAGCGTGCGCTCGTCGCGATAGAGACCGATATGCCACACTTCCGCGCCGGGCATCATCTCCCAGATACCCTCGACCATACCCAGACCGGCGCGCAAAACCGGAATCAGGCCCACCGTATCGACCACGTCCAGCCCCTCGGCCGTGCCCATCGGCGACTCGACGGTGACCGGCGTCGTGTTCAGGTCGGCCGTCGCCTCATAGCAAAGCAACATGGATATCTCGCGAATGAGTTGGCGGAACTTCTCGGGTTTCGTATTTTTATCGCGCATCTGGGTCAATTTATGCTTGACCAGCGGGTGTTGTGATTCAAAAACCATCCTGTTACTCCCTTGTCTAGGTTTCATCATTGTAACCAACATGAGCGGCAATGCGAGAAAGCGCAGGTCAGCCACAAATACCCATCCTGTCCCACTTGGCGTATAATCGCCCTGTTGGACAAGGATCGTATGACGACACCCGGAACCCCGGCCGACCGGCCGCTCGCCCCGCAGCAGAAAGCCGGCGACATCGGCCTCGACACGATGCTGCGGCCGCAGCACCTCTCCCAGTTCACCGGCCAGGAACGGCTGAAGGATAACCTGCGCATCCTGATCGACGCCGCACGGGGCCGGAGCGAACCGCTTGACCACGTGCTGTTCCATGGCCCGCCGGGGCTGGGCAAGACCACGCTGGCCCAGGTCGTCGCCAACGAGATGGGGGCCAACATCCGCCATACGGCCGGCCCGGCCATCGAACACTCCGGCGATCTGGCCGCCATTCTGTCCAACATGCGCAGCGGCGACATCCTGTTCATCGACGAAGTCCACCGCCTCAGCCGCCCGGTGGAGGAAATTCTCTACCCAGCGATGGAAGATTTCGTGCTTGACCTGATCGTCGGCAAGGGGCCGGGGGCCAAGAACGTCCGGCTCAAGCTGCCGCGCTTCACGGTTGTGGGCGCGACCACCCGGCTGGCGCTGATGACCGCCCCGCTGCGCGCCCGCTTCGGCGCGGTCTATCGCATGGATTTCTATGACCAGGCGGCGATGGAGGAGATCGTCAACCGGGGCGCGCGCATTCTGGAAGTGCCCATCGAGCCGATGGGGACGGTCGAGATCGCCCGTCGCGCCCGCGGCACGCCGCGCGTAGCCCTGCGCCTGCTGCGGCGCGTTCGCGACTACGCTCAGGTACGCGGCGACGGGGAGATCACCCACGAGACGGCCGTGGCCGCGCTCGACCTGATGGAGATCGACGGCCTGGGCCTCGACGATCTTGACCGGCGCGTGCTGCGAGCCATCATCGAGAAGTTCGGCGGCGGTCCGGTTGGACTGGAAACGATCGCCGCATCCATCAGCGAGGAGTCGGACACGATCATGGATGTCGTCGAACCCTACTTGCTGCAGCTCGGTTTTCTGGAGCGGACCTCGCGGGGGCGTATCGCCTCGGTCAACGCCTACAGCCATCTCAACCTGCCGGCCCCTGAAAACGGCCCACGCGGGCCGCAGCGCTCCTTGTTCGATGCCCCGCCCGGAGAATAGCTCATGGTTGAATTCGGCCGTCTCCTGCTCATCATCGGCCTGGCCATCGCCTTTTGCGGCCTGGTCATCCTTGTCGCCAACCGCTATCTGCCGTGGCTGGGCAACCTGCCCGGCGACATGCGCTTCGAAGGCGAAAATTACAAGGTCTACTTCCCGCTGGCGACGATGATCCTGGTCAGCATACTCGGCACCATCCTGCTGAACATCGTCCTGCGCATCTTTCGCCGCTGATCGACCCTTGAGCCGCCTGATTTTATTCAACAAACCCTTTCGCGTGATGTGCCAGTTCACCGATCGCGAAGGACGGCCGACACTGGCCGACTATATCCCCGTGCCGGAGGTCTACGCCGCCGGGCGGCTGGATTTCGACAGCGAGGGTCTGTTATTGCTGACCGGCGACGGCCGCCTGCAACACGCCATCGCCGATCCCCGCCAGAAATACCCCAAAGTCTACTGGGCGCAGGTGGAAGGTACGCCCGACCAGCGCGCCATCTCCCGGCTGCGCGGCGGCGTCAAGCTTGGCGACGGCCTCACCGCCCCCGCCCGCGCACGCCTCATGGCCGAGCCGGACGTGTGGCCGCGCACGCCACCCATTCGCTACCGCCGTAACATCCCCACGTCGTGGCTGGAGCTGACCCTGACCGAGGGACGCAACCGACAGGTCAGACGCATGACGGCCGCCGTCGGCCATCCCACGCTACGCCTCATCCGCTGGGCCATCGGCGAGTGGACGCTTGAAGGGCTGCTGCCGGGCGAGTGGCGGGAGGTAGAGGAGCGGGGGAGAAGAGGCGCGGAGGTGCCGAGGTGATCGCACCACCTGAAGCCATTTCCATCCTCAACATCCCCGTCCACGCCGTGACGATGGCGCAGACCCTGGCCCTCGTTGAGCAATACATGGCCGAGCCGCGCCTGCACCAGATCGCCACCGTCAACCCGGAGTTCGTCATGACAGCGCAAAACGACGCCGGCTTTCGCCATATCCTGCAGTCGGCCGATCTGTGCCTGCCCGACGGGGTGGGCCTGCTCTACGCGGCGCGACGGCAGGGACGTCCGTTGCCGGAGCGCGTGCCCGGCTCGGAACTGGTCTACCGCCTGGCCGAGCTGGCGGCGGCGAAGGGCTGGCCTCTCTTTCTGCTGGGAGCGGCTCCCGGCGTGGCCGAGGAAGCGGCACACGCACTGGGCGAACGCTATCCGGGCCTGACTATCGCCGGAACGTATGCCGGCTCGCCTGCGGCCGAGGAAAACGATGCAATCGTGCGCCGCATCAACGACAGTGGGGCCGCGCTTCTTTTCGTGGCCTATGGCGCGCCGAAGCAGGACAAGTGGATCGATCGCAATCGGGACAATCTGCCCGCCGTGCGCGTGGCCCTCGGCGTGGGCGGGTCGCTCGACTTCATCACCGGCCGCTCGGTTCGCGCCCCGCAATGGGCGCAGGACATGGGGCTGGAATGGCTCCACCGGCTGTACAAGGAGCCATGGCGCTGGCGACGGATGTTGGCCCTGCCGCGATTTGCCTGGCGGGTGTTTTTTGAAAAAAATTGAACTGCTTTATAATCGGCAGCGACTCCATCCGACCGACGGCCAAAATAGCCCCTGGAGTTTGAGACGCTATTCCAATCAACTTTAACCTTATTCCGCTTTCCCGGGTTCAGAATATCTTCTTCTCAACCTGCATCATCTGTGAAATCTGTGGATTCATCCCCCTCTCCCTATAATCAGACGATAGAGATCACCCTCGAGGCCGTGGGCGAGCGACTGGACCGCGCGCTGAGTGAGACCCTGCCCGCACTGTCGCGGATGCAATGGCAGAAGCTCATTCGCGAGGGCCTGGTGACGGTGGACGGCGTGCGCGCCCGGCCCAGCTATCGCATCGCCGGCGGCGAAATCCTGATAGCCTCGATCCCCGCCGTCGTCGAGCCGGAGATCGCCGCGGAGAGCATCCCTCTGGACATTCGCTACGAGGACAGCGATCTCATTGTCGTCAACAAGCCGGCGGGGATGGTGGTTCATCCGTCGCTGGGCCACGCCGGAGGCACGCTGGTGAACGCGCTGCTGGCTCACTGTCCCGATCTGGAGGGCGTGGGCGGCGAGCGACGACCGGGTATCGTCCACCGGCTGGACAAGGATACATCCGGGCTGATCGTCGCCGCCAAACACGATCGGGCGTTGTGGCAATTGCAGAATCAGTTCAAACAAAGGACGGTGAGCAAGGCCTATCTGGCGCTGGTGCACGGCTCGCTGCAACCGCCGGAAGCCATCATCGACGCCCCCATCGGCCGCGACCCGCGCCACCGGCAAAAGATGGCTGTCGTTCCCTCGGAGGCAGGGGATTCACGCCCCGCCCAAACCGCCTTCCGGGCGCTCACCTACTTCCACGACTACACCCTGGTGGAGTGCCGTCCGCACACGGGGCGCAAGCACCAGATTCGCGTCCACATGGCCTACATCGGTTTCCCCATCGCCGGGGACAACATCTACGGGCGACGCAAGGACAAATCAGGGCTAAAGCGCCACTTCCTTCATGCGGCCGAGTTGACTTTCCGGCGGCCGTCGGATGACGTTGAGCTGCACATCACCGCTGAATTACCGGATGACCTGTCCACGATGCTGGACTCCCTCTCAGCCAATCTGGTTTAGGGACGGTCATCGCCCCCTATAAATCAATCTCTCCCGACAACACAGCCACCAGCAGCGCGACGCATCCTTCCACATCCTCCGCATCCAGCGTTTCGCTGGTCGTGTGGAGATAGCGACAAGGAACGGAGATGCAACCGGCGACGCTGCCCGGCCCGGCCACCTGCATCGAGCGGGCATCCGTTGAGCCATGCTCCAGCACTTCCATTTGGTAACTAATCCCCGCCTCCGTGGCGCGTTGGCGCATGAGACGGACGAGGCCGGGATGGGCGATCATGCCACTATCCTTGACCTTGATCGCCGGGCCGTCGCCCAGACGCACATCCATCGGCCGCGCTTCCGGTATATCGCCCGTGCGAGTCACATCGAGGGCGATGCTGACGTCGGGCAAAATACCATTGGCCGCCACCTCCGCGCCTCGCGTGCCGACTTCCTCCTGCACGCTGAAAACGAAATAGAGATCATGCTCGACCGCATCGGGCAGCCGGCGCATCGCCTCAATGGCGATGGCGCAGCCGATGCGATCGTCCATGCTCTTGGCCGTCAGATGGCGGCCGCGGGCCTCGAACGGCCGATAGAAGTGGGCGGCATCGCCGACACGAACCGGGCAATCCTCGCGGCTGGTCGCGCCGACATCGATGAAATGCTTGTTAAGCGGGTGGATTGAACTCATATCATCCAGCTGATCACTGCCGATGACGCCAATCGTGCCGTTGGCAAATCGCACCCGGCCGGCAAGCAACGTGTTGGGGAAGACGCCGCCGATATTGGTGAAGCGCAAAAAGCCCTTCTCGGTGATGTGGCTCGCCATGATGCCTATCTCGTCCATGTGGGCGGCGACCATGACCTTGAGCGGGTTCAGTTTTCCGCCTTTGGCGCGCTTGAACGCGATAAGATTGCCCATGGCGTCAACGGTGATCTCGTCGGCCAGTGGCTCCACAATGGGGCGGATCAGGTCGCGTACCTCGTCTTCAAAGCCGGATGGGCCGTAGGCTTCAGTCAATGTGCGAATGAGATCGTTCATGTTATTTCTGTCTCTCCGGATATCGGCCGCTCATTCGCGGCGCAAGGTGTCGGGCGTCAGGCCGCGCAGAACGGCGTCGGCCAGGCGGATCATATTCTCGTAATCGTCCAGGCTGATCATCAGCGACGGTGTATGGGCATAGCGGCCGGGAACAGCCAGCGTGGCCGCGGGGATACCGGCTCCGGCGCGCTGGATAGCCCCGGTGTTGGTGCCGCCGCCGCCGGGTTGCCGCACTTGGTAAGGGATGCCGTGGGCGTCGGCTGTGGCCATCACGTGAGCCACCAGCCGGGGGTCCTGAATCGTGCCCGCGTCCATCACATAGACCGAGACGCCCTTGCCCATGACGACGTTGGAACTGACGTCCCCTTCCTTGGGTTGGTCATAGGCGGGGGTGCATTCCAGCACCAGAGCCACATCGGGCCGGACGCCGGCAGAGGCAACTCTCGCCCCGCGCAGGCCGACCTCCTCCTGTACGCTGAAGGCCGCGATAATATCGAACGGGTACCGCTCGCCACGCAACAGTTCGATGAGCGCCGCACACCCGGCGCGATTGTCGAACGCCTTCCCGATGGCCGCGCGGCCCCCCTCCAGTTCCTCATACTCGGTTACGAATGCGGCGCGGTCGCCGACTTTCACCTTGCCCCCGGCGGACTCCTTGCTCCGGGCGCCGATGTCGATGCGCATGGCGTCCTGCCGGACCACCTTGGACATCTCGCCCGCCTTGAGGAGATGGACGGCCCGCGCCCCGATGACGCCGACCACCCCGTTGGGGCCTACCCTGACGATCTTGCCCAACAAGGCCCGGTCGTCAAAGCCGCCGATAGAGACGAAGCCAAGCATGCCGCTGGAGTCGATATCAGTGACGATCAGGCCGACCTCATCCATATGAGCATCGACGAGGACGCGCAGGTCGTATTGCCCCGTGCCGCGCCGGGTGGCCAGCAGGTTGCCCATCGTATCGACCGACCACTCATCGACATGGTCGGCGATGAGGTCACGGATCATCCGCCGGACGTCGTTTTCGTCACCGGAGACGCCGGCCACTTCGGTTAGTTGCTTCAACAGGTCGTTCATACCCATCATTCCTTCGCCTGATTCGACTCCTCGCCATTGCGCGGCCGCATCAGCTCATCCCTGATGCCCGGCAAGAAGTCGTCATCCATCCGGGCGATCGTCTCGGCCAACAGGCGGCCGACTCGCTCGATGTCGTTCAAATCGGCCGTTTCGACCATCGTGTGCATATAGCGCAGCGGTATGGACACCAGCCCGGTGGGGATTCCCCCGCCCGTGATCTGGATAGCGTATGCGTCGGTTCCACTGGCGCGGCCGTGCACGCCGGTCTGAATACTCATCTCGATCGATCCGGCCGCCTCGCACAAGGCTTTATAGAGGCCGGGATGAACGTTGACGCCGATGTCGAGGATCGGTCCGCCGCCCAACTCCGCCAGATCGCTGTCGTTGGCCCCGGGGCCTTTGGCGTGACTCACGTCAATGACGATGGCTGCGTCCGGCCTCCGGCTATAGGCGCTGGTATAGGCTCCCAAAAACGTCTCCTCCTCCTGCGCCGTAGCCACCGCAATCACGTCCCATGAATGGCGACGTTCCTGCAGTTGTTCCAGACAGATGGTGACGGCGGCGAGGGAAGCGCGATTATCGAGTGCCTTACCGGTAACGCGGCCGTTCTGCAAGCGGCGCAACGACTGGCGAAAGGTGACAAAGTCCCCCACTGACACCAGTTCGCGCAGTTGATCGGCCGGCAAACCGACATCGAGGATCAGTTCGTCCCAGGTGATGGACTGGCCCCGTTTCTTCGGGGGCAGATAGGCGTCGGGCAGTGTTCCCAGCACGCCTGTCAGCGGCCGAACGCCATGCACAACGGCCGTCTGGCCCATGAGTTGCCGTCGATCCACGCCACCCAGATTGATCACCCGCAGAAAGCCGCTGCCCTGATACTCGACAATTCGGGTGACCATTAGCCCCAGTTCATCCTGATGGGCAGCCAGCAGGACGGACGGACGGGGACGGTCGTCGGGGCCGATGCCGCGCTTGACGCCCACCAGGCTGCCGACACGATCGGCGATGACCTGATCGACGAACGGCCGCCAGACTTCCTCAACAACGGCGGCGATGCCGCGTTCGTCCCCGGTAGGCCCGGGGGCTTCAGATAGCTTCTTCAGAAGGTCAAATGTTTCCATTGCGAAGATCCTTATTCATCGACACCCGGGATCAGGGCGTGGCCGTCGCCTCCGGTGTGGCGGTTTCGGTGGCCGTCGCGGTTCCCTCCGGAGTCGGGGTCTCGGTCGCTGTCGGCGTTTCCGTGGGAGTCTCCGTCGGCGTCGGAGTCTCCGTCGGCGTGGCCGTCGGGGTCGCCGTGGCCGTCGGGGTTTCCGTCGATGTCGGGGTCGGCGTCGGCGTATCGGTAGCCGTCGCTGTTGGGTTGGGCGTCGGCGTAAACGTAGGCGTGCTGGAGGGCGTGACGGTGATCTGGGGCGTGGGAGTCGTGGGCGGCGTCACCGAGATAATCGCCGGCGGTGGCCGGGTGGCCTCGTCGGTCGGCGTAGCCGTCGGCTCTCCGGTGGCTGTTGGCGTCGGTGTAGCCTCGAGCCGCCCGGGAGCGCGAGACAGCAAGGCGATGCCGGACAAGTAGCACGGGACAGTCAGGAGGATGATGCCAACCAGAATGGCATAGGTCCGGCGGCGTGTATCCATAGATCGCAATCATAATGAACTACCTATGAAATGACAAATTAGTTATGGGCTGTTATACTGAATAATGACCTGACATAATGACGAGTAGCAAAGACTATTCACAGGCGGCAGAGAGGGAAAACGGACGTCAATGCTGTATGATTTGTGGGGAGCCGGCGAGAGGTGGGGTTTCACCTGGTCGGGCGGACCGGCGACCGTGGCATTATTGACACTGACTGCCATCCTGATCGCCTGGGTCTGGTGGCGCGCGGGGGGCTGGCGACCGCTACGGGCCATGAGTCGCGGCCAATGGGCTATTTTCGGCGGACTTTGCCTCGCCTCGATCCCGCTGAGCCAGCTGCTTCCGCTGGCACTCCCCTGGGGAGATCCTCTGTTAAGAAGCCACCCGGCAACGGCCGCCACGGTGTTATTCTCGGCCGTCCCCTATTTGCTGGCCAGCGTCGTGCTCAATGCGCCGGCGGCCATCCTCGTCGGACTGCTGGCCGGGGTCGGGCGCGCGCTGGGTCAGACTGGCGCCCCAGCGGATATCTTCATGTCGGCGCTGGCGGCGGCCGCCTCGGCGATTCTGCTGCAACAAAACTATGCCGGACGCATGTTTGCCGCCTTGCGGCAGCCAGTCCTGGCCGGAGCGTTGGGCAGGTTAGTGATGGTCGTCGGAACGACACTGATTGTGCTGACCCAGACTTTGCCCCGGGCCGGCTTTTTCGGCGCGCTTGATCTGGCGCTATTTGTCGCCCTGTGGAGCGCGCTGCCGCTGTTGGCCGAGGGAGCCATAGGCGGGGCACTCGCCTCGGCCGTGCTATGGATCGCCCCTCAATGGCGGCCGGATCGTGGGGTTGTACCCTCGCCACTGGATCGAAGCCTGCAACGGCAGATGGGGACAGCCTTCCTGACCTTCGCCGCGTCCGTCGTCCTGCTCAGCGCGCTGACAGCGTTTTACTTCTCGGCACGGTCGACTGAACAGGCACTGGCCGAGCAGATGGTCGATAGCGCCGACGCCGCGGCCCAACGATTGGGCGCGCTACAGGGCGAGCTGGCGGGCACCTTGACCCAATTCGGTCAGGATCCCCGTCTGGCAGCCGGTGACGAATCCGCCAAATCGGCCATGCTGGGCCGCATGCAGACGACACCCCAATTCAGCGCTGTCCGGCTGATGGACGGCACGGGAACGGTCATCTCCGCGCCAAGAGGCGAGGCCGGCGAAGCTGTCCCAAGCGAACTAAGCGCGGCCGAGATGATGATCGCGGGCCAAGTCCTTAATCGGGCCGAGGCCCGTTGGGCGGCCGAGAGCCATGATGGTGTAACAGCCGTCAGTCTGGCCGTGCCGCGCGTGGATGAAAGCGGCGCGCGTTCCGTGCTGCTGGCGCGCATCGAACCGGATGTGCTGGCCGAGGCTATCGCCGGGCTACCCGCCACAGGTAACCTGGGCAGCGGTCTGATCGTGGATGAAAGCTCGCGCGCGGTGTTGGTCACCGGCGCGAAGTTATCGGGCGATTGGGTGGCTCCAGAGGCCGGGCAACTGGCATCCTCGTTGAGCGCGCTGACCGGTCGCAACCTGTATTCGAGCATCGACCCGGCCACCGGCGCGCGACAGATGGTCTATCAGTCGGCCGTGTCCGAGAGCGGCTGGAAGGTCGTGACCATCACACCTTACGCCGCCGTCCTGCGCCGCACTCTGAGCATCATCGGGCCACTGGCCGGGCTGCTGTTGGTCATCAGCGGGTTATTCTATCTGCTAGTGGCGTCGCTGGGGCGGAACGTCACCCGCCCCATTGCCGAGATGAGCCGTGCGTCGCGGGCCATCGCCGACGGCGGCGGACTGGAACGGACGGTTCGCTCCGACAGGGCGGACGAGATCGGGCAGTTGAGTCTGGCCTTTTCGCAAATGCAGCGCGCCTTGCGGCAACGCCTCGACGAGTTGTCCCTGTTGCTCAGTGTCAGCATCGATGTGGCGGCGACGATCCATATCGATGAAGGCATGGCGGCCGTGCTACAAGGCGTGTTGCGAGGAACGGGAGCCGCCGGGGCACGCGCCATCGTGCGCAACCCCAACGCGCCCGCGCCGCTGTCCTTCGCCGAGGGACCGGCGGCCGAAAGCATGACTGTACTCGATCGGTCCGTGCTGCTGGCTTTGCGTTCGGTCGATGAGCTGGCCTACGGTTCGGCGGCCGAGATCGAGGCCGGATTGGGTGTGGCCAACCCGCCGGGAATGGCCTTGTTCGCCCTGCCCTTGCGACCGGCGGGGGAATTCCAGGGGGTGCTCTATCTGGTCTACCGGCAACCCCACTATTTCGATAGCGACGAACGCAACCTGTTGCGAACCCTGACCGGACAGGCGACGGTGCTGGTACAAAACGCGCACCTGTTCGCGGCGGCCGAGGGCGGCCGGCGACGGCTGGCGGCCATCCTGGCCAGCACAACCAACGGCGTCATCGTGACCGACCAGACCGACCGTGTGTTGCTGTTCAATCCGGCGATGGAACGGGCCTTCGGGCTGCGCTCCAAGGATGTAACCGGGCGGCCGGTGGTCGACATGCTGGCGGAACTGGACAAGGGCGGTGCATTGGCGCGACGCATGAGCCTGGGGATGTCGTCGGCGACGGGCGAGGCGGCCGACGGCAAGCTGGAGGTAGAGGTGAACGGCCGAACGTATCTGGCCGGCATCTCAACCGTTTACAACAGCAGCAGCCAGACCATGGGACGCGTGGCAGTGCTGCAGGATGTGACGGACCTGAAGGATCTCGACCGGTTGAAGTCGGACTTCGTGGCCGGGATTTCTCACGACCTGCGCAGCCCGTTGACCATCATGCATAACTACGCATCGCTGCTGCCGGTAGTTGATGACCCCGCGCTGGAGCAAGAATATGCCGAGAAGATCCTGGCCGGCATCGAGCGAATGAAGCGACTGGTGAACGATCTGCTCGATCTGGCCCAAATCGAAGCGGGGATGAATCTGCAATTCGATCGGGTCAATCCGGATGAGCTGCTGGCCGAGGTGGCCCAGGAGTACGCCTCCATCGCCAGAGAGAGCGGGCTGTCCATCGTGGTGGAGGCATCCGGCACGCCGGCGACTGTGGCCGATCCGGATCTCTTGCGGCGAGCGATCACCAATCTGGTGGTCAACGCGATAAAGTATTCGCCCGACAGCGGATCGTTGGTTTTACAGGCCGAGGCCAAGGGTAAGGAGATCGTTTTGAGCGTCCACGACCATGGGCCGGGCATCGTCGCCGGCGACCAGTCACACCTCTTCGAGAAATTCTATCGCGGCCGGATGTCCACGGCCGACCGGGCCAAAGGGTCGGGGCTGGGTCTGGCGATCGTTAAGTCAGTGGCCGATCTCCACGACGGCCGCGTGTGGTTCGAGAGCGTGCCGGGCGAAGGCAGCGCGTTCTATCTGGCCATCCCGCACAAAACCTACCCGTCGTAAGTGTGCCGGTCGACAACCCGATCCTTGCCCATGAGGCGCACGCCAATCCAGGCCATGGTCATTGTGGGTATGGGTTGGGTAAAGGGGATGAGCGATTCAACGGTGGCGATGCCGCGCAGCCCTTTCAGCCCCAGGCGGTCGAGGACGATCCAGGCGATTGGGGCGGAAAGGAAGTCGAGGGCCAGGTCCAGCACGTCCAGAAAAAGGACGACCAGCAAAGGGGTATAGAACAGCGTCTCGGTGAAACCGGCGTCGGGCGGCACATGGATGCGCCGCACCTGGATGACGATGATCGCCAGCAAGACGAGCGCGATGATCAGCGCTACGGACATGACCCCGAGCAACACAAGGACAAAGTTCTGCAGGAATTCTTCCATATAAGCTCTATGGGGCCTGAGTAGCGGTTAGCAGGATGATCGCCAGGCCACCGGCCAGTTCAACGACTGAACTGATTCCCCAGCCGACGACGCCGCCCAACGCAGTCCGAATCGCCGGCCGCCACTCTTTGAAGCGCATATATTCGGCCAGGATGATCCCCGCCGCATAACCGATGATGGTGCCGAAGATCGGGATGGGAACGAAGAAAGTGCCGGCGATGGCCCCCAGAAGGCCGACGAGGAGCGTTCGCCACGACGCGCCGGTGGTCTTGGCTCCCAAAGCCGCCAGCCAGATGTCGGAAGTGCCCGCAACCATGGCGATAAGCGTAATAAGGACGAAGACCCAAGGGGAAAAGGTGCCGAATCCCACCAACACGGCGGCATAGAATAGCGACGCGAACCAGATAATGATGACGCCGGGGATGATGGGCAACAGCGCGCCGATGAGGCCGACGATGAAGGCGAGAATGACGACCACACCACCGAGCGAATAAACGATGTTTTCCATATCTGTGACTCTATACGATTGGGTGAATCATGGGTTGCGACCTTGCTAGAGGCTGCGATAGGCGCGCAGAAAACGATCGAAGACGCCGGCCAGATAATGACGCATCCCGGCCGTGGGAGCGTCACGGTAACGGCCGAGTTCGGTGTCGTTGAGCCGGTTGACATGTTGCCAGAAGTAAGGATCGGGCATGTCGGTGGCCCAGGTTGCAAAGAAGGGAAGCCACGTGAGTATGACGTGCAGGCAGCGAGCGGCCGGCAACGCTTCGCGGAAGGCTCGCGACTCGGTTCGGCCGCCCAATTCGGCCGCCAGCGTCAGCAGATAGGTATCGACGATGGTCTCCTCCACCAGCGGGGTCATGGGACGCAGGCGCAAGACCGGGTCGCCCAGGATACCGCGACCATCGGCCGGTCGTTCCTGAACCAGGGGGTAGCCCTCGATGAAGGCCATCAGGTCGAGGATACCGGGACCTTCCTGGACTCCCCCCCAATCGATCAAGTATTCCTCGTCGAACAGGGTCAGCCGCCAATGGCAAGGGTGAGGCGAGCCATGGAGCAAGGTGGCCGGCAAATCGAGCAAGGGCCGGATCATGGGCACGGGGTCGTCAAGCAGATCGGCGGCAGCGGCCATCTGACTTTCGCCCAGCACGCCGGGCCAGCCATGGAGATCGCGCATCACAGCCAGGCCGGCCGCGGCCCGGACGAAAAGCGGGGCCAGTCTACCGGCGGCCCGCAGAGAATGTCCGGACAAAAAGTCACCGCCGGGCGAGAAGTCGGGGACGATGGCGGCTCCGGAAGCACCGGGCTGTTGCTCGCCGTCGGGGAGACGGTGAAAATGGGGGATGGTCGGCTCGGCCGCGGGCCAGTCGCCGGATCGTCGGTCGGCATGGCCCTCATGGAGATCCCAATGGGCGGCATGGAAACGGGCCAGGGTGGCGACGACCTTGTCCAACTGCCGCGGCGTCCAGGTGGCGGGCGGGAAATGGTCGGGCACGTCGTCGAGAATGACGACGCTCTCGTCGCCGTCATGATGGACATAATGGCAGGCGGGCATGGCCGTGGCCGGCGGGCGGCCGTAGAGTTCGTAGAGCGTCGCCTCAGCGGCGTTGGTTTGTTTGGCGATGAAACTAATCGGGTCGGTGGTGTCAGCCAGCGTAAGAATGTAACGACGGATGTTGTGGGCGGGTTCGGAGGCCACCCTGCCGGGCGGAATGACGCTGAGACTGCTCAACGGTTCGGCCGTGACGGCGGTGACGATGACGTCATCGGTCTCGGGCGAGCCGTTGAGCAGCGCCGTCCATGCCGCGGGGTCGCGGCGCCGGAGCTGGAAAATATCGACGGGCAGCGGTTCCATTGCGGCGGAATTGTAATGGGGAATGGGATGTGGGGCAAACGGGTTTTTGATGCCTAAGCCGGTTTTTCGGGTATCATCTACTTAATAATGATCATCGGCATTCATCACGTTCAAATTACAGTCGCCCCGGAGGACGTGGCGGCCGCGCGCAATTTTTATTGCGTCGTGCTCGGTTTGCCGGAGGTCGAAAAGCCCAATTCGCTGCAAGGGCGCGGGGGGTTTTGGGTGCTGGCGGGCGACCATCAGTTGCACATCGGGATCGAAGAAGGCGTGGAGCGAAAACGTACAAAAGCCCATGTGGCCTTTCAGGTGGACGATCTGGCGCTCTGGCGCGAGCGGCTGGCGGCCGCGGGCGTGATGCCGCTGGATAGCGTGCCCATTCCCGGATACGATCGATTCGAGTGCCGCGATCCCTTCGGCAATCGTCTGGAGTTTATCCAACCCTTATGAGTGAACAAAATGCCATGATCCCCACCGGCTGGCGCATTGAGTGGGACATCGGCACCGCTTACGACTTTTTCATCAGTCTGTGGGCCTTGCACGACCCCGACCATCTGGGGTTGCGTGGCGCATGGGCCGCTGGTGTGCGTTCGCGCTTGCCGGGGCCGGAGCGCGAAATCCTCCAGCGGGCCACGCCGCTGGTGCGGCCGCTGCCCTGGGTCCATACCTTGCCCACGCCGAAGGACGTGCCGGTGGCGCTCAAGGCTCTGCGAGCCTTGCCCGTCGAGACAAGGTTGCTGGCCCTCATGCCGGGCGTCACCGATCCGGTCGAATCGCTGTGGCGAACCGTAAGCCGGCGAGGTTCGTGGACCGAAGATGACCATGAAACGCTGGTGAACGCGATGGCGCGAGGGTTCCGCAAGAAACAGCCCGTTCCGGTCATCCGCAAAGAGGCGACCATCTACCTCGATCTGTGGCGCGAGCCTGAACTCACGGCCGAGACGATATTGTCGGCCTACGAATGTTATTACGAGGTGTTTTTCATCGAGGAGGAGGCCCGCATCCTGCCGGCGCTGGAAGCCGGGTTGGCGCGCGCCCAAAAGCTCGCCAAACAGCATGAGCGATGGGAAACCTTGCTAGAGGAGATCTCCCAGGGCGTGCGAGTGGGCAAGGATTGGGAACGCAAGAGGCTGATCCTGGCTCCTTCCTATTGGGGAACGCCGCTGGCGATCATGGCTGAATTCGAGCCTGACAACCTGATGTTCATGTTTGGGGCGCGGCCGGAAAACGAGTCGCTAATCCCCGGCGACCTGGTTCCCGACGCGCTTTATCAGGCGTTGAAGGCGCTGGCCGATGCGACACGGTTGCGCATCCTGCGCTATTTGAGCGAGGAGCCGCAGACCCCGGCTGAGCTGGCGCGTAAGCTGCGCTTGCGGCCGCCCACGGTCATCCACCATTTGGATGCCTTGCGGCTGGCGCGGCTGGTGATCGTGACGCTGGATACGGAAGGCAAGCGATATGCCATCCGGCCGGACGCGGTGGCCGGGGCATGGGATTTGCTGCGGCAGTTTCTGGATGTGGGAGAGGAATAGGGGGCCCGCGGCCTTCCACCGATTCGGGAAGGCCTCTTCATGGCCGGCCACTTACTATCGGCCATGAATCCATTGGCGGAGAGGGCGGGATTCGAACCCGCGACCCCTTGCGAGGTACACGATTTCCAATCGTGCGCACTAGACCGGACTATGCGACCTCTCCGTTCGTCAGTTCATTATTATATCCAACCCCCCATCGCCTGCAACCTGTCCATCCCTGGCTCACAGGGCAATCACATGAAAAGATAAATGGGCGAATAGAACGCGGATGACACGGATTTCACTGATTTACATGGGCAGGAATAACCCTTGCGATCCGACAAGGCGGGCTGAGACCGGGCATCCCACATCGCAGCCACCCGTCATATCCGTGCTCATTCGCGTTAATCCACGTTAATTCGCGTTCCAATATTCTTCATGCGATTGCCCTGCCTTGGCTCAAGGTTCATCAGCAATTCACAATATTAGGTCACCGGATACCAAACCTGCGCCTGGCAAGAGTAATCAAAACCAGGGGTTCAGCTAATACGGGAAAAAGCCTGTTTTCTCAACCAATATGATGCAGTGCGTCAAATATCCGATATAATACCGGTGTAACATAGCCGGACAGAACGACGGCCGCGCTCAATTTGCCTCAATCCTCCCATGCGCTAGACTTCCTGAAACCGTTCAGCCGGTAATCCCAAAAAAATCGCCGCGCGCCCACCCACATCGGCGGCACATACGAGGGGAAAGCACATGCTATCACCATTCGAACGAATCATGTTCCTGCTATTGGTGGCCATCTGTATGACGGCTGTGGTCAACACCTTCAATCTCATGGCTCGTGTCATTGGCCGCGGCACCCGCTCGCTCTATCTGGACGAGCTGCCGCGCCGGGTCATGGCCGGCATCACCGCGCTCATCACTCAGGGCCGCATCATCCGCCATCGCAAGCTGACCTCCCTGTTCCATTATGGCGTGGCCTTCGGCTTCATCTTCTACGGCCTTGTCAACCTGGTCGACGTCATGGAAGGATTAATCCCTGGCTTCCGCTTCCTGCCGGGCAGCATCCTGGGCGATCTGTTCCGCCTGGCGGCCGATCTGTTTGGCGCAGCGGTGCTCATCGGCGTGGCCTATTTCCTGGTGCGACGTTTCGCGGCCAAGGACCCCGCGCTGTCGATCCGCGATAACGTCAAGCTGATGGACAGCGTGCGAAATGGCGGCGTCGCCGTCGACTCCCTCATTGTCGGCCTGTTCATCCTGACCCATGTCGGCTCGCGCCTGCTTGGGGCGTCGTTTGCCATCGCCCAACACGGCCCCGACCCTTGGCAACCCGTGGCCGGCTTCATCGCCGGCACTTTCCTGGGCGGGCTATCGCCCGATGCGCTGACCTTCGGCTGGCATCTGTTCTGGTGGCTGGCCATCGGCCTGATCCTGATCTTCTTCCCCTACTTCCCATACACCAAACACGCCCATCTGTTCATGGGGCCGCTCAACTTCACCGTCAGTCCGGAACGCAACTATCTGGGGCAGATGTTCAAGCTCGACCTCGACGACGAGACAGTGGAACAGTTCGGGGCCAACACCCTCTTCGATCTGCCCAAGAAGCACATCCTCGATGCCTTCGCCTGCATCATGTGCAATCGTTGCCAGGAAGTATGCCCCGCCTACAACACCGGCAAGGAACTGTCGCCGTCCGCGCTGGAGATCAACAAACGCTACTACATCCGCGAAAACATGTCCGCCCTGGCGGCCGGGAAAGAGGAAAGCACGCCTCTGCTCGATTTCGCCATCAGCGAGAGCGCCCTCTGGGCCTGCACCGCCTGCGGCCATTGCATCGAGGTCTGCCCCGTGGGCAACGTCCCCATGCTCGACATCATGGAGATGCGCCGCGACCAGGTGATGATGCAAAGCGAGTTTCCCGAGCAATTGAAGGGCGCGTTTGTAGGCATGGAACGCATGGGCAACCCCTGGCAAGCGCAAGGCAGCCGCATGGAGTGGACCGTGCCCTTACCGTTCGAAGTGCCCACCGTGGCCGAGAATCCCGACTTCGAGTATCTGCTGTGGGTCGGTTGCGCCGGAGCCTTCAACCCCGACGCCCAAAAGACCGTCCGCGCCCTGGCCACCATCATGCATGAGGCGGGCGTCAGTTTCGCCGTCCTGGGCGATGACGAGGTCTGTAACGGCGACCCGGCCCGTCGCGCCGGCAATGAACCGCTCTTTCAGGCCATGGCCGAGACCAATATCGAGACGCTCAACGCGGCCAAGGTCAACGAACGTCGCATCGTCACCAGTTGTCCCCACTGCTTCACCACCGTGGGCAAGGAATACGGCGAGTTCGGCGGTCACTACACCGTCTTCCACCATACCCAGCTCATCTCCGACCTCGTCGGCCGCGGCCTGCTCCAGTTGAACAACAAGATCATGGAGGATGTGACCTTCCATGACCCCTGCTACCTCGGCCGCCACAACGGCGTCGTCGAGGCGCCGCGCACGACGCTGGCCGCGACCGGGATCACCCTCACCGAGATGCCCCGCCACGGCCGGGACTCCTTCTGCTGCGGCGCGGGCGGCGCCCAATACTGGAAGGAAGAGGAACACGGCGTGACGGGCGAGACGGTCAACATGACCCGCTACCGCGAGGCCAAGGCCACCGGCGCGAACGTGCTGGCCGTGGGTTGCCCCTTCTGCCACACGATGATGAGAGACGCCAACCGCGAGGAAGGCGACGGCATGAAGGTCATCGATGTAGCTGAACTGGTGGTTGAGGCGATGGGCGTCACGCCCTCGACGAATTAGAGAACTACAGCACGGGTGGCGAAGTTCGAGCGGGTTAATCTGGTTTAATCCGCTTGATCCGCGTCACCCGTGTTCGATCTTCTTCCAGGTAATTGCCAGGCCAATCGAATCCATTTGCAGCGAACATATCAAAGCGCCGATTAGGAAACCGGCTGCTCGCTCACCAGCCGCGTCGCCGCCACGGCCAACCCCAGCATCATCCAGAAGAGGGTGACGGCGTGGTGGAAGTCCATATTGAACAGATAATGGTCGAATACCCCGGCCACGAGCGCACCAAACAGGGCGGCATGAAGGCCCAGCCACACGGCATCCCGCCGTTCATCGGCTCGCGCCGCCTTGCGATGCCGGAAGGCGTAGCCAAACACCGTCCCGATGACGCCGAAGAAGGCGGTCAGGCCGAACAGCCCCATGCGCCCGGCGATGGTGAAGTAGACGCTGGCGACGGCCGTATAGAGATCGATATCGGGCGACCCGGCGAAGCCGACGCCAAAGACGGGATAGCGGGCGATGAGGCGCAGCGCGTCGCGATATTCACCGAAGCGCATCTGTGTGGCCAGGTCGGAACCCTGGAATCCGGCCGTGAAGCGAGCGATATATCCCTGGGTGATGGGCAGGAACAACAGCAGCAACGCGGCCAAAGCCATGTAGGGCAGAAGACGGCGATAGCGAGCGACCGTGACCAACCCCAGCCCGGCCGCAAGCCCCAGCATCGCCCCGCGCGAGAAGGTCAGGACGAGGGCCACGAGGATCAGGAGGGCGATGGGCCACAGGATGCGGCGGCGGAAAAGAGGTTGTGTCGTGACCAGTTGCGGCCCGACCAGCGCGCCCAGCATCAGCAGCAGCCCGCCCAGCGAGTTGGGATCGACGGACGTGCCGATCGCCCGCTCCGATAGCTCGGGGTTTTCCTCGATATAGCGGATGACCCAGCCGCCGGGATAGCCGAGGCGGGTCAGCGCGTTGAGGGCGCTATTGGCGGTATCGTCGGGCAAGGCGTACAGGCCGATGGCGATGATCGACGCTACCGCACCCATGAGCAACAGGAATTTGACCAGCCGCTCCAGCCGCAGCCACGTGCGACAATAGTCTATGACGATGATGACGAACCCCAGGCTGATGAGCAGTTCGGCGAATTTGCGCAGCAAGGTAGGCGTCAGGGGGCCGTTGGCCAGACCGAAGATGAAGGCAAAGACGGCCACGATGAGAAACAGCACCAGCGGTAGGGCGACCGGGGCGGTGATGAGTCGTCGTTGCTTGCCGGTGACGATGCCGAGGAGCCAGACCGCCACGGCCGCCCCCAGAGCCATATCAAGGAAGGTCGGCGTCAGGCCGATGTCGATGGGCAGGGTGGCGAAGGGCAGCAAGGTGGCGACGGCGATGACGCCGAAGAAGCCCAGCTCGATATTGCGCAGGACGAGGATCGTGGCCAGACCGCCGAACACCACGCCCGCTCCGGCCACAGGACCGCCAAAAGCCAGGACGATGCCCGCCAATACGGCCGTCGCACCTGCGAGCAGGCCCAGACTGAGGGCGGAGTCGGCGGGATTAAGCGTGCGCTCGTCCTTCATCATGGCGCGTCCACCCTCACCAGGGTCAGGATCAGAAAGTCATCGGTGAGGCGGCCGTCGGCGGTCACCTGTTGCAGGCGGTCGAAACCGCCGTCGGCCGTGCGCGTATAGAGGCCGACGATGAGCGGATAGGCGTCGGGCGGCGTGGCCGGATCGACGGGCAGCGAGAAGCGAAGTTCGACGACCTCGCCCGTCTGCCAGCCGCTGGTGGGTTGCGGTGGATCCACATCGGCGGCCGCGTAACGGGTGGTGTCGGAGTCGACGATCTGGGCGAAGAAGGTGAAGGCGGCAGGCAGAGGTTTGGATGGCCGCCAGAAGGTCGCCAATTCCACTGTCTCGCCGGGTCTAACACGACGCGGCTCGACGGAGAACCCTACCAGTTCCAGCCCATGCTCGAAGAAGAGCGAGATTGGGTTGGGGTACGGCCCCTCCCCGGCGGCCAGCGGGATGGTCTGCAAAGTCAGGGCGTCGCCGCCTTCGGGCAGCAGCAGCCGCTCCCCCGTGGCGAAGTCATACAGGCCGACGACCAGTTCCAGCTCAGCCGGGGCAACGGCCGTCGGCGGAATGGTCAGTACATACTCGTCGATAATCGTCCGGCCCGGCTCCAGCAAATGAGTAGCCAGCAAGCCCGCGCCGGGATACATGTCTCTCTGAGCGATTGGCCGGCCGAGAACAGGGTCGTTGAGGTGAACGAAGACACTCCAGTCGCGATCCATCGGCTGCAGAATTTCCCACTCCAGCCGCACGCGCACGGGATCGCCCGGCCGCAAATCGCCGGTTTCGACCTCATACCCGGCCAGGCGCATCCGGTCGCCGAAGGTAACGCCGAGACGTTCGGACAGGGGCGCGGACGCGGCAGGCGGCTGGTAAGTCGGGCGAATCCATACCCAGGGGGCGGCAGCGGCGATGAGGAACATGAAGACGCCGAATGTCCCCAGGACGGCCGACGCGGGCTTGCGCGGCAGCCAGCCGGCCAACCCCAGAGCCATCAGGGTCGCCAGCGAGGCGATGGCAGTGAACACGAGGCGTCCTTGCGAGGACCACGTCGTGGTAGCCCACTGGATGAGGCCATAGACGACGGCCGCCGCGAAGATCAGGTTAACGATGAGGCCGAAGTGGCGCTCGACGATCCGAAGCAGCCGGGCGAACCAGCCGTCATCGGTTCGGCCACGCCAGTGACCGAGTTCAAGGCGCAGTATTCGGCCGAGATAAACCATGAAACCAAGCACGCTCGCGACCAGCACGGTGTTGAGCACGGCATAGACCCACGGCGACATGGACACGTTGACGCCGCCGAACAGACCCCAGAACGACATCAGAAAGCCGCGCCGCTCGCCCCAGAGCTGGATGAGGGACGCGGGATGGCCGCGCTGACCCAGGACAGCTATGAAGGCGCTCCAACCCAGCCAGTCGCCATAGAGGACGATATTGCGGTAGTACCACCACCCGGCGATGAGCAGCACGGGGATGGTTATGAACGCGATGGCCGACAGCAAACCGCGAATGGCGGAAGAAGCAGAGGAGCGAGGGCGCACAGGAGCAGAGGCGATGGATTGCTCCCCTGCTCCTCCGCCCCCCTGCTCCCCTGCCGTCAGTATTTGCCACGCCGCCACGACGGCCGTGCCGAAAGCCATGGGGAGCAAGCCGAGCGTCCCCTCCTTGGTCAGGGCCGCCAGTCCGATAACCACCCCGGCCATGGCCCATTCCCACCAGCGCACGGGAAAGTAGGCCTCGCGGCGCCGCGTGACGATGCGAATCAGCAGCAGCAAGGCCAGCGAAGCCAGAAGAACGGCCAGATTGTCGTTGTTGACCGCGCCGCTGATGAACAGGAACATCGGCAGGAAAGCGCAGATGGCCGCCGCGCCGAGGGCGATCTCCGGCCGGCCGGGGGCCGTCTCCCCGGCGATGCGGTAGGTCAGCCAGACCGTGACCGCGCCCAGCAAAACCGAAAAGAGGCGGATAATGCGCAGAGCCAGCAGCGCGCCTGCCCAGAGGTCGGCCGCGGGGTCATGAATGGCCAGATTGTTGTTGCCGTCGGGGGTGATGACCCCATTATCGACATGGGGGTTGAGAAGGCGAACGGCGGGCATATCCGACTGGTCGATCCAGAACGTCAGCGCCGCGCCGAGGTAGTAGTAGAGCGGTGGCTGGCTGGCTTCCTGATTCCACGGCCCGGCCAGCGCCGGATCGAAGACCTGCACCGGCAGCGGGTTGCCGTCCGCCAAATGCTGAATCATCGGGTAATGCCACAACTCATCCGAAGCCTCGAACGGCGGAGTGACGAGGGCGTAGGTGAAGCCGAGGAGGACGAACAGGGTGAGGATCAGCGCCAGTAACCGGCGCTCAGTAAGGACGTGCCAATGCATCAGAGGGATTTTAGCAACGGGCGGCCGATCCGTCATTGTTGCCTCGGCCATGATAAGCCTACGATTGGTTGGCTGAAACAAACCATCAGGCGACGTTTCATCGGCGGTGATCAGCCAGTATCCCGGCGTAGAAGTCGGCCGTCTGTTCGGCGATTGCCTCCCAGCCATAAGCCCGCGCCAGTTCCCCCGCCCCAATGCCCAACGATTCGCGCAAAGTCGAATCGGCCGCCAGAGTAGCGATTGCCTCGACCAGCGCGGCGGGATCATTGGAAGGGACGAGCCACATATTCTCGCCATGACGAAATTCGGATGACGGCTCGGGCGGGGCGGTCGTGACCAGCGGGCGGCCGTGGGCCAGGGCGGCCATAAGCGTCCCGCGCCGCAGCGAGACCCCGTCGCGATAGGGCATGACCATCATATCAGCGGCCATCAGACAGGTTGAGACACGCTCCGGCGGCAGAAAACCGGTCCAATGGACACGCCCGGTCAGACCCAGTCGCTCGATTTGCTGCCGTAGCCCACCCAGAAAGGCTTGATTGTTGTCGGGGTCGCTGGCGCCGGTTTGCCCGCCGATGAAGACGAGATGGTAGCGCTCATCCAGCCGGCTCAGAGCATCAATCAGATCATCCGCCCCCTTGGTCTCATTGAGAAAGCCGAAATAGCCCAACAGGTAATCGTTCGCCCCCACCCCGGAATGAAGGCGGGCCTCCTCGATCTCGATATGGTTCGGCTTGTAGGTATCGATATTGCTGCCGATGGGGATCTGCCGCACGGGCGACTTGGTCCACGCCTGCAGGCGACGCAGGTCGGCCTCGTTGGTGGCGATGCAACCGCCCGCCCGCCGGGCCAGACCGCGCACCGCCCCTTCGCGCAGGCCACCCGCCTTGGGGAACAGATAGGGCACGCGGAGATCGTGAAAGGTGACGACGGTCGGGGTAACGCCCCTTAGCCGCCACGGTAACCAGGAGACGGCCGCGCTGTTCATATTGAAAGCGGCCGCCTGATACTGCAGGTTGACGAGTTCCAACTCATAGCGAATGACAAGGTCGGCCACGGCCGAGAGCGACGGCCACCGCCAGCGGCCGATACGTGGATGCACCCGCGCGTAGCCGAGATCGAGCGGCTCGCGCAGGCTGGCCACGGTTTTGGGCAGGTCGGCCGGGCGGGCTTTGGTCGAGGTGATGATGTGGAGATCGTGCCCCAACGCCGCCAGCGCTCGCGCCAGCTGGTCGGTGAACGCCCCCACCCCGCCCTCCATCGGCGGAAATTCGCCCGTGACTAGTCCAATGCGCATCGACTTAATATCCCGCCGGCCGCAAGCCGGAACGCAGTACATCGTAATAAGCCCGAATCCGTTGGCGGCGCAACTCGCGTTGGCTGCCCGCCAGCCATTTCAGGCCTTCCAGTTTCATCTGCCAGACATAGACGGCCAGCAGGAAAAGGCGCAAGACGGCCGCCGGAAAACGACCGTGGTACCGGCGAAAGTAGCGCAATTTGGCCCGATTGAAGTTGATGTGACGGGCAGTGACGGCTTGCTCGCTGCTCTTGCCGACGTGGTGGATGACCCGGGCCTCAGGGCAGTAGACTACGCGAAAGTCGGCTTCCTTGATGCGGCGACACCAGTCCAGCTCCTCGGAATACATGTAGTAGGCCTCGTCCATGTCGCCGACCTGCTCATACACCGCCCGCGGAACCAGGAGGCACGCGCCGGTCAGCCAATCGACATCGGCCGGGCGGTCGTCGGGCAGGTCGAGCGCGTAATAGCGGCGCAAAACGCCCGGCGCGAGCGCATCCAGCCAGGTGCTCTCGAAGAAAGCAGTCGTCAAAGTCGGGAATCGGCGGCGCGACGATTGGACGCTGCCATCCGGGTTGAGCAACTGCGGGCCAAGCACGCCGATATCGGGTTGGGCATCAAGGCGGGCCAACATGACGGTCAGGGCGTCGGCCAGCACGACGGTGTCGGGATTGAGCAGCAGGAGCGCGCGACCGCGCGCCTCGGCCAGCCCGATATTATTCCCGCGCGGAAACCCAACATTCTCGTCACACGGGATGAGCCGAACCCAAGGGAACTCAGCCCGCACCATCCCGACGCTGCCGTCAGACGAGGCGCTATCGACGACGATGACCTCCAGAGACAGATCACCCCGCCCGGCGTCAATGGAACGCAGGCAGTCGCGCAGCAGATCGCGGACGTTCCAGTTGACGATGATGATGGTGATGTCAATGGCCATAGGGATCGATAATCAATCGTCGGCGGGCGCCATCCCGTCCGGCAGGCCAAAGAGGCGCATGGCGTTGGCGGTGGTGGCATGGGCGATGGCTTCCAGAGGCAGACCGCGCACTTCGGCCAGCTTTTCAGCCACGTAGCGGACCCAGGCGGGTTCGTTGCGGCGGCCGCGATACGGGTGAGGCGCCAGAAAGGGGGCGTCGGTTTCTATCAGGATGCGGTCGAGCGGCGCGCGAGCGGCGATTGCGCGCAACTCATCGGCCTTTTTATAGGTCAGCGGCCCGGTGAAACCCAGATAAAACCCCAGCGACAAAGCTTTCTCGGCCGTCGCCCAGTCGGCCGCGAAGGAATGGAGCACGCCCGGTCGCGCCCGGCCGGCCAGAGGCGACGCGGCCAGCAATCGCAGGACGTCGGGGGAGGCGTCGCGGTTATGGATAATGACCGGCAGGCCAAGCTCGGCCGCCAGTTCCAGTTGGAGCGTTAGCGCTCGCTGTTGGGTCTCGGCGGGGGCTTTGTCCCAGTAGTAGTCGAGGCCGATCTCGCCGATGGCGACGACCTTCTCGTGCCGGGCGGCCGCGCGCAGTTCATCGAGCCAGGCATCCTGCCAGCCCACGGCCGAGTTGGGGTGAATACCGATCGCGGCGAACACGGCCTCGTATCGCTCGGCCATGGCCAGGACAGCGGGGATGTTCGTCAGGTCAAGCGCGGGCACGACGATCCGGCCAACTCCGGCGGCCGCTGCTCGGTCGAGGACACCGTCGATATCCTCCGCCAGATCATCAAAATCGAGATGGCAGTGGGTATCGACGAGGGAGACGGCCGCGTTATTGGCGGTGGCAGATTCGTCGGGCGTCACTCTTTGCTCGCCGCATCTGCCATGATGCGGGTCATGAAGTCCTCGGGCACCTGCACGGTGACGACCTCGCCCCGGGCGCAAACCTCGCCGTGGGCCAGCAGGTCGACGGCCACAGTCACCTTGCGCCCCTTAACCTCCCGCACGCGGCCGCGCAGCTCCAGCGGTCGGTCGATTGGTGTGGGCTTGAGGTAGTCGACATGGAGCGAGGCGGTCAGGAAGCGAAAGGCCGGCTCCGTATCCATAGCGCGCCCGGCCTCGCGATATTTGGCGGCGGCGGCCGTGCCGGTGGCGTGGCAGTCGATGAGCGAGGCGATCAGCCCGCCATAGACATAGCCGGGCACGGCCGTGTGGTACGGTCGGGGCTGGTAGAGGCAGACGGATTCCTCGCCATCCCAATAACTCTTGATTTGCAGGCCGTGGTCGTTGAGGCGGCCGCAGCCGTAGCAGTAGCTGACTTCGTCAGGGTAATAGTCCTGAAATGCTTTTTCCATGATGTTAATCGGTCAGTGGTCAGTTATTTGGGATCGACAACATGATTCACTTGGCCAGCCCGGCGATACGCAGGCCGTCCTGCAGGATGTCCTGCACCTTGTCGCCGTGGGTCGTCTCGGTATAGACGCGGATAATCGGCTCAGTGCCGCTAAAGCGGATGAGCAGCCAGCCACCATCCTCCATATGGAACTGGAAGCCGTCGAGGGTCGATATTTCGGTCACCTTCAGGCCACCGATGGTTTCCGGGCGTGCGGCCAGGACGCGAGCCTTCACCTCAGCGCGACGCTCGGTGTCGAAGGCGGTGTCGATGCGGTCGTAATAGTGCGGGCCGACCTTCTCGAAGAGCAGGTCGAGCAGCTGCGACGGCTTCTTGCCCGTCCTGAACATCATATCGAGCAGGTAGAGGCCGCCCAGGATGCCGTCGCGGTCGGGGGCATGGCCACGGAAGGCGTAACCGCCGCTCTCCTCGCCGCCGATCATCGCCCCGACTTCGGTCATCTTGGGGGCGATATATTTAAAGCCGACCCCGGTCTCATAGACAGGCACGTTGTAGATCTTGCCCAGCTTGTTAAGCATCTTGGTGGTGGAGATGGTCTTGACGATGGGGCCGCGCTCGCCGCGTATCTCCAAAAAGTAGTAGCCCAGCAGGCCGAAGACGCGCAACTGGTCGATGAAGCGGCCGTTCTCGTCGCCCAGACCCACGCGGTCGGCATCGCCATCGGTGATGATGGCCACATCGGCATGGATTAAGGGGACGTAGCTGAGGCCGTCGTCAACATTGGGCGGGATCGGCTCAGGCCGGGACATCCTGGGGAAGATCGGGTTACGCTCGTTGTGAACCTCGTGCACCTGGGTCGCGCCGCCGGCCAGCAGCCGGGGAAACCAGCCCGCGCCATTGCCCCACATGCAATCGACCAGTACATTGAAACCGGCGGCCTTGAGCGGCTCGATGTCGACCAGACGATTCAACAGAGCGATGTAAGCTGGGGCGGGATCGAATTTGACCACGATGCCGTCGCTCAGGGCGTCATCGAGCTTCATTCGCCGGACGCCGGCGATGTCGGGGATGGCGGCCTCGATGCGCTTCAGCTCATCGGGCGCGACAGCCCCGCCGGTGGCGTCGCGAACCTTAAAGCCACAATCGGTGGGCGGATTATGGCTGGCCGTAATGTTGATGGCCCCGGCTGCGCCCTTGTGGGGCACAGAGTAGGAAATGGCCGGGGTGGGTGTGTTGCTTTGGGTCAGCCAGACCTTAATCCCGTTGGCGGCCAGCACTTCGGCCGAGGCAGCGGCGAAGTGTTCGGCCTGGAAGCGCTGATCATAGCCGATCACCGCGCCCCGCTCGGCCAGCCCCTGCTGGTGCAGAAAGGTGGCGAACCCCTGGGCGCAGCGGCGAACGTTGTCGAAGGTGTAATCCTCGGCAATACGGCCGCGCCAGCCGTCGGTGCCGAATATGATTTTATGGGTCATTGGGTCTCCTTGATCACAGGGCGGTGTCGCCGTTTTGGATCAGTTGCATGTCGGCATCGACCATCATCGTGACCAGTTCAGTGAACGAGACGGCCGGCTCCCAGCCCAGTTCCCGGCCGGCTTTACTTGGGTCGCCCACCAGCAGATCGACTTCGGCCGGGCGCATGAAACGCTCGTCTTGCACCACGAACTCCTTCCAGTCCAGGTCCAGCCGCCCGAAGGCTACGTCAAGGAATTGCTCGACGGAATGGGTTTCACCGGTGGCAACAACATAATCGTGAGGTTCGTCCTGTTGGAGCATAAGCCACATGGCGCGAACGTAGTCCCCGGCAAAGCCCCAGTCACGGCGGGCGTCCAGATTACCCAGTCGCAGTTCGTTGGCCAGACCGAGCTTGATGCGGGCTGCCTGCCGGGTGATCTTGCGCGTGACGAACTCCAGCCCGCGACGCGGCGATTCGTGGTTGAACAGAATGCCCGACGTAGCATGGAGGTTGTAGCTCTCGCGATAATTAATGGTGATCCAATGGCCGTAGACCTTGGCCACGCCATAGGGGCTACGGGGGTAGAAGGGCGTCGTCTCACGCTGGGGCACTTCGACAACCTTGCCGAACATCTCGCTGGAGCTGGCCTGGTACATACGGATGCGAGGATCGACGATGCGAATGGCGTCGAGCATGCGGGTGACGCCCAGGGCGGTCACGTCGCCGGTAAATACAGGCTGGTTCCAGGAGGTTTGGACAAACGATTGGGCGGCCAGATTATAGACTTCCTCGGGCCGATATTCATCGAGGATGCGAATGAGCGAGATCTGGTCGCTCAAATCGCCGGGCACAAGTTCCAGCCGATCCTGGATGTGGGCGATACGGTGGAAGTTGAGCGTGCTGGTGCGGCGAACCATCCCCACTACGCGGTAGCCGCGTTCGAGGAGGAACTCGGCCAGGTAGGAGCCGTCCTGTCCGGTGACGCCGGTGATTAATGCTGTTGGCATTGATTGACTCTCAGTTGCGATCTCGGCCGAAGCCGGCAGGGTGTAGTATAGCGCAAGCGGGGGGACGGGTAAACTGAAGCGAAGCGACGATACACCACCCCTCGCCCGCCTCTCCCCCTACATTTGTAACGATCTATAGGCCGGCATTATTTGTTTGGCTCGCCAGTCCCGGCTTCGCCCGCGGCCCAGCCGTGGCCACCAGCCAGCTTGATCGCCAGATGTGCGGTCATATCTTCGAATGAAAACCCCCACAGATGGGACAGAACGGCGACGTAATACAACACGTCCGACAGTTCATCCTTGACCTTGTCCTGCGTGGCCTCGTAGCCGGGTTTGTAGAAATGTTTCTTGAACACATCCACCAGTTCGCCCGTCTCGCCCGCCAAACCAAGGAGAGCGTGGATGCGCTGCTCCCGGAGCGAGGCGCCGTCGTGGAACCAGGTGTTGAGCGCTTGCCGCTGGATGGCGTCGGGGGTGTATTCCTCGGACTGCATAGCTACTCCGTGCGATGATTGGCCCAGTAATCGGTAGCCCAGGCGACGGCGCGGCCGATGCCGTCGCGTAGCGGCGTTTGTGGCGTGTAGCCCAGCAGCGCCCGTGCCTTGCCGATGTTGGCGACGTAGTGGGTCACCTCACCGACGCGGGAGGGTTCCACAGTCATATCCGGCGCGATGCCCAATTCCTCGCCGATATACTCGGCCAGCGATACCAGGCTGTTGCCCTGCCCATAGGCCAGGTTGATCGTCTGGTTGGCCTCGCGGCCGCTCGCCAGCAGTTCGATGCCCTGGTAGACCCCCGCCACACAGTCGTCGACATAGGTGAAGTCGAGCACCTTCCGGTCGCCATACACGACGATCGGCTCGCCGCGAGCGATTTTGCGGATGAACAGGGGAATGACGCGCTCCATCCGTTCGATGTCCACGTCATAGCGGCCGTAGACGTTGCTGAAGCGAAAGACGAGGTAGCGCATCCCGTAGCATTGGGCGTAGGAGTAGATGAGCGCCTCGCCGGAGATCTTGCTGGCCGAATAGGGACTTTCGGTGAAGGCGAAGTCGGCGTAGGACTCCTCGGTGATATAGCGCCGGATGTCGCCGTAAACCTCGCGCGAGCTGCTGAAGACGATCGGCAGCCCATTGTGACGGCAATACTCCAGCACGTTGAAGGTCATGACGATATTTTCCAGCGCGCGTGCCGGCTGCTCTACCAGTTCATGGACCTTGGCATGGGCGGCAAAGTGGACGACGACGTCGAGGTCGGTCGGATAGGGCACGTGGCCCAGGCCGCCGCTAAAGTTGGCGAACGGGGCGGCGAGGTCCTGCAGCAGCGTGGGGAAGGCGTCGGTCCAGGAGTTCGGCCGCACGTCCACGCCGAAGACCTCATGCCCGCGCTCCAACAGATAGAGCGCCAGATTGGTGCCGATTTGGCCACTGGAGCCGGTGATCAGAATACGCATGTGGCTATATCGCCCGATGAACGGCCTATCGACCGGCCTGTTCCGGCGTCTGCGAAATTGGGGACATACCGTCCGGCACTTCGACCCGCGCCACCTGCTTCAACTCGTCGCCGATATCCTGGCTATCCCCAGCCTCATGGGCCGATGGTGTGGCTGCCGTCCCATCTGGCTGTTCGCGCGCCTCGCGCAGCAGGAGGATGGCGAACAGGATCACGCCGCCGACGATGGCCATGTCGGCCAGGTTGAAGATATACCACGGCCCGACATCGATGAAGTCGGTGACATGGCCCTGCCGCAGCCGGTCAATCAGATTGCCCAACGCGCCGCCGAGTTGCAGTCCCAGCGCCAACCGCAACAACCATTGCCGGCCGGGCAACGTCAGGTTGATGTAGACGATGGCCCCGGCGACGACGACGGCCAGCCCCGCGAAAAACATCCCCGTGCCCTGGAACAGGCCGAATACTGCGCCGGTGTTGGCAGTGTGGGTAATTCGGAAGATATTCTCCAGCGCGGGGATGGGCGCCCAGTAGCTATAGAGAGGGATGCGCGTCTCGACCAGATTCTTGCTCCACTGATCCAGCACCAGCACCACGGCCGTTATCAAAAAGGGTAACAGTTTCTCACCAATGCCCGCCGGGGGTGGAACGGCGGCCGTCACCGATCGGGCATCCAGGTTTTCCGGCTCAATCATTCGCGCATTGTACCAACCCCGGCCGCCCATGGCCACACCGGATTATCGAATACACAGGCGCCGCGCGACGGCCTGGTCACAGGGTCATCGATCGCGCCCGATATTGCAACGCCTCCGCCAGATGCGCCGGGCCGATCATCTCCTCGCCGGCCAGGTCGGCGATGGTACGGCCGACCTTGAGCACCCGGTGAAACCCCCGCGCGCTGAGGTTCATCTGACTCATGGCGCTTTTCATCAGGCGACGGCCGGTCTCGTCCAGCTCGCAATAGTGCTTGACCTCTCCCGGCCCCATCTCGGCGTTGGCATACAGGCCCGTCCCCTTGAACCGCTCCGCCTGCCGCGCTCGCGCCGCCTCCACCCGCGCCCGCACATCGGCCGAGGATTCGTTGCGCGTCGTGGCCGCCAGCTTCTCATACTGCACGCGCGGAACCTCGATATGCAGGTCGATGCGGTCCATCAGCGGCCCGCTGACCCGCTTCTGATAGCGGGTGATCATCGCCGCCGAGCAGGAGCAGGCATGGGTCGGGTCGCCGTAGTAGCCGCAGGGGCACGGATTTTGCGCGGCGATGAGCATGAAGTTGGCCGGATAGGTGACGCTACCCGTGGCCCGGCTGATGGATACCTCGCGCGGCATCCCCTCCAGCGGCTGGCGCAGTACCTCGATCAGCCGCTCGCCGAACTCCGGCAATTCATCGAGGAACAGGACGCCCCGATGGGCCAGCGAGATCTCCCCCGGCCGTGGCCACTGCCCGCCACCCACCAGCCCGGCATAGCTGATCGTGTGATGGGGCGAGCGAAACGGCCGCGCTCGAATCAGCGGCGTCTCGGCCGGCAGCATCCCGGCCACGCTGTAGATCTTCGTCACTTCCAGGGCCTCATCAATGCCCATGCGCGGCAAAATGCCCGGCAGCGATTTGGCGATGAGCGTCTTGCCGCTGCCCGGCGGCCCGGTCATCAGCGCATTATGCCCTCCGGCAGCGGCCACTTCCATCGCCCGCTTGACATGCTCCTGACCCATGATGTCGGCAAAGTCGGTCGCGTAGACCGGCTCGCTGTCGAACGCCTTGGAGAGATCGATCGTCACCGGCTCTATCGGCCGCATGCCGGTCAGATGGTCGACCAGTTCGGCCAGATTGCGCACGGCAAATACATCCAGGTCGGGCATCAGCGCCGCCTCGGCGGCGTCATCGGCGGGAACGAACAGCCGGCGCAGCCCCCTCTCGCGGGCCATGGCCGCCAGCGGCAACACCCCCTTGGTATGGCGCAGCGCCCCCTCCAGCGACAGCTCGCCGAGGAAGAGCGCGCCCTCCAGCAGGTTGGCCCATACTTGCGAGGTGGCCGCCAGCACGCCCACGGCGATGGGCAGGTCATAAGCCGGGCCTTCCTTGCGCAGGTCGGCCGGGGCCAGGTTCACGGTGATGCGGTGCAGCGGAAAGTTGAAGCCGCTGTTCTTGATGGCGGCGTAGACCCGGTCGCGGCTCTCGCGCACGGCCGCGTCCGGCAGCCCCACCAGAGCGAAATAGGGCTGTCCATTGACGATATCGACTTCCACTTCGACGGGTTCGGCATCAAGGCCGACGATGGCCGCGCTGAGCACTTTGGCGAGCATGGGGGGATTATATCACCCGCTGCATGGAAGGAAGAATTGTCGGTGGATGACAAGACGTAAGAAGGTGGGTGGGCATCTCAGACGCCCGCCCACCTTCAACTCAAAAACGGCGGATTGCTCGAATAGCGGCTCAGCTTAGTCGCCGGTTGAGGCCCCGCCTTGCACCGCCGGCATAAACACCTGCGCCGCCGGGCCATCGCCGAGGAAGCGGACGACACTAAAATCCAATTGCTCATCCACATAGACATCGCCCACGACAAGCAGTCTCCCGTCTTGTTGGGCAGAGATGTTAGAGTACACGCCCTCGCCATCATTGACCGTAAACCGCGCTAACCCGTCGTCGCCGAAGTCCGCATCCGGTGTGCCGTCTGCATTGTAGAGGCCGACGATATGGTCGAAAAACGTCTCTTGATGAGCAGCCGGAGAACTTTCGGCCGGCCTCGTGCCTCGCGCGGCCGACCGGTTGTGGGATCGGCCAGGGGCAGCCGCGCGTGATGTACTTTCCGCGGACGAGGCACGCCCGACGAGAGCGATCTGGCCGTCTGCGGTCATGGTGGCATCCGGACAGAGATCAAGCAGGCCGCTATCAATGATGACCCATCCGTCATCCCCAAAGGTCATATCCAGCGCGCCGTCAAGATTGAAACGCTGAAGGGTGCAATCTGTCTCATCTCCTCCGACGATGAACATTTCACTTGCCGAAGTGACCAGCGCGCGATCAAACCCCAGGGGGCCATCACCGAGTTTCCAGGTGATGTAACCATCACCGCCACCGAAGCTCGAATCCACCAGGCCGTCGCTGTTGATTCGCGCCATAAACGCTTCTTTAAAGAAAGGCCTAAACTCGAATTCATCCGCAACCCCACCGACAATCAGGATCTTGTCGCCGGGTAAGGCCACAATGTCCTGGGGGAACTGCGCTTTTCCTTCAAAATCAATGACGGAGATCCCCCCATCGCCGAAAGTTTCGTCGAGCGAACCGTCGGAATTGTAGCGGACGAGCACCATATCGGCCTGATTGTTTTCATAGAGGGCAATTCCGCCGGCCACCACCTTGCCGTCCGCTTGCAGGATGTTCCGCGACGGCCAGGAAATGGCGGTTTCCGCGTCCGGGACTGGCGTTGTCACCAGCCCGCCCTCACCGAACGATTCATCCAGCGAACCGTCGGCCAGATAGGCCGCCATGGCGAATTGGCACACCACATAGTCGGCATCGCAGGTTTCGCCGAAGAGATGCAGCCCGCCATCCGGCCGGGCATTAATCCCCCAAGCGGCGTCGACAAGTTCAGGGTCGTCGCTAAAAGCGGTCACGACACGCCCACCGTCGCCGAAGGAGTGATCGAGACGGCCGTCCCGCAGATAGCGAGCCACGCCGAAATCGCCCGGATAGGAATTCACCCATCCGCCCGCAACCAGTTTCCCATCGGGCATGAGGACCTGTGTAGTGGCTGTGTCGTCCAGCCCATCAAAATCGGTAAGGACGGCGCCCTCCTGGCCCCACGTCGGGTCGAGCGCGCCGGGGGTGGCCCCTTGCGGCAGGCCCTTGCCCAGGAAGCGGCTGATCGCCATCGCGCCCGTCGTCGTTTCGCTATCGACCATGTCGCCCATCACCAGAATCCGGCCGTTTGGCTGGGCAAAGACGAGGAACCCGGCGTTATTGGCCTCATTGATGTCGTGGGCCAGCCAACCGCCATCGCCGAACGTCTCGTCCAGCGTGCCGTCGGCATTGGTGCGGGCCACCAGCGAGTCGACCGTCTCGCCCGCCTGGGTTGACCGGTTGCTTGCCCCGCGACTTTGCGGCCGGCCGCTCGCCGCCCGCGTTTCCGCAAGCGGGAGGAGCACGCCGGAAAGCGCCAGGCGGCCGTCCGGCAACTCGTCGATGCTGATGCAGGCTTCATCCAGCCCGGTGTCGATCATCAGCCGGCCGCCGGCGCCGAACGTCATGTCCATGTTGCCGTCGCCGTCGAAGCGCGACACCACGCAATCGCCCGCCCCTTCCGGCGCTCCGGGGGCCACCCCCGCGACATAAATTTTTGTGCCGTCGGCCGAGACGGTCAGGCCTTCGGGGCCTGTGCCGCTGTCGACTTCGCCCCACGTGGCCTTTCCGTCGACGCCGAACGTGTCGTCGATCGAACCGTCGCCGTTCAGACGAACCAGAAAGCCCTGGTTGGGGATGTAGGTGAACGGATCGATCACCTCGCCGGTGCCGACGAGGAGGAGAATCTTGCCGTCCGGCAGCAGGGCGAGGTTCTCCAGATAGTCCCCGTCCGGGTCGATGTCGAGAACGGCCACACCGCCGTCGCCGAAGGTGTCGTCGAGCGAGCCGTCGATGTTGTGGCGGCGCAGGGCGCTGTCGATGTCGCCTCCCGGCTGCACCACGATACCGCCGACGATGGTCTTGCCGTCCGTTTGCAGCAGATTGACCGGCGGCCAGGCGTAGACGCCGTCGGCCCCCGCGACCGACGCGGTGATCCAGCCGTCGCCGCCGCCGAATGTGGGGTCGAGCGCGCCGTCGGCGGTATAGGCGGCCGACAACCAGTCGCAGACCACATAATCGACGTCGCAGATCTCGCCCGCCACCAGATAGCCGCCGCCCTGCCGCGGGCCGATGCTCCACGGTGCGTTGGGCAGCTCCGGGTCATCGCCGAAGCGGGTCATCACCTTCCCGCCCTCGCCGAAGGTCGAGTCGAGCGAGCCGTCGGGCCGCAAACGGGTCACGCCGAACGCGCCCGGATAGCCGTCGACCCAGCCGGCGGCCACCACCCGGCCGTCGGCCGCCAGATAACCGGCGGTCATGAGATCGCCGTTCTCGCTGAACAGGATGCTCGCCACTCCTCCGTCCCCCCACGTCGGGTCGAGCGCGCCGGGGGTGGCCTGCGCATGGGCAAGAGCCAGAGCAAATGCCCCCAAAACTACAACGGACAACAATGCGACTGCCTTTTTCATTTTTAATCTCCTTAAATACCTACCGATCTCTATTGAGTTACGCCGATGGAAAGCAGCTGTAGATCTCGATACAGCCCTTTCCCCATTCATGTTTAGAGAGGTATTTCGAATTATCTATTTCATGTGAATCTCCATTGTGTGGATGTACAGTCGGGAGCGCGACAATCACTCCGGGTGAGTGATTGTCGCGCTCCTCTGCGACTGGCTGCCCTCAAACTGGCGCATGGTGTGCGGTGTATTTTGAATGTAAGCAGGCCGTTCATGTCAACAACAATTTCTGCTATCATGTTAGAATTGGGCGACCACGCGGAAGAGAGCGAATCGGCCGCATCGCCGCGGAAACTTTCCGCATCAACGCCACATGGAGGGCGCCAAGTGGTTGAAGAGAGTTTTGGCGACATCTTGCGAACCCTGCGGCGAAATTCGCGCGACGCGCTCTATGGTGGGCAACTCTCGCAAAATCGCCTGGCCGATCTGCTGTCCGAGGAAACCGGCATGGTCTATTCACGGGCAGCCATCAGCGATTGGGAACGGGGCAAGGGTCACATTCACAAAGACGCCCGGCCGGTGCTCGTCGGCCTGGTCAAAATTCTGCATCAGGCGGGTGGTCTGGCCACGCGCCGGGAAGCCGAGCGATGGCTTGCCGCCGGCAACTACCGGGCACTGAGCGCCGCCGAAGCAGCCGGAATTGATCCGGAATGGTCGGCGCCACCCGCCGGGGAACCGGCCGCCGGCCGCCCGTTTCTGCCACCGCTGATGCCGCAACACCCCATCATCGGCCGGGTAGAGGCCCTGGGCAAGCTCAAGGAATGGTTGTTCGACAACCGTTCGCTGGCGCTTTCGTCCATTAACGGGCTGCCGGGCGTCGGCAAGACGGCATTGGCGCTGCTGGCCGCCCATGATCCCGATGTCCGACAACGATTCCCCGATGGCGTTCTCTGGGTAGGGCTGGGCACCAATCCCGACATCTTCGCCCTGTTGGGTCGCTGGGCCAAAGCGGTGGGCATTCCCGAAGAGGAGGTGGCGAAGTTGGGCGCGCAACGCTTGCGAATCGACGCCATCCATCAGACCATTCGCAACCGACAGATGTTGATCGTCATCGACGACGTTTGGGAAACCCGCCACGCGCTGCCGTTTAAGCTGGGCGGCGCGCAAAGCGCCCACATCCTCACCAGTCGCCAACCGCCAATCGCCGCCGCGTTCGCCGGCCCGCATGCCATGACTGTGCGCGAACTGTCCGAGGCGCAAGGCCTGGAGTTGCTGCGTTGGCTGGCCCCGCGCGTGATAGCCCGCAATGAGGCCGACGCCCGCCATCTGGTCGCGCTCAGCGGCGGTCTGCCGCTGGCACTGGTGCTCATCGGCAATGCCTTGCGCCTCAACGACCTAAGCGGCTCGGAGCGGCGCATCCGGGGCACGCTCGACATGCTCAAATGGGCGGATGAACGCCTGCGCATCGAGCAAGTTGATTCGCTGGTGGCCGGAGAGCTTCATCCAGACCTGGAACCCGGCACGGCAATCTCGCTTTACGCCATCATCGAGGTCACCGACAACCGTTTGGGGAGTGAAGCGCGAGCCGCATTACGCGGGCTGGCCCTGTTCCCGCCCAAACCAAACAGCTTCAGCGAGGCAGCCGCTCTCAGCGTGACCGGCGCAACGACAGAGACGCTTGATCTGCTGGTCGACCACGGTCTGCTGGAGACCGTTGAGCGAGATCGCTACGCCCTGCACCAATCGATCCACGACTACGCCGGGCTGGAGCCACACGATCCGGCGCGGGAGGAATCGCTGATCACCTACTACCAATCCTGTATCGATCTCAATCGAGAGAATCGCCAGGTGCTGGAGCGAGAGCTGGACAACATTCAGGCCGCCCTGCAACTCGCCGCCGCGGGAGGCCGGCAAGAAGCGCTGTGGGGATTGCTGGAGTCGCTGATGCCCTTCTTCAGCGACCGGGGCTACTACGACCTGGCAATGACGATGCTGGAACAGGTCGAGGTCAGGGTCACCGGTATCAATCCGGCGGTCAAGCACTATCTGGGCCGGCTGGAATTGCTCCGCGAGAACGCAGACAAGGCGCAGGCGCATTGGGAGGCCGGCCTGATCGCGGCACGCCTGGCAGATGATCGGGTGATGGTGGGGCGATTGCTCAACAGCATGAGCCAGTTGGCGAGCCAGCGGCGGGATTTTGCCACGGCTGCGGCCTATCTGGACGAGTCGGCCGCTTTGGCGCAGGCCGCCGGCGATTGGGAAGAAGTGGCGCGGATGCTGGGCAATTTCGGCCGCCTGGCCTATGTGCGTGACGATTTCGATATCACCGAAAGCTACCTGCGGCGCGCGCAGGAGGTGGCGGCGACCCATGACCTGCATAGCCTTTCCAGCGGCATCCTCAATCTGCTGGGTATCGTGCTGATGTCGAAAGGAGACCTGGAGGCGGCCGAGCAAACCCTTCAGGCGGGTCTGGAGATCGCCCGCGCGCACCGGCTGGAGGCGCGCATCTCGACCTTGC
>JAGOZU010000142.1 GCA_018058545.1 Promineifilum sp. | reverse complement strand
CAACGGCCGGTGATCGTCGCCGGGCAAGGCGTCTCCAAGGCCCGCGCCGAGGCCGAATTGCGCCAGCTGGCCGAGAAGGCCAACATCCCTGTGGCCAGCAGCCTGCTCGGCGTGGGCACCTTCCCATCCACCCATCCCCTGTCCATCAGCTGGGGCGGCATGCATGGCGAGGCCTACTGCAACTTCGCCCTGCAGGAGTGCGACGTCATGTTCGCCATCGGCGCGCGGCTCGACGACCGCCTGACCGGGGCCTTCAGCACCTTCGCCCCCAAGGCTCGCATCATCCACGTCGACCTCGACCCGGCCGAGATGGGCAAGAATCTGACCATCGACACGCCGGTCATCGGCGACGCCCTGCTGACCTTGCGCGCCCTGCTGCCCCAGGTGGAAGCCAACGAGCATCCAGCCTGGCTGGCCCAGATCAACGAGTGGCGCAGCGAGTCCATCCAGCGCGACATCCTGACCGAGGAGACCGACGAACTGGTGGCTCCCTACGTCATGCGCCAGCTGTGGCACGCCACCAACCAGGGCGACGCCACCATCGTCACCGACGTCGGCCAGCACCAGATGTGGGAGGCGCAATACTTCAACCATACCAAGCCCCGCAGCCTGCTGACCTCCGGCGGGTTGGGCACGATGGGTTACGCCCTGCCGGCGGCTATCGGCGCCCAAATCGGCTCGCCCCAGGAGGAGATCTGGGTTGTGGCCGGCGACGGCGGCTTCCAGATGACCATGCCGGAGCTGTCCACCGTGGTGCAGGAACGCCTGCCGATCAAGATGATGATCATCAACAACGGCTATCTGGGCATGGTGCGGCAGTGGCAGGACGTGTTCTATAACAAGCGCTATGTGGGCACGCCGCTGGTCAACCCCGACTTCGTCAAGATCGCCGAAGCCTACGGCATCCCCGGTCGCGCCGTCACCGACAAGGGCGACGTGTTCGAGGCCATCCGCCAGGCCCAGAACACCGAGGGGCCGTTCCTGCTCGACTTCCAGGTCGAGGAATTTACCAACGTTTATCCGATGGTCGCGCCGGGCAAGAGCAATGCCGACATGATCCGCCGCGGACAACCGGTTGAGTTTTAGGGAGCCATATCATGCCCAATACGGAATACCGCCGACATACTGTAATCGCCTGGCTGGAGGACAAACCCAGCGTCCTGAATCGCGTCACCGGCCTGTTTAGCCGTCGCAACTTCAACATCGAGAGCCTCAACGTGGGCCACAGCGAGACGCCGGGCGTCAGCCGCATGACCTTCGTTGCTCGCGGCACGGAGCGTGACCTGCAACAGGTGACGACGCAACTGGACAAACTGATCAACGTCGTGCATATCGCCGACGTGACCAACGAGCCGGCCGTGGTGCGCGAGATGGCCCTAATCAAGGTGACGGCCGACAACCGGACGCGCGGCGAGATCATGCAACTGGTCGACATCTACCGCGCCAGCGTGGTGGACGTGGACATGGACTCGCTGATCATCCAGGTGGTTGCCCCCGAAGGCCGGGTGGACTCGCTCATCAAGCTGCTGGAGAACTTCGGCATCGAGGAGATGGTGCGCACCGGCCGGGTGGCCATGGTTCGCGGCGCGTCGGCCAACGGCCACCGCCACGGCGCGAAAGAGTGGACGGCCGTCGATCCGGTCGTCGTCGAAAAGAACGGAAACGGACATCATTCCTGAATCTGAACCTGAACACGGGAGAATTTACTTTGGCTACAGTTTTTTACGACAAGGATGCAGACCTGTCGGCGCTGGCCGGCAAGAAGATCGCCATCATCGGCTACGGCAGCCAGGGGCACGCCCACGCGCTGAACCTGCGCGATTCGGGCATGGACGTGCGCGTGGGGCTTTACCCCGGCAGCAAGTCCTGGGCCAAGGCCGAAGCGGAGGGGCTGACCGTGCGGACGGCGGCCGAAGCCGCGGCCGAGGCCGACATCATCATGATCCTGGCCCCCGACACCTCGCAGGCGGCCATCTACCGCGACTCCATCGCCCCCAACCTCACGCCGGGCAAGACGCTGATGTTCAGCCACGGCTTCAACATTCGCTATGCGCAAATCATTCCCCCGCCGGGCGTGGATGTCAGCATGGTCGCCCCCAAGGCCCCGGGACACCGCGTCCGCGAGCTGTTCGTCGACGGCATGGGCACGCCGGGGCTGATGGCCGTGCACCAGGACGCCGGCGGCCACGCGGCCGAGACGGCTCTGGCCTATGCCAAGGCCATCGGCTGCACCCGCGCCGGGGTCATCCGCACCACCTTCACCGAGGAGACAGAGACCGACCTGTTTGGCGAACAGGCGATCCTGTGCGGCGGCGTCACCCACCTCATCGAGTCGGCCTTCAACACCCTGGTCGAGGCCGGCTACCAGCCGGAGATCGCCTACTTTGAATGTCTGCACGAGCTGAAGCTCATCGTCGATCTCATCTATCAGGGCGGGATGAACTACATGCGCTACAGCGTCAGCGACACGGCCGAACATGGCGACTACACCGCCGGGCCGAAGATCGTGACCGACCAGACGCGCCAGGCCATGAAGGAGATTCTGGCCGACATCCAGTCCGGGGCTTACGCCGAGGGCTGGATCGACGAGAACGCCCAGGGGCGGCCGTGGTTCGACAAGGTCCGGGCCGAGGCGCGCGACAGCAAAATCGAAAACGTCGGCCGCGAGCTGCGCGGCATGATGCCCTGGCTGAACCCAAAGGTGATCTGATGACCCAGCCCAACCCGGCGGCCGATACCGTTCTGATTTTCGATACGACCTTGCGCGACGGCGAGCAATCGCCCGGCGCAACCCTCAATGTCGAGGAAAAGCTGGAGATCGCCCGGCAACTGTCGCGCCTCGGCGTGGACATCTGCGAGGCGGGCTTTCCCATCGCCTCCCCCGGCGACTTCGAGGCCGTGCGGCGGATCGCCGAGGAGGTGGGATCGCTGACCGAAGGGCGCAAGGACGGGCGGCCGATGGTCATCGCCGGACTGGCGCGGGCCAACGAGGGCGACATCAGCCGGGCCTGGGAGGCCGTCCGGGTGGCCCCGCGCCACCGCATCCACACCTTCCTGGCCACCAGCGACATCCATCTGCAGCACAAGCTGCGCATCGACCGCGAGGAGTGCGTCGATCAGGTCATCAAGGCCGTGGGTTTCGCCCGGTCGCTGTGCGATGACGTCGAGTTCTCGCCCGAAGACGCCGGCCGCTCCGACCCGGAGTTTCTGGTGCAGGTGCTGGGCGAAGCCATCAAGGCCGGGGCCACGACGCTGAACATCCCCGACACGGTGGGCTACACCACCCCCGACGAATACGGCCGCCTCATCGACTACCTCATCGCCAACACGCCGGGGGCGGATGGCGTCGTCTGGTCGGTCCACTGCCACAACGACCTGGGGCTGGCCACGGCCAACACCCTGGCCGGCATCAAGGCCGGGGCGCGGCAGGCCGAGGTGACGCTGAACGGCATCGGCGAGCGGGCGGGCAACACCGCCCTCGAAGAGGTCGTCATGGCCCTGACCACGCGACCGCAAAGCTTCAACCTCCAGACCAACATCGACACGACCCAGATCGTCCGCACCAGCCACATGGTCAGCACCTACACCGGCATGGCCGTCCAGCCCAACAAGGCCATCGTGGGGGCCAACGCCTTCGCCCACGAGGCGGGCATCCATCAGGACGGGATGCTGAAGAACCACCAGACCTACGAGATCATGCGGCCGGAGACGGTGGGGCTGAACACGTCGAAGCTGGTGCTGGGCAAACATTCCGGCCGCCATGCGTTTCGCGTCCACCTGCAGGAGATGGGCTATGACAACATGGACAACGCCGACGTATCGGCCGCCTTCAAGCGGTTCAAGGAAGTGGCCGACAAGAAGAAGATCGTCACCGACGCCGACATCGAGGCCATCATCGCCGACGAGATCTACCAGCCGCCGGTCATCTGGCAGCTCGACCACATCCAGGTGTCTTGCGGCGACCACAGCATGCCCACCGCCAGCGTGGCGCTGATCGGCCCCGACGGCGAGACCTGGCAGGACGCGGCATTGGGCAGCGGCCCGGTCGACGCCGCCTATCAGGCCATCAACCGCATCGTCGGCGTCACCAACCGGCTGACCGAGTTCAGCATCAACGCCGTAACCGAGGGGCTGGACGCCGTGGCCGAGGCGACGATTCGCATCCAGCCCGTCGACGGCGAGTATGCCGTCAACCCCGCCACCAACCAGCCGATCTATCGCACCTACAGCGGCCACGGAGCCGACACCGACATCGTGGTGGCCAGCGCCCGCGCCTATCTGAGCGCGCTCAACAAGATGCTGGCCGAGCACGAAGAGTTCGGCCACGAGGCGGAGAAAGCTCTCGCCTGAGACGCCCCCAATGGAACCCAACGGAAACCGGGTCGTGGACGATAACTCGTGGACGACAACTCGTGAACGACCCGGTTTCTTATTTAGACCAGAGACATTTCATGACCTCATCCAAACCACGCACAATTATCGACAAGATTTGGGACAACCACGTCGTGGCCGAGGCGCCCCATAGCCCGGCCCTGCTCTATATCGACCTGCACCTGATCCACGAAGTCACCTCACCGCAGGCATTCGCCGGGTTGCGGCAGCGCGGGCTGAAGGTCAGGCGGCCGCAACAGACCGTGGCCACCATCGACCACAGCGTGCCCACCACCGCGCTCGACATCCCCATCTTCGACCAGATGGCCGCGGCCCAGATCGCCCAGATGGAGACCAACGCCCGCGACTTCGGCATCAGCCTGCTGGGCATGCGCAGCGCCAACCGGGGCATCGTCCACGTCATCGGGCCGGAGCTGGGGCTGACGCAGCCGGGCATGACCATCGTCTGCGGCGACAGCCACACAGCCACCCACGGCGCGTTCGGCGCGCTGGCTTTCGGCATCGGCACCAGCGAGGTCGAACACGTGCTGGCCAGCCAATGCCTGCTGCAAGTGAAGCCCAGGACCTACGCCGTCAACGTCGAAGGGCGGCTGCGGCCGGGCGTGACGGCCAAGGACATCATCCTGGCCCTGCTGTCCAAAATCGGCGTCGGCGGCGGCACGGGCCACGTGTTCGAATATCGCGGCTCGGCCATCCGCGCCCTGTCGATGGAAGAGCGGATGACCATCTGCAACATGAGCATCGAGGGCGGCGCGCGAGCGGGGCTGATGTCGCCCGACGAGACGACCTTCGCCTACATCGAGGGGCGGCCGTTCGCGCCACAGGGAGCCGACTGGGACGCGGCCGTGGCCCAGTGGCGGCAACTGCCCAGCGACGAGGGCGCGACCTTCGACTGCTCGGTCGACATCGACGCGTCGGCGCTGGAGCCGATGATCACCTTCGGCACCAACCCCGGCATGGGCATCCCCATCTCCGCGCCGGTGCCCGACCCGGCGGCGATGGGCGACCTGACCCAACGGCTGACCCTGCAACGCTCGCTGGACTACATGGCCATCGAGCCGGGGCGGCCGCTGCTGGGCCATCCGGTCGATGTGGTCTTCATCGGCAGCTGCACCAACTCGCGCATCAGCGACCTGCGGCAGGCGGCCCGGTTGATGGACGGCCGCGTGGTCAAGGACGGCGTGCGGGTCATGGTGGTGCCCGGCTCGCAGCAGGTGAAGCGGCAGGCCGAGGCTGAGGGGCTGGATCGCATCTTCAAGGCCGCCGGGGCGGAGTGGCGCGAGGCAGGCTGCAGCATGTGCATCGCCATGAACGGCGACCAGCTCGAACCCGGCCAATACGCCGTCAGCACCAGCAATCGCAATTTCGAGGGGCGGCAGGGCAAGGGCGGCCGCACCTTCCTGGCCAGCCCGCTGACGGCCGCGGCCACGGCCATCAACGGCGTCATCACCGACGCGCGCGAATTTCAATAGAACCTCCGGTTCTGCATCAGCACCATCAGGACAATCATGGATCCATTTACGACCTTAACCACCCGAGTCATCGCCATCCCGGCCGAGCATATCGACACCGACCAGATCATCCCCGCCCGCTTCCTGAAGACGATCAGCAAGAGCGGCCTGGGGCGCAACCTGTTCGCCGACTGGCGCTACGACGACGCGGGACGGCCGAACGCCGATTTCCCGCTCAACCGGCCGGAGAACGCCGGGGCGCAAATCCTGCTGGCGGGCGACAACTTCGGCTGCGGCTCCAGCCGCGAGCACGCCCCCTGGGCGCTGACCGATTTCGGCTTTCGCGCGGTCATCAGCACCTCGTTCGCCGACATCTTCCGCAACAACGCGCTGAAAAACGGCTTGCTGCCGCTGGTGGTCGACGACGACACCCACGCCCAACTCCTCAGCCTGGTTGACGAGGACCCGGCCCTGGAGCTGACCATCGACCTGGACACACAGACGCTGCTGCTGCCCGACGGCCGCCGCGCCGCCTTCCCCATCGACGCCTTCAACAAGGTCTGCCTGATGGAAGGGCTGGATCAGCTGGGCTATCTGCTGAAGCACGAGCCGCAGATCGATGCCTATGAACTTGGCCACCCGGCGCGAGTCAATACCGAGGCCTACCCCCTGACATGAAACATATCCACCTTTACGACACGACCCTGCGCGACGGCACCCAGCGGGAAGGCATC
>JAGOZU010000013.1 GCA_018058545.1 Promineifilum sp. | reverse complement strand
TCGCCGATGTTCGCGTCGGCCGCATCATCGAGCGGCGGCAGTTTGGCGACGGTCGTCGCTGGTTCAGTAGCAGGTGCCATGGTTTTTAATCCAGTTGAATGCGCGGGTCCAGAACAGCATAGGATAGATCGACGATCAGGTTGACGGCGACATAGCCGATGGCGATGACGACGACGAATCCCTGGATGATCGGGTAGTCCCGGGCCGTGATCGCTTCATACAGGCTGCGACCGACGCCGGATAGTCCGAAAACCGTCTCGGTCAGGATGGCGCCGCTCAGGATAAGTCCCAATTGAAGGCCAACGATGGTTACAATGGGCAAAAGGGCGTTGCGAAAGCCGTGCTTCATGATGACTTGCCGACTTTTCAACCCCTTGGCTTTAGCGGTGCGGATGTAATCCTGCCCCAGAACCTCCAGCATGGAAGAGCGGGTCATGCGGGCGATGATGGCCAGCGGAATGGTTGCCAGGGCGACGGCCGGCAGGATCAGATGTTTGATGGTATCAGCCAACACAGTCCAGTTGGCTGTGATGATCGAATTGAATATGTAAAAATTGCTTAGGAATATGTAAAGCGATTCCTTGAAAGTGCCGGCGGTGACATTCAAGTCATAGACCACATAAAACGGGACCGAATTCATACCCGCCGTGAGACGGCCGCTGGGAGGCAGTTGAAATGGTGTGTCTTTTAACAGTAGCGCAAAGATGTAGGCCAGCATCAGGCCCAACCAAAAAACAGGCATGGAGACGCCGATGTTCGCGCCCATCATCGTGGCCACATCGACGAGTGAATTACGGCGAGTGGCCGAGATGATGCCCAAGGGAATGCCTACGGCCACGGCGATCAGGAGCGCGGCCGCGCCTAACTCGATTGTTTGTGGCAGCCGCTCCAGCATGATCGTGCTCACCGGTCGTTTGAAGCGAATGGAGTTCCCGAAATCGCCTTTTAACATGTCGCGGGCGAAGATCATGAACTGAGTCGATACAGGTTGATCGAAACCATGCTGGCGATCAAAGGCTGCACATATCTCCGGTGTGGCTTTCTCACCCAGCATGGCGGTGCATGGCTCCCCGGGGATAGCGCGAGCCAATAGAAAGGTAACGATCAAAACGCCAATGACGACAGGGATCGCAGCCAGAAGACGACGGATTGTATATTGGGTCAAGATGTCCTCCCGCCTCCCAGGGCTTTCACTAGTTACTTCAGAATAACGGGCGGGATGGGGTGGGCATTTTCTGCCGACCCCATCCCGCATCTGAATCAGAGAACCTTCAGGCTTGCGCCTTGGGGTATTGGGTTATTTACTCCGCCGGAGCGTTCAGGAAGCCACCCCACAGACCGGAGAAATAGGAGAAGGCGCCGGTGTTGCCGACGTGCAGCGGATGGGAAGCATCCCACTGGATCACGTAGGTCATCACCACGTCGTTGGCGTCCAGAGCGGAGCCATCGTGGAAGGTGACGCCTTCGCGCAGATGGCAAGTCCAGACCGTCAGATCCTCATTCGGATCGCAGCTCGTGGCCAGCGACGGAACGACGGCCGTGCCGCCAACCTCGTAGGCCAGAAGCGCTTCGGTTACCTGCTCGCAGGCGCGCAGCGATTCGCCGTCGGTCTCGTCGGCGCAGAAGAGGCTGATCGGTTCGGCGTTCTGCATCCAGACGAATGTGTCCTTGCCGGGATCCATCTGGGAGAACGCTTCGTTGCCGAGCGGACTCACATGGGCGTTCTGGACAGCTGCCAGATAGGCGACGCCGGAACCACCATGAGCTACCGGAACCATCGGCACGTGCTGCTTGATCAGGTTGTTGGCCTGCTCATACAGCGGGGCGCGAGCATCATCACCAGCCAAGGAGGCGGCCTGGGTCAGAACATCAGTCAGATCAGTGAACTTTTCGCCGAACTGAGCCGAGGCGCCGACGCCAAAGTGATAGTCAAGGAAGTTGGTCATGTCGGGGTAGTCAGCACCCCAACCCAGCAGGTAAATCCCCTCCAGCGAGCCACTGTCGGCCGCATCCAGGAACGCACCGGATTCCATGACATTGATCGTGGCCGTGATGCCCAGATTCTCAGCCAACTGAGCCTGAATGTCCTGAGCGACGATGTTGGGGTCGGGCAGGTAGCCACGGACCACATCGCGATAGGCGATCTCGGTCTCGAAACCATCCGGGAAACCGGCCTCGGCCAGGAGAGCGCGAGCAGCCTCAGGATCGAACTCGTACCAGTCCTCGCCGGCGCAACCGTTGGGGATGGCGCAGGGGGTGAAGTGCGTCGCAACTTCGGAACCCGGAGGATAGAAGTTGTCGACGATACGAGCCCGGTCGATGCCCATAGCGATCGCCTGGCGGACCTTCTCGTTGTCGAACGGAGCGAAGACGTTATTAAAGCCGACGTAGAAGATGTTCAGCGCCGGGCGCTCCAGTAATTGCAGATTGGCATCGCCGGCGATGGTCTCGAAATCATCGGGGCCGGGGTTGTCGATGCCGTCAACAGAGCCGGCTTGCAACTCGAGGAGTCGCGCGGCCGATTCGGACTGCCAACGGAAGACCAGCGTGTCGGCGAAGGCCGGATCGCCCCAATAGTTGGGGTTCTTGGTGAAGACCAGTTCCTCACCACGAGACCAATGGTCGACCATATAGGGGCCGGTACCGACCGGATGCTCCAGCAATTCACCGGTGCCGCCCGTCGACTCCAGGTATTCTGATGGCTGGATGGCGAACGAGGTGAACGCCACCTTGGACGGGAAGGCCGGGTCGGGGGCGCACATGGTGAATTGAACCGTCAACGGGTCGATAGCGGCGATCTCCTTGAAAAGACCACCGTAATCGCAGTCCGGGGCTGCGACGACCATCAAGTCGCCCGCAGGCTCTTCAGCGGCAGGCTCAGAGGTCGCCACCGCAGCGGAGACTTCGGTCGCCACCGCGGCAACCGTTGGCGCGATCTCGGTCGCCGCGGCCGCGATCGTCGGCGCGATCTCCTGAGCCGCTGCTTCCAGCGTCGGCGCTACTTGCTCGACCGCCTGCTGAATGTCCCCGCTCGTAGCTGTACAAGCGGTGACGGTCATGGCAGCGATGAGAAGCAGCCCTATCAACAACAAAAAGCGATTCTTCTTCATCTCTTTTCTCCTACTAAACTTGGACGTGGCAAGACGCCTTTCCACAAGGAGCATTAGAATAACATACAGTGGGCATGATGCAAGAAATCGAATGGCTGGATTGACCGGAGCGAGAATACCGCCGTATCGAGAATGATTGGTGTATAATGCAAGCTAATGAGTGCAGGCCTGTAAAGTACGACCTTGGGCAACCGGGCCACGTGGAAACTACCCATGAAGAACCGTGATATCGTCGAAATATTCGGCCGCATAGCCGATATGCTGGCTATTCGGGGAGATCAGATTCACCGCATCCTCGCTTACCGACGAGCGGCCGAAAGCATCGAAGCCTTAGGTCGGGATATAAACACCGTATACGCCGAGGGCCGGTTAACCGATATTCCAGGCATTGGTGATACGCTGGCGGCAAAAATCGAGGAGTTGCTGACGTCCGGAAAGCTGGAATTTTATGACAAGCTGTCTCGGGAAATCCCTCCAACCTTGGTTGACCTTCTTCGGGTCGAAGGCCTGGGACCGAAGCGTGTCAAACAAATCTACGACTCACTTAATATAACCACGCTGGATGAGCTAACTATCGCCGCGCGTCAGGGTAAACTGCGCGATCTGCCAGGCATGGGCGCGAAGTCCGAGGCTAAGCTGGTCGCCGCCATCGAAGCCCTGTCGCGCCATGGCGACAACCGTGTCCCCCTTGGTGTCGCCTGGCCCATTGCTCAGCAAATGATCGCCGCCTTGAGGCAGGTGCCGGGAGTCAAGCTCTCGGCTGTTGGTGGTTCGCTAAGACGGATGAAAGACACTATCGGCGACATCGATCTGCTGGTGGCGGCCGATTCGCCCGAGCAGGTGATGGATCGCTTTGGTAAATTGGATATGGTCGAATCCGTTGAAGCGCGTGGGCCAACTCGTTCCCGCGTAAGCCTCCTCACCGGCTTGGGTGTCGACCTTCGCGTGCTGCCGGCGGAGCGTTGGGGCACATTGCTGGCTTATTTCACAGGTAACAAAGACCATAACGTCAAACTGCGCGAAATGGCCCTGAAGCTGGGTTATTCACTTAACGAGCATTCTTTCACACCACTCGACGGCGGACCGGAGATCCTCTGTGCAACCGAGGAGGAGGTTTACGCTCGACTTGGCTTGCCTTATATCCCGCCCATGCTGCGCGAGGATCGCGGTGAGATTGAGGCGGCCAAGGCCGGGAAACTGCCCTCGCTAGTTGAGCTGGAGGATATCCGCAGCGATCTTCACATGCACACAGAGTGGTCCGATGGCACGCTCAGTATCCTGGAGATGGCCAGGGCCGCCCGTAATCGAGGGCTTAACACCATCGCTATCACCGATCATTCTGTAAGCCTGGGGATCGCCAACGGCCTGTCCATCGAGCGGTTGCAGCAGCAGGCGGCCGAGGTTCAGATGGCCAACAATGCGCTTGGCCCCGACTTTCATGTGCTTCACGGCACCGAGATGGAGATCCGCGCCGATGGCTCCCTGGATTATCCCGATGATATTCTTAAGCAACTCGATTTTGTCATCGCCAGTCTTCATACCGGATTAAGCCAGCCCAGAGAGCAAGCCACACAAAGGATGTTGAACGCTATCAACAACCCTCATGTTGATATGATCGCCCATCCGACAGGTCGCCTCTTGCCCGACAGGGCAGGAGCTGATCTGGATATGGACGCTATCATCGCCGCCGCGGCCGCGACCGGAACGATACTGGAGATCAATGCCAATCCCGCCCGGCTGGATTTGCGCGATATACATGCTCGAATGGCAGTCGAGCATGGTGTCAAAATCGCCATCAATACTGACGCTCATCGGCCAGAGGAATTTGAGCTTCGCCATTTCGGCGTTGCCACGGCCCAGCGTGGTTGGGTCGAATCGGCCAATGTCATTAACACCTGGTCCTATGAGCGCCTCCGGGAATATCTCAATCGGAATAACAGCTGATTTGCCGAGAATAATGCCCATCTTTCGGTCTGAATGGATGATGACAATGAAAGATTCCACAGCTCACAATGAAGGTACCATCGATCCCCACATGATGACCGTCCTCCGTGACATCGCCAATGTCTGTATCTATCCGCCTGACACGTTGTTGACCCATCAGGGGGAATCGGAGCGGACATTCTATGTGCTAGAAAGTGGTTCTGCGGTGGTCACCCGGCAGATGGAAGACGGGCGGGAGCAGGTACTCAATACGTTAGGACCGCTTCAATCCTTCGGCGAGATGGCTTTGCTCGACGATAGCCCGCGTCTGGCGACGGTTAAGACCTTGACGGAAGCGACTGTCCTTGAAATCACTGCCGAGCGATTTCGGACGATCATCAAGGAAGATCCCGACATTGCCCTGTACATCACCCGGACAGTCCTGGCCAGCTTTCGCAAACTCGACCAATCGGCAATCCGAGACCTGCGTGAGAAGAACGCACTCTTGCAACAGGCCTATTTTGACCTTCAGGCGGCTCAGGCGGCACAGGTAGAGAAGGAACGTTTGGAGCACGAGATGGAACTGGCGGCCGAGATGCAATGTAAACTCCTGCCGGCAACCCTGCCCATCTATCCCGGCTACAACTTCAAGGCCTATCTGGTACCCGCCCGTTATGCCGGCGGCGATCTTTACGATGTCCGCCCACTTGATGATGAGCATGTTGCTCTCCTCATCGCCGATGTGGCTGATAAGGGGATGCATGCTGCCTTGATGATGGCCGTCACGCGAACTCTCTTCTTCCGTGAGGCGTACCATTCACGCTCGCCCAGTGAAGTGGCCTATGCGGTCCATCAAGGTCTGTTGGGTATAAGCGGTTCAGGGGGTGCGATGGATGGCTACGGCGTCGATGCCTTCGTCACCGCTTTTTATGGTGTTCTCCACTTGCCGACCGGCCGGCTGACATACGTGCGGGCTGCTCAGGACAGGCCTCTTTTGGCCCGGTTAGGACAGGCGCCCGTTTCGTTGCCTGGTGGCGGCCGCTTCCTCGGAATGCTCGAGGAGCTTACCCTGGCGGAATACGAGATTAACTTGCAGGCTGGAGATCACCTCTTGCTTTATAGCGATGGCGTGACGGATGCCATGAATGAGCATGATGAGAGCTTTGGGCTGGATCGTTTGGTGAGTGCATACCAAAAGGCTATAAATTCAGATGAAGGAGATATATTAGCCAGTTTAACCGGCGAAATTCTCAACTGGCGAGGTGCGGCTCCCGCGTTTGATGATGTCACCATGCTACTGGTAGAGGTCGCATGTTGATGATTCACTAGGCGTATCTCCGACGATACCGAATTTTCTATGTCACACGATCCGCATTTTAACCCTCCGACCAACCGATCTGACCGCGCGCCGATACCCTGGCTCTGGCTTGGATTGGGTATTTTTGTGGCAGTTATAGGGCTTGTGGCCTTAATGATCTTCCTCACCAATTATCTGGTTCGACCGCCAGAGGATGCCTCGGCTGCGATGGAGCCGTCGATCATCCAGTTGACGGCTCCCCCCCCACCAACGCCTACTATCTCCACCAACCCGCCGACGCCAACCGTTGCGCCAACTGCTACTACCGCGCCGACTCCCGATATATCTATTGCGCCGGTCGAGATCACTGTCGGTTACTACGCCCGGGTGGTCGAGACAGGTGGCGTCGGCGTTACCGTGCGCAATGGTCCCAGCACCAGCAATCAGCCTGTCGCGGTCGCTGGGGAAGGTACTGTCATCATGGTTACTGATGGACCAACCCCCGGCGGTGAGTACGAGTGGTGGGGGGTGAAGCTGGGTGACGGCACGGTGGGGTGGGTGGTCGGTGACTTTCTTGTTCCTACGGCCGCTCCATAGGCCCGGTTATTGGCGAGTAATTTTGGTCTCTCATAATGGGTAGAAACATCACATGAGTCCAGAGGAACAGATCGATAAACTTCGCATAGAGATTAACTACCACCTGTACAGGTACCATGTCCTCGACTCGCCCGTCATCAGCGATGCTGAATATGACGCGCTGTTCCGTCGTCTCGTTGAACTGGAGTCGCAACATCCCGAGCTAATCACACCGAATTCACCGACGCAGCGGGCGGGGGCAGCCCCATCCGAGATGTTCGTTAAGGTTGAGCATCCGGCGCCTATTCTGAGCTTGATGAACGCCTTTAATGCCGACGATCTGCGGGCCTGGCGAGCGAGGGCCGGGCGTCTCCTGCCGGAGGGGACTGTGCTAAGCTACGTGGTCGAACCGAAGCTGGATGGCCTGAGTGTGGTGCTCACCTATCATAATGGGATATTTACACTGGGAGCCACGCGCGGAGATGGAGCGGTGGGAGAGGATGTGACAGCCAATCTGCGCACCTTGCGGACGCTGCCCAAACGTATCCCGGTTGATCCTCATAGCACAACGACAGTTCCCGATTATCTGGTTGTTCGAGGTGAGGTTTTTCTGCCGCTCGACAAGTTCGAGGAGCTTAATGCCGCCAGGGCCGAGGCGGGCGAGGCCATGTATATGAATCCACGCAACACGGCCGCCGGTTCGCTCCGCCAGTTGGATCCGGGCAAGACCGCTGAGAGGGAGTTGCGCATATATTGCTATGACATCATCCTGCCTGGTGGCGCGGCTGTTCCCGCTACCCAATGGGAACGACTCGATTGGCTGCGGTCCCTGGGTTTTCCCGTATCGCCCGATAATCAATATTGTGCCGACCTCGAGGAAGTGATCGCCGCTTATGAGCGATGGGGCGCCCGAAGGAATCAGATCAATTACGAAGTGGATGGCGTCGTCGTCAAGATCAACGAGCGTGCGCTTGCCGACAGCTTAGGTTTTGTTGGCAAGGATCCGCGGGGGGCGATTGCCCTCAAATTCCCGGCGCAGGAGAAGACGACGCGCCTGCTAGATGTACAGGTGAACGTCGGCCGCACTGGCGTCCTGGCCCCCAATGCGATCCTCGAGCCGGTGGAGATCGGTGGTGTGACGGTACGCAACGCGACGCTGCATAATTATGACGAAATCGCACGCAAGGATATTCGCATAGGTGATCGGGTATTAGTTAAGCGAGCGGGTGACGTTATTCCCTATATCGTTGGGCCGATCGCCGAAGTTCGTGACGGCACGGAACGGCCTATCGAACGGCCGACTCGCTGTCCATATTGCGATGAACCCGTCGTCCAGCTTCCGGGGGAGGTAGCCATCTATTGCGAAAATGCCGCTTGCCCGGAACAACTAATCCGGCGGGTAGAGTATTTCGTCAGCCGAGGCGCCATGGACATCACCAGCTTCGGCTCCCAAACGGCCGCACTGCTGTTCCAGCATGGCCTCATCCACGATGTGGCCGATATATATTCGTTACATCGGGAGGACTTGCTCGCTCTGGAAGGCTTTAAGGACAAGAAGGTGGACAACCTTCTGGAGGGTATCGAGGCCAGCAAAGATCGGCCGCCTGAACGCCTGCTCACCGCGTTGGGCATCCGTTTCGTGGGCAGTGTCGTGGCTTCACTGCTCATCCGATCGCTGGGCAGTATCGACGCCATTGCCGCCGCATCGGCGGAGGAGTTGCAGCAGATCGAGGGCGTCGGCCCACAGATCGCCGCCTCGGTCAAGGCCTGGTTTGCTAATGAGCAGAACCGTCGATTAATTAAGAAACTTCGTGTAGCGGGACTTCATCTATCAACACAACCAGCAAAAACATCACAAGGTAGCCAATCGCTCAGCGATCTGACTTTTGTCATCACCGGCACATTCCCTACGATGTCGCGCGATGAGGCGACTACACTTATTGAAAGCCATGGCGGCAAGGTCACCGGATCTGTGAGCAGGAAGACGAATTATCTTCTGGCCGGGGAGTCAGCGGGCAGCAAACTGACCAAGGCAAGCGAGCTTGGTGTGACGGTAATCGATGAGGCCGGGTTAATGGCCATGATTTCAACCGATCAAAATGGCTGAATTCTTTAATGTATTGCCACCAGATGAGGCTCGGGCGTTATTGCTGCGTCACATCAGACCTCTGGTCGGGATCGAGGAAATCACCACAACCGAAACGCTTGGTCGAACGACTGCCGCCGATATCCATGCGCCGCAATCCCTGCCGTCCTTTCGCCGCTCGACAATGGACGGTTATGCCGTTCATGCGCGGGATACTTTTGGGGCAAGCGAAAGCTTGCCCGGTTTTTTGCGCGTGGTGGGTGAGGTCAGTATGGGTCGGGAAGCTGATATTGAGCTGGATAACGGTCAAGCGGCACTCATCCATACCGGCGCGATGCTCCCGCCCACGGCCGATGCAGTGGTTCAAATTGAGCATACCCTGACGGTTGAAGCTCTTACCGTCGGGGGCCTTCCCTATGAGATTGAAGTGTTTCGTGCGGCGGCCGTCGGCCAAAACGTCATCCAGGTGGGCGAGGATATAGCCGGAGGAGAGTTGCTTCTGTCGGCAGGGACGGTTCTTCGGCCGCAGGATATCGGCGGATTGCTGGCCTTGGGAATCTCCAGGGTTGCTGTCCGACCTCAGCCACGGGTCATGATCCTGGCCACCGGTGATGAGATCATTAGCCCTGAGCAGGAGCCCCGCCCGGGTCAAATTCGCGATATCAATAGCTTTACGGTGGCAGGACAATGTGTAGGTGGAGGAGCAACGCCTATCATCATTGGCATTGTACCCGATGACCTTGAAAGATTGCATGATGCTGCTCGCCAGGCATTGGCCGCGGGGGATATGGTCGTCATGTCGGCCGGCTCCTCGGTCAGTGTTCGTGACATGACGGTCGATGTGATCGACAGGCTGGGGAAACCAGGCGTTCTGTTTCATGGTGTGGCCACGCGCCCCGGCAAGCCAACAATCGTGGGTGTCATCGACGGCAAACCGGTGTTGGGCCTGCCGGGTAATCCGGTATCGGCCATGATCCAGTTTGATATGTTTGGGGTTCCGGCCATCCGTCGCTTGCTGGGAGTGAATCACACGCCGCCCAGGAGCCAGGTTCAGGCCCGATTGACCCGGAACATATCAAGCGAAAGCGGTCGGGAGGATTATGTCCCCGCCCGGCTTGAGGAGACGACTGACGGTTTTCTGGCTACCCCCATATTCGGCAAGAGCAACCTCATCTTCACACTGATCAATGCTGACGGCCTGGTGAAGATCCCCCTAAATCGGGGCGGCCTGTCGGCTGGAGAACTGGTAGAAGTGCGATTATTCTAAAGACAAGCGCCTTGCCGATGGCGATCAAGGAATATCGACTACACAACGAAATCCGATCGTCTTGTCGGCGTTGTCCGGCGCAGAGGGGAATCGAATGGCCGAGGCGGTGAAATTGCCGGTGTCGTACCATGAGCCACCTCTCACGACCTTCTCATCGCCGGTATCCGGGCCAGTCGGGTTTGCTTCTGTCGATCCGGAATAATAGTCGGGATCAAACCAGTCCGACACCCATTCCCACACGTTTCCGGCCATGTCGTAAATACCCCACGGGCTGAGGCCATCGCCTAAGGAAGCAACAGGAGCCGTCTCCTTGAACCCATCGACGTAGTTGGCGTTTCTTTGTTCCGCGGTGCACGATGAATCGCAAAAATTTACGTTCTGGCCGATGAACGTATTACCCCAAGGGTATCGATAGGAGCTGCTCGCTTCATCATTCCAGGCGGCCGCCTTCTCCCATTCAGCCTCAGTGGGCAATCGTCCTCCCCGCCACTCACAATAGGCGGCCGCTCCATACCATGTTACTCCTGTGACTGGATGGTCGATAAATTCTTCAGGGACAGAGTATGAGCTGCCTTGCCCGACTGCACGGCCAGATATGATTCGACTTTCTTCGGTTTCAATACAGGTCTGATTCAGGCAGGTCGGCGTGTCGTCACTCTCATTCAAAAACGTGATAAATGCCCCGTTGGTGACCTCATGTGAATCAATGTAGTACTGGTCAACCCACACCGAATGAACCGGTTCCGAGGCGATAAACCATTCTTCCTGACAACCCTGGCGAAAAGAGGTGCAATCGTCGGCCAGCTCATCAGCCGGAGATCCCATCTCGAAGAGACCGCTCGTGATCATCGTCATCCACCCACCGGGCACGACGATGATATTGGGGAGGGGGGTCGGAGAAGGTGTGATTGTTGGGGTAGGCGTGTCGGTCGGAATCGGCGTCTCGGTCGAGGTGGCCGTTGGCGTGGGCGTATCAGTTTCGGTTGGGGCGACAGTAGGGGTGGCTGTAGGCGGTTGGGTGTTCGTTGGTTCAGGTGTGCTGTTGGCAGTGGGCGGCAACGAAGTATTGGTCGCAGGGATTGTTGAGGCAGGAGCCTTGGCTGTGGCCAATGCCGCCGGGACGCGTGTTTCGAGTGATTGGGCGTTGGCGACGGCAGTGGAACCCCAAGGTACAAGCGTTGCCTCCAGCTGTACCGCAATGGTCGACATAGTAGCCGCCACATCATCGCGCGTGCAGCCGATCTGGCTCAGTAAGCCAACGAGAAGCAAACCAACCAATATTACTTTCCCACTAATCCTGGTAGCGATACCACGTTTATAGGTTGTCATCGAACTTCCCAACCGTTTTTAACGATGAGGCGTGCTTTGTTTGTGGAGTTTGAACAGGTGGCCCGGGGGATGTTTTCCACCGGGCCACAATTATCTAAATCGTCACCAATAAAGTTTCACTAGCGGGTTTGAGACGGATCCCAATGGATTTCAGTCAGATTGGCGCACGAGCCTGAGTGGACCTTGAAGTCCTCGGGCGAGCCATTGCACCAATTAAAGAAGCCATTTTCCGTGTTCGGCGTGCTACCGGCGGAGACAATGCTGATGTCATCGATGACGAACATCGTCCAGCCGAGGAATTCAGGGAATTTACGGCCGACTTTCAGATGGAAGTATTGTCCCGGGGTAATCGTAACTGTCTCATCGCGGCCGACGTAATTGCATACGGCGTCGCCATTGTCGCAAACGTACTGGTCGGGGAATAACTCACGCCAGTCGGTGACCTCCGCCGGGTTTGCGGAGTCGCTGATTGCATACCAGGCCACGCTGTTATAGGGGCCGGTTTTGCCGTCGGAAAACGCCGTGGTGCTGATGCTGACGTAATACAAGCCCGCGGCCGGGATACGTTTCAGTTGCTGATAAGCTCCAGCGTAGTAACCACCCTCTTTGGCGCCGGAATGCTGAATGAACCAACCCATCGCGTTGTTGATTCCATCCTTATTTGCCGGCAGGGCCAGGTCAACCTCATGCAAACGTCCGGCCGTCCAGCCGGCTTTTGTATCCTTCCAGAAAGTCCACGGATCAGATGGGCCGAGGGCAGTCCCCCACTTGGTGAAATCACCATTATCGATGAGGCTGTTAGCAACGGCCGCGGCCGTCCGCTCTTCACTATCCTGTATCGAGTACTCGCTCCAGGTATCACCGGATGACACATAAGTCACTACAAGGTCGGCGAACGCGCTGGCCGTCATTGCGAGTACCAGCAGTACACCAAAAAGAATTGCCAATCTTGATTTTGCCATGTTACCTATTCTCCTTAAACGGTTCAGCCTTAATAACTAATACATACCCCGCGTTACTTTGCGGTTTGGAAACGGAGATGAGAGTTTGTGATTTCAATAATCAATCCTCCTTGTCCAGGAACTTCGGCACGATGTTCATATATATTGAACTCAGTAACCTCTAATACTATGTACCATAAAATAATTCGGGAATGCGTGAATCGCCTGTTAATAATGACAGGAAGTGGTTTAGATGGCCGGGGCTTATCGGCAAGGATGACAGGAGGCGGGGAGTTGCGGCCTGCTACCAGGTCGGCACTTGCCCGGGTATAATCAACTGCGTGATGATTGAACTACCCATGATCAGCGATGTCCATTTTGAACAAACGACCGAAAGGTTGAAGATTGCTCTACCTCTCCGGCGAAAGTGGCCTTTTCTGATCCTTTATTCGATTCTCGCTCTTACGTGGCTGGGGATGATGGCCTGGGGTGTCATCTACCTGGTGCAGATTCTCTTCTCGGGACAGCGTTATCGCTTTCTCTTCGGGTTGATAATCATCATCATGCTGTTGGTATTATTTCGTTTCGGCAAATTCCTGATGCGACAATGGGCGCATTACCTCAGCAATCGGGAGATCCTCTTCATCAACCGTGAGGAATTGATCGTCCGGAGGCCGGTTTCCATATGGGGCAACACAGATGTTTACGATATGGCTTTTGTGACCCCATTTTATGAAACCAAAAGCCCGGAAGCCTTGGCTTTCGACTACGGCTACCGTCATATCTACCTGGGAGAAGCGCTGACAGCCGATGCTCGCCAAGCCCTTCGGCGACATCTCAATCAAACCTACTTTCCTGATAAAATTCAAGATTCAGCCTGATTCCTCCGCAGGATGAACCTACTCCATAAACTCGAGGTCTTTGCCGGAGAGGAGCGTCGACGCGATCAAAAACAGAATTGTGCCGTAAAGCACCAGGACGGCCGGGGCCAGCGCTTGTGATGGGGTAAACCGTCCGTTGAAAATAGCTTCAGAGATGGCTCGAAACGGCCAGAAGATCATGCTTACGGCTTGAGCCACCATTGTGAGTGGGGATTGATTCGCCCAGGATGCCAGACTGACAAAGATATCGCTGAACCACATCAAATTAAACCGGGCAGTAAGTTCGGCCAAATCGACAAAGCGCTCGGCAAACCAGGAGCTCGACCCTGAGGCGGCCGAGTTGAGGACCAACGCGATCGCGATGAACCCAAACAAAACGACGCGCGACCAGCCCGCCGTCACCAGGTCGGATGCATGAACCGCTAACATCGCCGCCAGCTGGTTGACCGATAGCCAGACTGGGGGGATGGCCAGGAGTTGGGTTGCAGTTATCTCCGGTCCGCGAATGAGGGCCAGCCCTGCCACCAGTAGCTGTAGGAGCGTTCCCAACGTAAAAGAACCCAGAAGAACGGCAACCAGGTATTCGACGCGACTGGGCAGCCGGACAAGGAGGGAATAATTTTCAAGCCGCAACGCGCGGCCGCTGATCGCCAGCGTGACCAGAAATGTAACCGCCGCTCCCCATGCGCCAATCAAAATCACATAGTTTTCTACATCAGGGGTGCCTTGGCCGGGCGGAAAGAACACTGCCCAATAAACCAGGCTGAGAATGACCAGGAGTAGCCCCGTTAGCGAGAAAAACACTCTCTTGGAATAATATCCTGCCAGGATCAGAATTCGTCGGATCATTGCACTGCCTCAGCATAGATCTCCGCCAAAGTCGCTCGTCGGTGTTCAACCCTAATGATGTCATATCCTTGATTGATCAACACCGATAGCACTTGTCGCCTCAGCCCAATTGCCTCGTCACGCAAGATCACTTCATCGTTATTGACAAGGATATTATGATGCATCATCGCCAGAAGTTCTCTCGATGGTTCAGGCGAACGGTCGACCTGAATGGCCACATGCGGCCGTAGAGTGAGCGCATCGGCCATAGGGCTTAGATAATGTATCTTGCCTTCCTTCAGGATGATCAGATGCGTGCAAACCCGCGTCACTTCCGGCAATTGGTGAGACGACATGATGATCGTCTTGTTCCCGGCTCGAAGCTCTTCGATATAGGTTTGCATCTCCTCCTGGCCTTCCGGGTCAAGCCCGCTGGACGGCTCGTCCAGCAGAATGATATCCGGATCGCCGATAAGGGATTGGGCCAGCCCAAGCCGCTGCCGCATTCCTCTGGACAGGGTTTTGATCTGTTTACCGGCAGCACCCAATAAATTAACGCGGGCCAGGCTTTCCAGAACGGTGTTATCGATATCCGAACGGGGAATATTGCATAACCCGGCGACCATTTCAAGGTACTGGCTTGTGACCAGATTATCCGGGAAGATCAACCGTTCAGGTTTGTAGCCTATAGTGGGCCAATACCCATTTCCACCCGGAACTCGCAGTTCGCCTTTAGTTGGCAGGATAATACCCGCAATGAGCTTGATTAAGGTCGATTTACCAGCTCCGTTTGGCCCTAACAAGCCCACGACCTCGCCCTGTGGAAACATCACCGAGATATTGTCAAGGGCCGTCAGGGAATAATATTTCTTGGTTACCTGCTTGAATTCGATCACACGTCCATCCGATTTACTGCCAAACGTCCTATTGCTTCCAGGCAATTGGCTATTTGTGACTTTCTAGTGTATCACAGCCGATAGCCCTCGCAATCCGATGAAAGTTAAAAATTCCCTGCGCTCGTTCGACGAACACGTCGGGTATGGATATAATTTTCCGTTTGTCGGCATATTTCCGGATCATCCGGTTAGATTTAAGGAAGCACATACGATTATGAGTCTACAGCCCTTGGCACCTTACTTGAGTATTATTCAAATTATCCTCGGCGCAGCTCTTACCGCGTTGGTTCTAATCCAATCCAAAGGACAGGACCTGGGCGGCTTTTTGGGCGGTGGCGGTGGTGATGGCGGCGCATTTCGGACTCGACGTGGCGTCGAGGCAGTGCTCCATCGTCTGACTATCATCATTGCTGTCCTGTTCTTTTTAAACGCCTTTTTCGCCTTTATGGCTTGGGGGCAGGTCAGTTAATCGACCGACCAAAATCCTCTTCCCGGTTCCATGAAACCTGATATCCGCTGGCAGGCATTGCTGGCGTTGTCCGGATTGGCCCTGGTATTGATGCTTCTCTCATACCAGGTCCAATCGGCGGCGCTTTGCACGGTCAGCGTCCCGGCTGCCGGGGGGACGTTCGTCGAAGGGATCGTTGGGCGACCGTTGGCCCTCAATCCGCTCCTGAGCGATCCTTATCCCGTCGAGAGGGAATTGGTTGACCTGATTTTTGACGGCCTGGTTCGTTATGATGAAACAGGCCAGATCGTGCCGGCGTTGGCCGAGGAGTGGTCTGTCAGTGAGGATGGCCTTGTCATCACCTTTACGTTACGTGAGGGGTTGACATGGCACGACGGCCAACCGGTCACTTCCGAAGATGTCGCTTTCACCTATGGTTTGATGCAAAGCGATTTATTCCCCGGCCCGAAACATCTAATCTCTCTCTGGCAAGCAGTGACGATCACCCCTCTGGATGAAACGACGATCCAGTTCACCCTGACTCAACCCTATGCGCCATTTTTTGAGGCGGTCACGCGAGGTATCTTGCCTGCCCATCTACTTAAGGACATCAACGTGGCTGACCTGGCGACGGCCGCGTTCAATACCACTCCTGTCGGCACTGGGCCGTTCATGGTCCAGCCGGGACAGGATTGGCAGAGCACGGGTCGAATTCGGCTATCGCCAAACCCGGCCGCCTGGCGGCAAGGGACTCAACTGAGCGATATTGAATTTCGTTTCTTCCCCACAGCCGATGACCTGTTCATTGCTCTTCAGAGCGGAGAAATCCACGCCGCAAACGGGTTACCGTCGACTATGATGCCCGCAGCGGCCGCACTCCCCGATGTTCGCCTCTTTACATCGATCATTCCAAGCTATTCTGCTCTATACTTTAATGTTAGCGATAGTGGCGCGGCCGCACTGCGAACGAAAGAGGTTAGGCAGGCGCTGGCCTATGGACTGGATCGAACTTCGTTGGTGGATAGCATCCTCAATGGGCAGGGCATTGAGTTTGAGGGACCTTATATCCCCGGCAACTGGGCGGCGCGGCCTGATATGATGACCAACTACACCTATCAGCCTGAAACGGCCGCCTCTCTCCTGGATGGGGCCGGCTGGGTGGGGGGAGGCATTCGCACGCGCGAGGGCGCTCCTCTGACCCTGCGAATGATCGCACTCGACCAACCGGAATATCGCGCTGTAGCCGAAGAGATAGTCCGCCGATGGGCCGCGCTCGGTGTCGACGTCCAGCTAACCCTGTTGCCGGATATCGATGCCTTGCGCCTGACGCTTAGCCGCCGACATTATGATGTCGCCGTGGTGAAAATTGCCCCTCCCAATGACCCGGATCTGTACAATTTCTGGAGCCAGGAGGCGATGGTGCGCGGCCAGAATTTCGCCGGGTGGAACAATCGCCGGGCAAGCGAGGCGCTGGAAGCAGGGAGACAAATCTATCCTCAGAACGAACGTGTCGCCTATTATGAGGCTTTTCTTCGTCAATTCGATGGCGATCTCCCTGCGCTGTCTTTGTATCAACTTGTAGCCACTTATGTGGTAAGCGATACGGTGCAAGAGGTAGAGATCGGCCGTGTTTGGCACCCCCGCGATCGCTTTCATTCGTTTGCGACCTGGTTCCTCAATTATCGGGATGTGACCGTCAGTTGTCCGGTCCAAAATAACTAACGAAAACCGATTAGCCTTAGAGGACCGTGGATGCAGCGTCTGTCCGGGGGGAGTGCCGATTAAGGTTAACGCAGCCAACCGCGCGCTATCTACGAATCTTTGCTATAATGCCGATTAGGACAACGGAAGAATCTCTTGTATCAAAGGAGAACAGCAGATGCCTGGATGGCCTGAATTATTAATTATCCTCGTGGTGGTGTTATTGGTTTTCGGCGTGGGTCGTATCGCTCGCGTTGGCGGTGAACTTGGCAAGGGTGTAGCCGCCTTTCGTGATGGCTTGAAGGAGGGACAGGAAAGCGCCGATAAAAAAGAAGCGGCCGAGAAGACAAGCGACTCGCCCGACGATCCTGCGGTCTGATAACGATCGATGGACAATATTTTCGGCGTTGGCTTGCCGGAAGTCGTTCTCATTATAATTATCGCCGGGATGGTGATGGGACCGGAGCGCATTGCCCGCGCCGCCCGCACTCTCGGCGCCTTGGTGGCACGCATCCAGAAGGTAGGGTTTGCGTCGATTCGACAACTCACCACCGAACTTGATTCAGCCGATGAGACCGGGCAACTGAGGGTAACGGTCGAGGAGATGAACGAGCTGCATCACCAGATGGCTGAACTTCGCAAGGAGATCTTGTCGCTAACGACCGGTTCGGTCATTGATGGCAAACAGGCGATTAATGAGGCCAGAGGCGAGATAGAACACTCAATCATGCCCCCCCCATCGCCGACAAAAGCCAGGATTACCAGACCAACGCCGGCAAGAAAACAATCCTCGATACCTCAAGATGACGATCCGGCCCATCAACCGCCACGATTATTTCCAACCAGCCCGGTCGCAGGCGCTCGCGAGGTAAACGGTAACGGTTTATCGTCCATCTCGCCTCCTCCCAGACTGCCTGCCCGTACCAATATCCTCGAGGACCCGGATTAGGACCTTCATGGATCAGCAGATCGAGAATCAAACAATGCACGATATTGGGCCGGTCATGGGTGTGTTCGGCCACCTCAATGAGCTACGTGTGCATGTGACCCATGCGGCCATTGCCTTGCTTGTTACCACCATCATCGGTCTTGTTTTTGCCAATCAGCTTCTGGAGTTCTTGCTTCGGCCCTATGCGGTTAGTATACAGAGCGGGGCGGCGCTGCAAACATTGCGGCCGACAGAAGGTATCGAAACCTATTTTCGTGTGTCGTTGCTGGCCGGTATCATCCTGGCCATGCCCATCTTGCTTTACGAGTTCTGGCGCTTTGTCGGAGCCGGCCTGAAGGAGCAGGAAAAGCGCTATTTCTACATTTTCATACCTAGCGCTTTATTGCTGTTCGGATTGGGACTTGCATTCGCCTGGTATGTATTGGCTCCGACGGCGATCTACTTTCTTGCCAACTTCATGCCCAATATTTTCCGAGCCGAATGGACGGCCCAGGAGTACCTGAGCTTTATCACTCGCCTTCTGCTATGGATTGGCCTCAGCTTTCAGATGCCGATTCTGGTCTATATCGTTGCCCGCGCTGGTCTGGTGACAGCGGGGACGATGAAAAATCAATGGCGGGTGGCGATCGTTCTGATTGCCGTTCTGGCGGCGGTTATAACCCCCTCGGTTGACCCGGTTACCATGCTCCTGACAATGGCCCCATTGACCGCTTTATATATTCTCAGCATCGGTCTGGCCGTCATCGGTGAGCGCCAGTTTCAGCGCTCGATTGAAGAGATCGAAAGCCGCCCCGCGATTTAGAATCGTCGCGGACTGTAATAATAAGCCGCCACCGCACCGCCTACAACCCCAAATAAGTGGCCTTGCCATGATATCCCATTGCCGGCAGGCAAGACGCCCGCCAGTAATCCACCATACAAGATGATGACAATTACCGCCAGCACGATGGCGGCGATGCTCCTCTCATACCAGGCATTGACAACGAGGAAGGCAAAGTAGCCGAACACCAGGGCACTTGCACCGATATGGACCGTGTTGCTGGGCGCGATGAGCCATGTCCCCAGGCCGCTGACAAGGGTGATGACTATGGATATCGCCAAAAACCGATCTTCATGCCGGAGCATGACCAGGAAGCCGAGGATGATAAAGGGGATCGTGTTGGCCAGCAGGTGAGCGAAGTTGCCGTGCAGTAGCGGCGCGAGGAAGATACCTTTCAAACCGGCTGTTTGGCGGGGAATGACGCCGAAGCCGTCAAGCGCCCCGCCAAACAGCAGGCTGTCTACGATCTCGATAAACCAAAGCACGGCGACAAAGATCAGGAGCGGCCGCAGCCGTCGCTTGGCATCTTCACCGTGGATTCGGAGCGTATCCTGTAAAGTCCGTTGAGTCGTGTTCATCCTTCACACAATACGCACCGCGCCGGTTTGTGTTGCATCAGTCATCGCCCATGTAGGGAATCCACAGCTCGCGAGTGATGCGTTCCGGGTCGGAACGGATCCCGAAACGGCCGAAATAATCGCATACCCGCTTGATATCTCGCCCGAGTAACATTCGCGCGTTCGGGTTGATTCTGGCATCAACTACCTGAGGGAAATCAATGATCCAGATTTTCCCGTCCCAATAGAGAATATTAAACGCTGAAAGGTCGCCATGGACGTAGTGGTTTTCGAGCATGAGGCGCGCATTGTGCATAACCGAATCGAACAAATCGGACGCTTCGGCCCGCTCCAGAGAGACATCGCTGAGCGCTGGGGCTGCCAGCCATTCGTCACCAATGTAGGCCATCAGAATCGTATTGCCGTTGTGGCCGATGGGGCGAGGAACGGCCGCGCCGGCTTCATATAGCGAGTTTTGCACTCGAAACTCATTACCAATCCACCAAACCATGTCAAGGTGTTTGCCGAAGGTCGTCTTCTGCTGTAGCGCCAGCTTTTCACGCCGGCCCTTGAGCTGTTTGCCTGCCTCATCCCGTAGCTGGCGGCCGGACTTATAGATGGCGTCGTTCTTAAGCGTCCGCAACATGCGCGGCCGGTAGAGCTTGGCCGCGATTAAATCCATGCCCGTCGCCGGGTGGCCAATACAACAATAGACGTTGGCTTCCTTACCGCCTTTCACTCGGCGAGTGACGTCGGTGATGGTGTTATCCCGGTAAAATTGGGATACTGATTCGATAAGCCAAGTCCGTTCGTGGTGGCGCGGGTCCAGTGCCCGAGCATAGGACGGAACCCATTGGGCAGCGTCATCGATGAAATCAGTCAGTTCCACAGCTGGTAAGGCTGATTTCTTCTTTGCCTTGCCGGGTTTCCCACTTGCGTTTCGTGGCAAACGGCCGTCGTTTTCGAGGCGTTCTTCCCAATCCAAAAATTTATCGATATCTTCGTATTCGTTCATTGCAATTACAGGAAATAAACCGAATCTGTGTAACATGACCTCGAATGGGCCATGTTGCGACCGACCGTAGCGGTCGAGGATCGAACGCTGCCGTCAGATAGTTAACTGGACATCAAAAAACCGGCGACACGCGCCGGCCCATAATGCCCGCTAATTCAGTTGCAGTCCTGCAAAGAGGAATCAGACGAGGGGGGTGAAGAGGCGCGCGTCAGCGATTGGGCATCTTTCGATTTCATTCAATTGTGCCTGCATCATTGCACACCTCCGAGACAGTTTATGGCCGAAGCCGCTGAAAGAATAGCATGAAATGGGATCATTCGTCAAGAACTACTCAACAAAGATCTCAACGCGCTCGCCATCTTCTTCATCGGTAACATCAATCACCTTTCCGAGTTGGCCATATTTAACGGCTTCCAGGAGTTCTTCAAGGCGATGCCCCTCGATTTCCGGGGCGAATCGCGCACCCATTTTCATGCCGACGTTGACGAGTCCCATCGGGATATTGATATTGACCTTGTTGCGGCCGGTAGTTGTATCGGTCACGCGCACGCGAAACCAGCGGGGGGCGCTGGCCCCCTTCAACGGCTCCTGGGCTTGAAGTTTATCGCCTTTGGTATCCAGCGCCCGTAGCAATTCGGCGCCCTCGGCGGCGCTGATTTTCCCTTCCTCGATCATCTTGAGGATTTGTAATCTTTCTTCTGTCGTGGCCATTAGGTTACCCTCGTAATAGTTATGAAAGATCCAGACGCATATGGGTCAGGGTTCGCTGGATTGAAAAATTCGCTTCGTTCAGTAAGTGACCGGTGTGTTCATCCGCCTCAGGATGATCGATGCGTATGTTGCGTCGAGGCAGGTATTGCAGGCGACGAATAGCTTTGGCCAAAAGCGGGCGTTCCAGTCGCCCGGCATAATCGGGCCTGATGCGTAACGTGATCATATTGCTTCGACCCCATTCGCAGGCGATATTGACCAGGCCATTCAAATTACCATCGAGATTGGCTGTGATCCAGGTCTCAACCTGGCGGCCGTTGGTAAAGTCCATGAATCGCTGCCACCATGTGCGGCGATAGGCATCGGGCGACAACGGCTCGGGCCAGTTGAGGTCCCGATGCACATGAGCAGTGTCCAGCTCATACGCTTCGCGCCACAGTCGAGCAGGCAGCGGATCGATGTGTGTACTCGCCTCCTCACCAGCATCGCCCGGGATTTGCCTGAGCCTCGATCGCGTCGCAGACCATGAAGCCATATTGCCGATGCCGACATAGCCCAGACTGCGATACAGGTCAAGCGCGGGCTGGTTATCCTTCACCACCTGAAGCAGGATCGTGCGGCCGCCTTGCTTCCTGACTGCCTCCATGACCGCCTGCATTAATCCCCTGGCGATGCCTCTTCGCCGATATGAGGGGTGAACGGCGACATTGGCTACAAGATATCGATCCCATGCTCTGGTCGTCATCAGAGTGACATTGCCGATGACACGGCCATCGGCTTGCCATACAAAGCCATTGGAGAGTCGGGAGGTTATCGGATTAAAACGGTACAGGATTTCATTCATTGGCCCTGTGCCATCGCCGAAGTATTGGAACCCATCTCCATCCAGCGATTCCCCAAACGCCATTTTAAGCAGCTCGACGACTTGGGACAGATCGCGAGACAGATCTACCGGACGCAATCCATCCCCCGGGCGGGTTGCCGGAATCGAAATATCCATCGTTCGCTTTAGTCTCGTACCCTGTCGCCTAACACTTGATCCACTGAGCATCGCAGTCGGTATGTGGGCCACAACTGAGTGGCCCACGCACCGCAATCTCCTGCCTTCGTGAAGTATATTGTAAACCGGGTAAGAGTTGAGAGCCATAGCGAATGTCAGGACTCCAGCGCCTCCATCAGCATTTCTGCTTCTTTTGGTGATATTTTGCCGTCCTCGACCATCTTAAGGATTTTTAATTGTTCTTCGGTCGAAACGATTTTTCCGGGAATTGGTGCCGTTGGAGCGGTAAAGCCAAAATCGAACCCGCTTGGTTGCCGTTGAAATTCGGCCTGGCGTCGGGCGCGTCCGGCGGCTTTCTCGCTCCTCCGCGCCAGTTTTTCTGAGATTCGCTGGCCGAAATCCTTGCCAAACTTTGTCTCCAGATCGCGCGTGACACGCGAAATGTGATTGTTAACTTCCGCTTCGATCCTGGTTGCGATGTCATCGAACTCAAATCCAGGGCCAAATTCCATATTGCCTTCGATTTGCTTGTCATCGCCGTGATCCGGTTCGGATTCCCGTAATACTACTTGCCCTTCGGACACCAATGTCAGATAGGTGTCTCCTTGACCGATGCGGCCGATCTGGGTGCCTTTCTTGTCGGTGATGTCTTCGAGTGACAGACGGTTATTGATTTTTGCGGCTGTTATGTTCAAATTGACCGGAAGGCTTGCCGGCCAACGCACGATGATATCACCTCTTGCTTCCAGAGAGTGATCGCCGGCGGACAATCCTCCACGGAGACGGATGTCACCCATGATGGCTTTGATGTTAACTAAACCGTTTACACCAATGAGATTGACGTCCCGATAGCCCCGCTGAATGGCCACATTACCGTTGATATTGCGTAAGCTAGTATCGCCGTTGATCGTCTCAACAGTTATGTTGCCGTCGACCAGCCTGGCGCTCAGATCGCCGTGAACCTCGACCAAGGTGGTCTCTCCTGCCCCGCGAACGACAACATCTCCGTTTACTTCGTCAACCGATAAGGCGCCGGCGATTTGCTTGGCAACGAGATTGCCATGGACGATACCTGCTTTTGTGTCGCCTGTCTGGGTGAACGCAGCATCGCCTTGCACATATTCGTAGGAACTAATACCGGTAACATGGCGGACTATCAATTCGCCGCCTACCTTTCCCACCGACAGAACGGCGCCTTCGGGGACATTTAGATAGAGATTACCCTGACCGGTGATCAGGAAGCCCTTGTCTGAGTGGTGTGTCTGAAAATCACCCTTGATCTCCAGACTTGACTCGGCCCAGCCTCGAATGATCAAGTCACCCTGGCAGGAATCAACGCGAATAAAAGGGGATCCTTCGGTGGTGAATCGTTCTTTGGACATGTTGTTGAACCCTCTCTATCAATCAATCCTGGCATTAGTCCAGCAGGATCTGTACGTGCTCGTTATCTTCTTCGTCTTCAACATCGACCAGCACGCCACGCTCGCCGTTTTTCACCATCTGCCATAATTCGCCGGCCTGCGCCAAATCGGCGTTATCGCCGCCGAAGCGACTTGCAATTCCCAAGCCGAAATTGACAATGCCGATGGGGATATTGATGTTTACCCTTCCGCGGCCCGAATCAAGCTCGCTGACGCGGATCTTGAGCCATCGCGGTCGAGGGCCGTCCTTTGCGGACGGAATGATATCGTCGCGGTTGATTTTAAGCGAAACCACTTCGCTCTCTTTCAACTCCTCAACAGGGATCTCACCAGTTGTGGGTTGAACGTTCTCTCCAGCTTTCAGCGCCTCGATCGTCTCAGCCACAGGAGCCTTCTCAACCGCTTGTGCGGCCTTGTTATCCAGCAACTCGATCGCCTCGGCCGCCGTTATTTTCCCATCGGCCAATAGTTGAAGTATTTCTTGTCTTGTGCTTGTGTCCATTGCGATATATCTCCATGAAGCTGCCGCATGACTGCGGTATTTTGTGCAGCCATCGAAACGATGACATTACAATTGGTGAACTTACCCTTATCTTGTGTCGCCGCGGAGCATCTGCAAGGCTTCCTCGGCCGTCAATCCGCCGCTCTGAAGCTCATTGAGGATGTCACGACGAGTTTCTTCCGATACACCCTGAGTGGTTGGAGCGGCATCCCCGACTTCATAGCCCAGGGTGCGAATCACATCTGTCAAGCGTGCCCGGACGGCCGGGTAGGAGAGACCGATCTCTTGCTCAACGCGGTTGATCTTGCCTTCACACCGCAGAAACACCTCCACAAAATCCAGCTGCTCTGAGCTTAGTTGGTAGAGGCGGCCGAGGGTGAAGTGACCGTCTATCGTCGTGTCACAATTCCGGCAATTCAGCCGAGTCACGTGCAGATTGCTGCCGCAAATGGGACATTGTCCGATTACTGGATTCATGAAGGGCCTGTACTCCGATCAAGATGTATGACAATACATTATGACTGCCACTCTGTAATATCAGAATAATATAATAGAATATCAATAATGTCAATAAGTATATTGATAATCATAATATTAATATTCATTTTATTGATAATATTGATATCTAAGCTGATTGTGGAGCGGGACGCAATTCTAGAATACCGAGAAGGACCACGTAGCCAAATCCCAGTGAAGTGGTTGCTAACAGAAACACTGGACCGGTATATCCTCGGCTGAGGGCGAAGATCAAGGTAACAACCGAATAAAGGAAGAGGAACCCTTCAATACCTAGCATCAGCCCGGGGGTTAGTCGGTAACTGCGGCGGGGGCCTTTCGGAGTGCGATCAAATGTGAAATCACGTCGTAGCACACCATTGATCACCGCCCATGAATTGGAGGGTGCCAGGCCGATGGCCACAAGCAACAACGTAGGAAAGTGGCGCATGCGTTGCAGCCAATCATGGTACAACTCGTGTTGGGCGAGAATAAAAAGGATTGGTTGGCCGAGGCCGATGATGCTAAAAAGAAACAGCCAGGAAGGCAGGCGAACGCCGGCGATCAGAAGCGGTAATTGGACCAGGAGGAGAATCAGGAACAGGAGATGGGTCAGGTAGGCTGACATGGAGAGCAGGGCGTAGATGCGTGCTAGAAAAGTTTGTTGTTCAGCATGCAGGATTTGCCGCGCGTATTTAACCATACATTGCGTCGCCCCCATGGCCCATCTGGCTTGCTGTACCTTGTAGGACAATACCGTGGCCGGAAGCTCCGCCGGAACCACGACGTCATCGGCAAAATGAAACTTCCAACCCGCCAATACGGCTCTGGTGCTGAGGCAAAGGTCCTCACAAACTGTATCGATCTGCCAGCCGCCCGCATCGATGATGCAGGCTCTTCGCCATACGCCGGCGGAGCCGTTAAATTTTGGAAACAACGTCGCCCGGTGCCGCACCAATTGTTCCACGGCGAAATGTTTATCGAGCGCGACCGCCTGCGCGCTTGTCAACTCCGAGTCGCCCCTGTTCAGGTGACCCCAGCGCGCTTGAACCGCGCCGATCCGGGGATCATCCAGGAAGTAGGGGACGACCCGCCGCAGAAAATCAGGGGCGGGAATAAAGTCGGCATCCAGAATGGCGATCAATTCGCCCCGGGATTGCTGCAACGATTCCTGGAGCGCCCCGGCCTTGAACCCGTGCCGATCGTTTCGATGCAGCAGCTGAATATTGTAGCCCCGCGCCTGGTAAGCCCTGACACAAGCGGCCGCCAGAGAGACTGTCTCGTCAATGGAATCATCCAGCACCTGAATCTCCAACTTGTCGCGTGGATAATCCAGGGCAACAACCGCCGCGATGAGACGCTGAACAACTTCGCGTTCGTTATAGATCGGCAGTTGAACCGTCACCGACGGGAGATCAGCCTCCGGAAGAGGCGGAATGACGTACGTGCGATCGCGAACGCGCAGAAACAAGCCAAGAGTCAGAAACCCCAGCAACCCATATAAGGCCAGTCCGCTTATGCTGGCAATGTGCAGAGCGACCAGAATCGCTGTCATTTATTCGCGCTTTTCAGATGGGGATATGATTGATTTGAGTTGTTTATTGAATTCACCACGAGGCAACAGAATGCGCCTCCGGCAGCCACGGCAAACCAGGCCGACATCGGCGCCCAGACGAACGACTTCCCATTCATCACTTCCGCAGGGATGTTTCTTGCGAAGCCGAACAATGTCTTCCAAATGAATTTCCACATACATCACTCGGGATTATAGCATGGTTCCAGTTGGCAAATGAGCATGGATGGCTCATAATGTAGAATATGGGCAAATGGATGTATCGTGACGAACTGCAATTAGCGGAAATCAATGTGCCCCGTGCCGCGCTACAATTTGCCCGGGCCATCGCTTATCCGGACCTGTCTGTGTCGGCCTATATGGCTGAATTGCACGAATTAAGTGAAGAGGCGTCGGATTTCGTCAGCCAAAGCGATTCCATTGGTCTTCAGGCCGAGCACCTGTCCTCATTATTGTTCGAAGGTGCCGGTTTCCGGGGCAACACGGCCGACTATGACGATCCTCGCAACAACTTTCTCAATGATGTGTTTGACCGGCGGTTGGGCAGCCCCATCTCTCTCTCGGTCATCTATATCGACATCGCCACTCGTCTGGGGATACCGGCCTTCGGCATCAACCTGCCCGGCCATTTTATTGTCGGGATTCGCGAGGGTGTGACCGATATATGGCTTGATCCCTTCCATGGCGGCCGCCGGCTCGATCTGACAGACTGCGCCCAACTCATTCATCTGTCGCTGGGCTATGAAGGCCCTTTGGAAGCGGTTTGGTTCGCGCCGGCATCAGCCAGGGACATCCTGACACGAATGCTGGCTAATCTGCGTTCTGATTATGTATCATCCTCTTCATGGGCCAGTGCAGCAGCCGTAATCCAACTTATTCGTCAGACACGACCCGATGAACCGGAACACTTGCGCGATCTGGGATTGGTTTATTATCATCAAGGCCGTCTTCCACAAGCGGCTCATTATTTGAATGCCTATCTCCAGAAGTCGCCCAATGCGGCCGATGCCGAGATGATTCGTCATGGTATGAAGAGCTTATTGGACCAATGGGTTCCCATGAATTAGCCATATTGCCTATCGTCTCCTTGTACCCGATCCTCTATTATCCTACCGGTGGGGTTTCAGGAGGCTCTTCCAGAGAAATAATGCAGGCACCCCAATGAATGACTCATTCAAGACAAACATCGTCCAATTCTATCGTTCCATCAGGGTATCCCCTCGCCGGACGGTTGCTGCTCTTCTCGTCGTTTTGGTCATAATCATCGCAACCATTCTGGCATTTCAGTTTATTCTGTCGCGGAATAGCTCCCTGGCCCTGATAAATATGCTGGGCCTCATGTTGATTCCAGTCCTGCTCATTGGGGCTGCGCTTTGGCTCACGGTGACCTGGCGTCGCACACAATTGGATATCGCTCGCCTTGGCGATGAGCGAGTGATGGTCGAAAGCTACCTGGACCGCATGACCGACTTGTTACTGAATCATAATCTGCGGCAAGCTGCGGCCGATAGCGAAACAACAAGAGTCGCTCGCGCCCATTCCTTGACCATCCTTCGCAATCTGAATGGGGAAGGGCGAGGCCAGATCGTGCGGTTCCTTTATGAATCGGCTCTCCTGAAAGCAGGGGAACCGATCGTCGATCTCCAGGCGGCTGAACTGGGTGGTATGGAAATCGCCGGGATTCCAATGCCCGGCATTAACCTGAGAAATGCCGACCTCAGATTGGCGCGGTTGGCGGAAGTCGTCATGCCTGCTTCTGATCTGCGTGAAAGCAATCTGGATTCGGCCGACCTGACTCGCGCTGATCTGAGTGAAACCTATTTGCGTGGTGCAACGTTAAGCAATGCTGGATTGAGCGAGGCCAATCTCCGAGGCGCAATTCTCACCAGGGCTGATCTTGTCGCGGCCGACCTTCGTCAGGCAGATCTTTCAGATGCCAATCTTTCCAAAGCCGATCTGAGCGGCGCCGATCTGACTGGTGCTATTCTGAAGAATGCCAAACTAAATGGCGCGATTCTGATCGGTGCGATTCTGGATGGGGCAAATCTAAGCCTGGCGAACCTCGGTAAAGCGAATTTGTCCGAAGTGAACGCCACTGATGCTAACCTGAGCGGTGCGAATCTGGCGGGCGCCACACTCATCGGAGCCAAGTTAAACAATGCACAACTCGGCGGGGCAATCATCAGCGAGGCCGATTTGACCGATGCCGAACTGAGCGACGCGAATTTGAATCTGGCCAACTTGCGCGGTGCAACGATGAATCGGGCGATATTAATTGGGGCCAGTCTGACCGATGCCATCATGGGACGGGTCTCTCTCAGCGGTGCCGATTTGACGGGTTGCAATCTGAGCCGTGCCAACCTCAGCATCGCCAACCTTAGCCGGGCGATACTCAATCGGGGTGTTCTGGAGGAGGCTGGCCTGAGCGGTGCGGATCTGCGCGCGGCTCAGCTGCGTGGTGCGAACTTGCGCGGCGCTATCCTTCGAGGCGCCATTTTGGGTGATTCCGACCTCAGCCGAGCCGATCTGTCGAGAGCGAATCTAAGATGGGCCAACCTCAATAACGCCAATCTAACCGGTGCGGACTTGACAGATGTCGATCTGACGGATGCCGAGGTGACGACACAAGCGTTATCCAAAGCCCGATCGGTGACCAAGGTTGATCGGCCGAGCGCATCCCACTTCGCCTCCGCCCCGGATGTAATCCCGCCCACTCAGCCAGGTTCGCTCCCTGTTTCTCGTCCGCCAAAATATAAACAACCGGCCATCTCTCCGAATGATCAACCTGCGGTTGAGCCAATAACCGAAAGCGCTTCGGAAACCGGGACCTAATTCCAGTTCATCCGGCTTCTGGCCCGCCAGTATTCCTCGGCCGGCTCCGCGAATAACGGCAGTTGCTTATCCATCTCATTGTCCCACTCGACGTCGAGTGCCTTGAGATTGGATTCAAGATGCCGAGCCTGAGCGGCACCGCTGAGGATAATATCTGCCCACGACTGGGCCAGCACGGCTGCCAGCGCCAAGGCGTCGATGGTTGTCCCCTTCTCTGCCGCCAGACGTTCCAGGACAAGACGCTTCTCGGCAAACGTGGGAGTATCATTTCGCGAGGTCAGACGACCGTTAGCCAATGCCTCCTTGACGATCACCCCCATGCCTGAATCATGAGCCTCCTGGAGCGCCCCGGTCGCCTCCTGTGCCAGCAAGTTCCATGTCCCTTGGACGGAACCAAACAGGGGCGAACCGCCGATCCGAATGGACATAGCTTTGCGCAAGGTATCGGACTGTCCCGGACCGCTTAGAGACAGGCCGATCACCATTCCTGTGTCTCTGAGTTCTGCCAGACTGTCCAATAATGCGCGATCATCGAGAACTCCGCTTTCTAGCGTGGCCGAATGGATCTGATATAGTCTGAGATAGGGATCTAATAATGCACGGCTTTCGGCGATCTGCCGCCGGAACACGGGCAAGGTAAGGTCCTTCACCTCATGTTTCTCTGCGTCAATGCGCCATTCGGCCGTGTAGGTATAGCCCCATTTCGAACCGACTACGACATCTTCCGGGCGAAAATTTCGCGATTTGAGCCACGACGCCAGGAACTCCTCGGCCCGACCGTAGGATCGGGCTGCGTCGAAGTAGCGAATACCATGCTCCCAAGCCACGTCCAACACGGCGTGAGCGTGGGATTCCATCGCCGCGGGATCATACTCATGATCCAGATCGGCCGCGTGGCCCAGGTTGATATACCCAGGCCGACCGAGCGCGGCCAGCCCCAATCCCAGCCGAGTCGTGGATAGGCTGGTTTTATTAAACTGAACCTTGTTCATGGTGTAGTCCATGGCGCTCCATCCAGTCGCACAGACGTTGGTCCAGGAGGCCGTAGCCTGAATGCCTGATCTCCAGCGGCAATCCCAACGTAATGGCGATCTCGCCGGCTTTGGCGATCAACTCCGCGTCTTCCATCTGGTTCAGATAGACAAGGCGCTTGTAGTTGCGAAAATATTCATCCAGCAATTCCGGGTATCGATCCAATCCCAGCCCGTGCCAAACAGTGCCACGGAATCCACGGACCAGAAAATCAGTCAGAAAAAAAGTGCCCGGTTCTTCATCCATCATCTCCTGAAACTGCGGCCCGCCGTACATCTCGTAACAATGCGGGCCTTCGATTCGTTCCAGGTTGTGTTGAGATAGAAATTCATCGAGTGCCCCGCGCGTGCCGCAATCCCCATAAATGACAAGGATATGCTGATAGCGGGAACGAATGGCTTCGAACTTGCGGGCTACATCAGGGGCGATTCGTTCCGGAACCATATGGTCGATAGCCCGTATGCCATACACATCCACTTGCCATTCATGGCGCTTGATAATGGCCATCACTTCTCTTGCCAGGGCGCCACAGAGGATGAAAGCAGTGGATGTTTGGTCAGACAAAGCAGTTCGATTCCATGAGAGGGTGGTTGACGTCCCATATCATCGAGGACGTTGGATAAGTCATTATAGTCCCGGCATCGACCACTTCAAAATCCTGTTATTCGGGCGGAGAGCCTCATGATAATATGTTCCCGTAATAGTTTTCCCACTAATTGTCGCGATTCTGTCCCACTTTGCGGCCGTCATGGCTACAATATCCTCACCCATATACTTGATTATTGCACGCCCATTACGGGATGGGTTTGAGGGCATCATAGGAGACAACAATGAAGAACTGGAATGTTTCAAAAAAGGCGATGGAAAAAATTCATCCCGCTATCCCCGACGCTTATACCAAGCTTGAGCAGGGAGGAATCTCACGGCGAGAGTTTTTGCATTTGTCTACGCTCCTGGGGATGTCGGCCGCTACGGCCATGCTCATCTCCGCCTGTGCCGGTCCAACAGCCATGACTGGAATGACCCCCACAGCCGCTCCGACCAGGAAAAGCACTGTGGCCGAAGGCGGGCAGACAGTTGGCCCCCGACGTGGCGGGCGCCTCGTCAAGTCAATGCAACTGCAGTTACTGGACCATCCCGCCCGTCTATCGTGGCTGGAAGGCGCGAATATCGTCCGTCAGGTCTGCGAGTATCTGACAGAGACGGGCAGCGACAACCTGACGCGCCCCTATCTGCTCGAGCGCTGGAAGGCCAGTGAGGATGTTAAAACGTGGGATCTGTATCTCAAGCAGGGAGTGACCTTTAATAACGGCGATGCCATGACGGCCGATGACGTCATGTTCACCTTCGGCGAGTGGTTGAATCCTGACGTCGGTTCGTCGATGCTGGGCCTGCTATCCTATCTCAACGGGATTCACGATGTAGAGAAGGTGAATGATTATCACGTCCGGCTGCACCTTCAAACACCCAACATCGGTGTCCCGGAGCATCTTTTCCACTACCCGGCGGTTATTTTGCACCGCAATTTCGGCGGCGATATCGTGCGACAACCTGTCGGTACGGGCGCTTTTCTCCTGCAAGAGTATGCAGAAGGCGAGCGCGCCACCTTTCGTCGCCGGGAAGATTATTGGCGAACAGGCGCTGACGGCCTGACGCTACCCTATCTGGATGAAGTGATCTACGTCTCGACCGACCGGGATGCCGGTACCGCCGCCTTGAAATCGGGCCAGGTCGATTCGCTCCATGACCCGCGGCCGTCGGACTGGCAAGCCTTGAAGGACGTGCCCGGTCTGGTGACGCGCACCGTTAGCACTGCTCAGTCTCTCGTCTTGCGAATGCGCGTCGATCTGGAACCCTGGGATGATAATCGCGTCCGTTCCGCCCTGAAGATGGCGCAAGATCGGGACAGAATTCTGCAGCTTGCCTACTTCGGGGAAGGCGATCTGTCCATCGATGCTCATATTGCGCCGATTCATCCGGAATATTGTGGACGGCCGATTCCTCCCTACGATCCGGATGGCGCCCGGGCCTTGATGGAGGAATATGCATCCGAGAAGGGAATCGACCTGCCGATCAAGGTTGTTTTGTCCACTAAAAACGATCAGAATGAGCCTGCAGTCGCCCAGGCGTTGAAGGGGTTGGCCTTACCTGCCGGCTTCGACATCGAATTGGATATCACCGAACCGGACGGGTATTGGGATCGCTGGACGGAGGTTCCGCTGGGGATCACTGCCTGGACGCATCGACCACTGGGCACGATGGTGCTGGCCCTGGCTTACACCAAAGACGGCATCGGAGCCTGGAACGAAACGCGCTGGGTTGACCCTGAGTTCGAGGCTTTGCTGCGTCAGGCCGAGGCCACGCTCGATGTGGAAGCTCGTCGCGAAATCATGTGCTCCATCGAGGGCATCATGCAGGACCGAGGACCGATCGGCAATAGCTTCTGGAAAAAGGTCTGGAACATCACTCATGAACGGTTCGAGGGCATCGTGGCCCATCCGACAGCCTTTGACTTCTACTATGAGGTGTATGATAGGACGTTGTAGGGGTTGCCGGAAGGGAGATTCTTCGTGGCTCGATATCTCATTCGCAGTGCCATATCCACCTTTGTGACGATGTTTCTCGTATCAGTGCTGCTTTGGCTCTTTTTGGACATCGGCACCGGTGACGTGACCGTTAAAATCCTGGGCGTGTTTTCCACGCCGGAACAACGGGCCTCCTACCGCCTCCAGCTAGGTCTCGATGCGCCACCCTGGCAACGATACCTGGATTGGCTGATCGGCAGCGACCAACGCGCGGAAACGCGAATTGGGTGGCCGCTCATCACCACCCGCAACGACATAACCGGCGAACAAGTATGGTGGGTGGATTACAATGGAACCCCGACCCAATGGCGACTGCAGGGGGATGAACTGGTTGCTACCTGGCGGCAGCCCGACGGCACGATAACAAACGGATCGGCCGATATCGAATGGCGAACAGACGAAAACGGGGCCCAATTCTTTTGGGGTGTCGACAACAAGAACAACGCTGTCAAATGGGTGCGTGGCCAGGGCGCTGAGGTTTGGGTGCTTACGAAGAGTGGAATGCGCCGCGCGGGGGATGGTCCGAGCCAATACATCCCTTTGCGCAAAGGGTTGTTGCGTGGCGACGCCGGCCAGTCACTCCAAACAGGCCGGCCGGTCTCGGCGACGTTACTTCCTCGCCTGCGCAATTCGATCGTGCTGGCGGCCGTCGCCTTTGCCGTTGTCATGCCTTTAGCCTTGTTATTCGGGATTATCGCCGGAGCGAACGAGGGCAGGTTGATCGACCGGATCATCTCGACAACAGGGCTGGCCTTGACGGCTACCCCTGAATTTGTAACCGGTATAATTTTCATACTCATTTTTGGTGTTTGGCTCAAGGTCGTGCCGGCCGTGGCGATATTCACCTCACCCGATGCCCTTATTGAAAACCCAAGCTTGTTGATCCTGCCGGTGATGACCCTGACGGCCGTGGAATTGGGCTATGTGGCTCGGATGACACGCGCCGGCATGGTTGAGGTGATGGATACGCCCTATATCCGCGCCGCGTTCATTAAGGGTATCCCTCGAAGTCGGGTCATCTTTCGACACGCTTTGCGCAACGCGCTTTTGACGCCGATCACAATCATTATGCTCCATGTTAATTGGCTGATCGGCGGGCTGGTCGTGGTCGAGGTCATCTTCGGCTTTCCCGGCTTGGGACAGTATATCTATGACGCCGCCATGTTCGGCGATTTTAACGCTATCGAAGCGGCGGCGATGATCCTCGTCATGGTGGCGGTAGGTACACGCCTCCTCGGCGACTTTGCCTATGCCTTGTTGAATCCGCGCATACGGTATGCCTGAGCATGGCAGGAAGGACCTCGAACATGACCACAATTGAGCCAAACGGCTCTTCATCGAAACCATCCCTCCGGCAAATACTTTCGGAGAAGGCGTCGATAATATGGGAATCCCGAATCGCAATGCTCGGCCTGCTGATGGTTTCCTTTTGGATCACCGTCGGACTCATCTCATTTTTCTGGACGCCGTACCCCCCCAACTCCTCCCTTTTCGCGCAAAACCAGCCGCCCAATGCAGTCAATATCTTGGGAACCGATGACCTCGGTCGCGACACCTTATCCCGACTCATGGTCGGCACACAGGTCGTATTATTGAAAACACGCATCTCAGTCGACGACCAGACCATCTCGATCCCACTCGGCGTGGCGGTCTGGGGCGTTCTCGTGTCGCTGGCGCTGGGCACGCTTCTGGGCCAACTCGCCGGCTATCGGCGCGGATGGTGGGATCAGGGCATCATGCAGATTCTCGATGCGTTCGTCGCTTTCCCCAGCATCGTCCTCTATATGGTGGTCATCGCCGCCCTCGGCCGCGGCGACCTCGTGGTTATTTTCGCCATCGCCATCACCGGCGCGCCTGGGGTGGCTCGTCTGGCTCGCAGCCTGACCATGGACATCAGTACGCGAGATTATGTACGAGCGGCCGAGACGAGGGGTGAAAGCCGTTGGTACATCCTGTTCCACGAGATCCTGCCTAATGCGCGCGGACCGCTTCTGGTCGATGCGATGCTGCGCGTCGGCTATGCTATCTTCGCTATCGGCACGCTTGGCTTCCTGGGCCTCGGCTTGCCGCCACCCGACCCGGATTGGGGGTCAATGGTCAATGATGCCCGTCGATTCATGTTTTCCTCACCTTGGGGGGTGATATGGCCATCGCTGGCCATATCAACTCTGGTGATCGGCCTCAGCCTGCTGGCCGATGGTCTTCGCGAGGAGCTTACTCGTTATCAAAAGTAATAAAGAGATGTCACGCTTATGATCGAGAGGAATGCGCCGGTGCTGGAGGTAGAGGAGTTGACCGTCGCCTACAAGGTTCGCGGTGGGGAGGTGGAGGCCATCCAGGATGTGTCCTTCACTATCGCTCGCGGTGAGTCTTTTGGTATTGTCGGCGAATCCGGCTGTGGCAAGAGCACTGTCGCCTGGTCGATCGTCAACTTCCTGGGCGCCAATGGTTATATCAAACATGGCCGCATCAATTTCCAGGGCCAGGAATTCGGCGGTAAACCAAGCAAGGATTTACGGCAGATCCTTGGCGCTCAAATCGCCATGGTCAATCAGGACCCGCTGCAATCATTGAACCCGTCCATGCGATTGGGCGACCAAATGCGGGAAGTGCTTATTGTCCATCGTGGCCTTGGCCGGAACGAGGCAACCGAGCATTGCAAGGATATGCTGAATCGTGTTTACATGCCCGATCCGGCAGGCGTAATGAATCTTTATCCCCATCAGATCTCAGGCGGGCAGCAACAGCGAGTGGTAATCGCCATGGCCCTTCTTAATGATCCCGCGTTGCTAATCATGGACGAACCTACCACCGCGCTTGATGTCACGGTGGAAGCGGCCGTTCTCGATCTGATTGACAAGCTGCGACACGATTTCAACACAGCTATTTTGTTCATTAGCCACAATCTTAGTGTCGTTGCTCGGGTCTGCGATCGTGTGGGGGTGATGTATGCCGGGGAGATGGTTGAGCAAGCAGGCGTGCAGGAGCTATTTTCTAGACCCAAACATCCCTATTCCCAGGGCTTGCTTCGCTGCTTGCCACGAATAGGGAATGAAAAGATAAACGGCATCCTCTACTCCATTCGTGGCAATGTTCCATCAGCTAAAAATCGGCCGTCCGGGTGCGCCTTTGCTCCGCGGTGCGATTACGCTCGCGACTGCTGTCGTCAGGAAAAGCCAGAGCTTCGCCGGCTGCCGAACGGCACCCGCGTCCGCTGCCATTTTGCTGAAGAGATTGATGCGGGGCAGTGGAACCCGCCGGATGATTCCCACGATTCATTACAGCACACCAACCCTTCACGGGAGGGTTTATCCCAGCCGATTTTGGAAGTAAGTGGCCTTACGAAATATTATCCTCTTCGGGACGGAACCATCAAAGATGTCCTGAGCATCGGCGACCGTCGCTACGTGAAGGCGTTGGAGGACGTTTCGTTTTCGCTCGGCCGAGGCAGAACATTGGGTATTGTGGGTGAATCCGGTAGTGGCAAGAGCACCTTGGTGAAAACGATCATAGGCCTGGAGGGGAGCACCGCCGGGGCAGCTGACTTCATGGGTTTTGATATCTCCGGCGATCTGGGTTCGCGCGCTCTGGACCTGGTGAGCAAACTCCAGATGATATTCCAGAACCCGGACTCGACGATGAACCCATCCAATTCGATCGGCCATCAGATCGGCCGTCCGATGGAGCGCTTCGGCACTGTGCCGAAATCGCAGATTAGAGGCGAGGTCATGCGCCTGCTGGAGGCAGTCAGGCTTGACGCGAGTTATTACAATCGATTGCCACATCAGCTGAGCGGTGGCGAGAGGCAGCGGGCCGGCATCGCCCGGGCGCTAGCTGGGCGACCTGGTCTCATTCTGTGCGACGAACCAGTGAGTTCACTGGACGTCTCTGTGCAGGCGGCTCTGCTGAATTTATTACTGGATGTGCAAAGGGATTACGACATGACGATGATTTTCGTCGCTCATGATCTGAGTGTTGTGCGCTATCTTTGCGATGAGGTGGCGGTGATGTACCTGGGTCAAATCGTCGAAATTGGTCTTACCGAAGCCATCTTCGCGCCGCCCTACCATCCCTATACCGAAGCTTTGCTGTCGGCCGTCCCCGTGCCTGACCCGAACGCCACGCAACATCGTATCCGGCTGGAGGGCACCGTACCTAGCGCTATTGATCCGCCTGCCGGTTGCCGCTTCCATACCCGATGTCCGCGTCGCGTTCTGTTGCCCGACGGTGGCGCTATCTGTGAACAAGAAGAGCCGCCCTGGCAGGATGACGGCCTGGGACATCGCATTTTCTGCCATATTCCGCTTGAGGTCTTGAGAGAATTTCCCGCTGTGACAGATAGCTCCAATTAAATAAATGCCATGAAACGAACGATCCCGTCAATCGACAACATTCTGATTACCACTGGCACTTCCACCCTGGGAAATTCGGCCGCACCGCTTTCGATCGGTATATTATCAGATGCGGACGAGATATTTTGGGGGGATTGCCCATCCCACGAAATCGCTGTTGAGGAAGTCCATACCGCTCAACGACTGGTTGACAAGAGCCAGAAAAAATTGCGAGGGCAACCCCTGTCCGGGTTTCGGGCTTTATGTGGCCAAGTCAATTCTGAATATCCCTCCGAGCGCGGCTTTGTCCCAATTGCCGATGGCGTGCGTGCGGCCCTTCAACAAGCTCTGTTGATGGCCGTCGCCTCAGCCCAAAATCGTGCAAGCGCTGAATTACTAGCGGTTGAGTACGGCTTATCAAATCTCGATCCGGATCATTTGAGTTGCCCCTTGTTTCTGGAAATAAGTGATTTTGCCGCCACAGCCGATCTAATCGAAGAGATGCTGGCTCTGCGGCCGGCGGGAATTGGTTACCGACTAACCGGCGGCCGAGTCGTTGAAGCATTGGGCGAGAACGCCGAGTACCTGCAACGCTTTGTCCGGGAGTTGGGGCAACGATCCGACCAGCTTTCCAGGGATACCGGTTATCAACCGGCCATTTATCTGGGGTTGAATGGAGCGCTTGGCATACTCGCCGGCGATCCAGTTCTCCATGCCGGCAAGATCCTCGGCAATGCTACCGGATTGCAAGGAGCCGCCGGTTCTCATCGCCTGTTCCTCGAGGATCCCTTTCTCATCGAAACCGAGGATCCGGTTATACAATCGGCCAACATGCTCCGACTGAAAAATTTCATTCTGGATGAATTCAATTTGGGCAAACCTTCCACACGCCATCGTGATGAACCGGCGCAACTGGTGGCCGGCGCATCCGATCTAAGCCTGGATGAGTTGGTCCAATATGCCGATACTCAGGCGGTCAATGCGATGAAATTCGATCTCGGCGTGGCAAGTGATATCGATGGGTTGATGACTCAGATGCAGAAGCTTACTGTCAGTGGAATCGATTCGTTCATTCTCATGGATGAGCAAACCACTCCCCGCTGGATCGGCACGGCCGTAGCCATAGCTATAGCCGCTCGCGCTGCAGGGTTGATTTCCAACTATAACCAAGGTAGCGATACGACCTACCAGTCAGCTATTCGGAATGTACGCGAGACGCAAGCCTTCCTGAACCGGAAACGACCAGGATAACGTACATGCTGTACAGAAATTACAATTTATCCAGCATTGTCGCTACACGGTCATCATAGGGTAGGGGGGCGGCTGGATCCTTCAAGGCATCCTTCGGCGATACATCCAGATTGTCCAGCCATTCAGTTACAACCTGCACACCCAGTACTGGAGCGTAGATATTCCGGGTCGTTGTTACGTCCGCATGGCCCAAAAATTCCTGCACAACCTCCAGCGGCATGCCCGCCCGCAGCAGTTGTGTGGCGCGATAATGCCGGAAGTCGTGGGCAGAAAGCCCTTCATGAAGATGTAGTGCCTTCACGGCCTTCTTAACCACGTTATGAACCGTTGTGATACTCAAGCGAGCGCTGGTTGAATTCCGGCTGTGTGAAACGAAAAGAGCCGGGTTCATATCGCGTCGCTCGGCCAGATAGGCTGATATAGCTTCGCGAGCATAACTGCGGATATGGAGCGTGCGGCCCTTGTTTCCTTTGCCCACGATCGTAGCATATTCCGCACGGCCATTGCCCACGTTAGCGCGATTCAGCGACACTACCTCGGATATTCGAGCGGCAGTCGAATATAACATGCGCACGATCCCCCGGTCGCGAAGCAAGGACAACCGCCGATTGTAGCGGTCGTTTTCGAGGGGTAGTGGTAGAGAGTCATAGTAGGCGATAATCCTGGGCACATCCTGCCGCGCTATATCAAGATCAATCACATTCTCGGCTTGATTACGCTCAATTTGTCGCCGCGCCAGCTGACGTTGCAATTTCCCTAATTGGACCGTATCCGGCAACTTGTCATAGCCGTCCAGAAAGTTGAGATAACCGATTACAGATGCCATATAGGTCGTCACAGTCGACCGCGAGCGATTGGCTATGAGCCAGTTACGATAATCAAGAACCACATCCGTCGTTAGTCTATCGGGGGTCAGGGGCCATGGCTCCTTTCGGGTATAACCGGACTTCTGAAAATGCTGAAGCCAATCGGCAAAGAGGCGCAATCCGCTGCGATAAGTGGACTCTGTTCTAAGACTCTGTGCGCCGGCTTCACGCAAGTAAGCGTCCTGGTCTATCCAGGTCAGTCCTTCGGGAACCGGTCGGTTTGAAATAGGCAATATCGTTGTCTCTTTGCGATTCATCGGCCATCCTCAATACGATTATCCGGGGCAGGTGATATCGGAGCATCATCATCAATCGGGTTATCTTATACTTAAATTAACATACATTATTATAATCTAGTGAATCTGAGAGAGCAAGCAGTTCCATCTTCATTTGGTGCAGATAAGCCATTTCGGAGTAGAATAGGTTCATTGGGCGGGAGTTTGTCAGTCCGGTTCCAATTTCAACCGGCTGAACTGTCTGCCGTGTCGTCTACAGCAAGAAAAGGATACGGAATCAATCACCAATGGAGGCTCCCATGCTGGAACCAAGTGTTATAGAAGCCATTGTTGGTGGGTACCACGGCGCACCGTTCGATGTCCTTGGACCACACCTCGAGAACGGCGACCTGATTATTCGTGCTTTCCGGCCAAATGCCACCGCCATCACAATCGTCAGCAAATCAAAACGCACGCCAATGGACCGGATTCATGAAGACGGCCTCTTTGAGGCCGTCATTCCCAACCGGAAAAAGGTCACCCCCTATCAGCTGGAGTATGAGTTCACTGGCGGCGCCACACAACTACACGAAGACTCATACTCTTTTCCACCGACGCTTTCGGAATTTGATTCCCATCTTATGGCGGAGGGCACCCATCTGCACATCTATGAACAGTTGGGGGCGCATATAAGGGAGTTGAACGGCATTCAGGGCGTGCTGTTTGCCGTATGGGCGCCGAACGCCTTGCGCGTCAGCGTGGTCGGAAATTTCAATGAGTGGGACGGCCGTCGCCACCCGATGCGCCTCCATCGTTCCAACGGGATTTGGGAGCTGTTCATACCCGGCCTTGGCGAAGGCGATGTTTACAAATACGAGATCAAGACCCGCTACCATGACTATACCGTCACCAAAGCCGATCCAGTGTCCTTTGCCGGGGAATTGAGACCCAACAACGCTTCCATCGTATGGGACATCAACAAGCATCAGTGGAAGGACGAGACATGGATCGCCAAGCGCGGTGAGTCGAACGGCCAATCCAGGCCGATCAGCATCTATGAATTGCACATCGGATCCTGGCGCCGCAAGAACGGCTGGGAGTGGCTCACTTACCGCGATTTGATTGGAGATCTCATCCCCTACATCAAGGAGATGGGTTTCACCCATATCGAACTGATGCCGGTGGCCGAACATCCCTACGATGGATCGTGGGGCTACCAGGTGACGGGCTTTTTCGCGCCGACCCGTCGCTTCGGCACACCCGATGATTTCATGGCTTTCGTCGATGCCTGCCATGCGGCGGATATCGGCGTGATCGTGGACTGGGTACCGGCCCACTTCCCCACCGATGAACATGGGCTTGGGTTTTTTGATGGAACACATCTATACGAACATGCGGATCCACGCAAAGGCCATCAACCCGATTGGGGTACCTATGTATTCAATTACGGCCGCAACGAGGTGACGCAGTTTTTGATTAGCAATGCCATCTTTTGGATGGAAAAATATCATATCGACGGCCTGCGGGTGGACGCGGTTGCCTCGATGCTCTACCTGGATTTCTCGCGGAAACCCGGTGAATGGGTTGCCAATCGGTACGGCGGCCGCGAGAATCTGGAAGCCATCGCCTTCATCAAGCGCTTCAATAAGGAGCTGCATCGCCTGTTCCCGACCGCCATTACCGTGGCGGAAGAATCCACGTCCTTCCCGGGCGTGACACGCTCAGCAGATGAGGGTGGCCTCGGATTCGATTACAAATGGAATATGGGCTGGATGCATGATACGTTGCAATATTTCCAAAGCGATCCGATCTATCGTTCCTTCCAGCATGGAACGCTGACCTTCTCGTTGCTCTATGCCTTTAGCGAGAAGTTTCTGTTGCCTTTTTCGCACGATGAGGTCGTTCATCTAAAGCGAAGCATGCTCGACAAAATGCCGGGGGACGTCTGGCAGCGGTTCGCCAATTTGCGGCTACTCTACGCCTATCAATGGAGTCACCCCGGCAAAAAATTGCTGTTCATGGGCAGCGAATTCGGGCAATGGCGTGAATGGAGCGAGGCTCGCAGTCTGGACTGGCATTTGTTGGAGGATGAGCCGAAGCATAAACAACTGCAAATAATGGTGCAGAAGCTAAACGAGCTTTACCGGCTTGAGGCCGCCTTGCATGAGGAAGATTATTCCTGGGAAGGCTTCCAATGGGTCGATCTGCATGATTATGAGCGTAGTATTCTCAGCTATTATCGTCATTCACCAAAGAGCGGCGAAAAAATTCTCGTGGTATTGAACTTCACGCCTGTCATCCGGTACAAATTCCGCTTGGGTGTGCCTGAGGCAGGGACGTATAAAGAGATCCTGAATACCGACGCGGCCGACTTCGGTGGCAGCAATGTGGTCAATGAACCTTGCCAAAGCGTCGAGGTGTTTCAGCACGATCAGAAAAACTCAATTGAATTGACCCTCCCTCCACTGGGAGCGATCTACTTGAAACGTGTCGATGAGTGAGAACCTCTATCCATTGCTGTTCGCCCCGGTTCTGAAGAATTACATTTGGGGTGGCCGAAACCTGGCCCACCTGTATGGGCGGGATCTCCCGGACGGGGTTGTGGCTGAGAGTTGGGAAATCGCGGCGCATGAGGACGGCGTCGCGGTTGTGACCAATGGTCTGTATGCCGGACTTCCATTGACGGCTGTTCACCATCGGCTCGGCCTGAAGCTGATCGGAACCAACAATCGCTGGGCACAGGATCGGAACAAGTTCCCATTGCTCATCAAGTTATTGGACGCGCATGACAGGTTATCGATTCAGGTCCATCCAGATGACAACTACGCCCTAACCCATGAGGGCAATGAACTGGGCAAGACCGAGATGTGGGTGGTTCTTCATGCTGACCCGGATGCGGCGATCATCCTGGGGGTTCGTTCGGGCACAACACCGGAATTATTTCGCCAGGCGATTGTCGATGGGGCATTAGAAGGACATCTTCATGCGCTGCCTGTACAAGCCGGAGATGTCGTCTGCGTACCTAGCGGCACAGTCCATGCAATTCTGAATGGCGTGGTCATCGCCGAGATTCAGCAAAACTCAAACACCACGTATCGGGTCTTCGATTGGAATCGAACCCACAATGGCGTGTCTCGCCCGCTCCATATCGATAAGGCGATGGATGTGATCGACTTCACCATCGTCGAGCCACGCCTGGTGAAGCCTCTTCAGCTCGCAGACAAAGCGGGTGTTCGTCGCTCGCTCTTATGCCAAAATCGGTATTTCACGACTGAACGAGTCGAATTTGAGAACGCGGCCGAGTTTTCCGGCGTGCTCAACGGCGAAAGCCTGGAGATTTGGGGAGTCATCGAGGGACATATTGAAGTGAATGATGTCCGGATGGAAGCTGTTCGATTCACGCTCTTGCCGGCCGCGCTCGGGCCTTATCGGGTAAAGGCATACGGACAGGCGTCATGCCTGCGGATCTATGTTGAGAAGACGAACGCCTGATCGGGATTCACCCTGACGAAATGAAAAGGATCCAAAAGAAAGTTTGCCTGCTAGGTGATTTTTCCGTCGGCAAGACCAGCCTCATTCGACGATATGTGGAAGGGCGTTTCGACGATAAATACCTGACAACCGTCGGCGTAGTCGTGTCGCGAAAAACGGTAGAGTACCCCGATCTGTCGCTCCACATGCTTATATGGGATCTGGCTGGGGGGCGCGATTTCAGCCAATCCAGCTCTCTCGTGGGTGTATCCGGCGCGCTGATTGTGTGCGATTTGACTCGCCCTGTCACGCTATCCAGCTATCAGGCTTACGCTGATCAATTGCGACAATTTAATCCTGACGTTTCTCTGGTGCTGTTGGCCAATAAACAGGACCTGACCAACGAGAGAGCGATCTCGGAGGAACAATTAATGGCGATGTCTCAGGAGACGGGATCCCCCCTGCTTTACACGAGCGCCAAAACAGGGACTAACGTCGAGGAAGCCTTTGGATTACTTGCCGATATGATAATTATGCCGCACCTGTGATCGCGCCAAGCTCGTAAACCTTGATTAACTTTCGTCGCCGTTTCAGCTGAAAATCCCCCTTCTCCCTTACATCAAGGGCAACACCAGCTGCCTGAATGACTGCCTCGCCCAACAGGATTCGTCCGGCCGCGGCCAGAGAACTCAGGTGAAAGGCCACATTTGTGGGATCGCCGACGACAGAGAACCGAAATCGCTGTTGAAAGCCCATGTAGCCGGCGATAACCTGGCCGGTGCTAATGCCTACCCCAAAAGCGACTTGAGGAAAACGAGCATCGGCCTTCTCATTGAAATCTCGCAGGCTGTCCTGAATATCGATTGCCGCCCGGACAGCTCGCAGGGCATGATCCGTCTGCTCATCGGGAATATTAAAAACGCCCATGACCATATCGCCGACCAGTTGAACCAGGCTGCCCTCATGACGCAATATGGCCTCAGATACAACAGCCAGATAAATATTCAGAAACTCGAGCGTATCGGCTGGCTGGAAGGATTCGGCATAGGCGGTAAAATCGCGCATGTCGGCGCACAGAACGGTCGCCTCGCGCAATATATCACCACCCGGAGCTGGTGTTTCTTGTTGCTCCACCATGCGTTTGGCGACGGCCGGTGGGACGAGGCGATTCAGGATGTAGCTCATTCGCTCGTTGGCCGCGGTCAGTTTTGCCGAGAGCAGGTGAACTTCGTTACGCTGCTGCTGGAGCAGGATTTCCTGGCGAGTTTTGCGGGTGACATCCGTCGTTGTCAGGAGCAAGCCGGCATCATCCTCCTCCCCCAGGCGACTCACTTGCAGATCAAAATAGTCGCCCAACCCATCCTCAGATAACCGAAAAATGCCATCAATCCGAAACGGAGGATCGGTTTCGCGAAGGCCCAGCAGTGCAACCTCGCTACCGATCAATTCAGGGATGGCATCAGTAACCAAACCGCCGATGATTGACTCATCAGGAACCTCAACCCAGCGATGTATTTGATGATTGGCGGATCGAATCCGGAAGTCGGGGCCAAAGAGAAGGTGACCGATTTGATAGGCTTGTGTGGCGTGAGCTAATAGACGATTGCGAAGCTGATCATTCACATTGGGAATGGTATATCGGCTTGTCATTTCTGCCGAATATGTTATCATCCATTCGCTCTCACGCCTCTATTGAATGACTGAGGCAATTTCGGAGGATTTGAATTGGCTAATACTGAATCTGCTAAGAAACGCATCCGACAGACGGAAAAGCGAACGGAGCGAAACCGTCACTACCGCGCATCCGCGCGCACGTATGTGAAGAGGGTGCGTCGTTTGATCGATGAAAACAAGCTTGATGAAGCGGAATTGGTGGCGCGCGATGCCTATCAGACGCTCGACAAAGCGGCGCGCAAGCGTGTCATTCACCCCAGCAATGCCGCGCGTCGCAAGGGTCGCCTGATGGCTGCCTTAGCCGCCGCCCGCGCTGCCGAATCCGGCGCGACAAGCAAAGCGAAGTAGCACTCGGCCGCACCGGCACTCGCCCTTACGGCAGTAGGTGATCTACAGGAGCACCGTCCTGATGTGGCGGTGCTCTTTTTTGCGTTATCTGATGAACAACTGGTTGAGCAGATCTAGGGATGGGGATCTGGGATATAATCCGGTGAGGCGCTTGCGTCAGGGGCAATGTTGAGCAGATAACCCTGACCACGGATCGTTTTGAGCAATTGGGGGCGGCTGGGGTCTGTTTCTATACATTCCCGTATCCAGCGAATGTGCACATCCAGCGTGCGCGTATCGCCCACAAAATCAGTTTCCCACACCGCCAGCATTAATTGCGGTCGCGTCAGAAGTTGGTTGGGGTGACGGACGAACATCTCCAGGAGGAGCGCCAGTTTGGGGGTAAGCGTGAATTCACCTTTGCCGGCTACATCGACCGAACGCTTGATACGATAGAGTGTAATTGACCCGTAGCGGACGATTTCCTCCCTGCTGATATCTGCCGGCAACAGAGCTTTGGTCCGATTAATGAGCTTCCGTGAAGAAAACGGCCTCTCCAAGTAGACATCAGCCTCGGCCGCCCGATCTTCAGCTTCTCCAGCAGCACGGCTATGGATGATGGGTATGTGCTCGGCCAACCGTCGGAGGCGGCGGCAATTGCGCACGCCATTGGAGCGCATCGTGGATGCGTCGAAGACGATCAGGTCGCTATGATTTTCGTCCAACCAGTTTAATGCTTCCGCGCCTGTGTTGACGATATGAATGGTGTAGCCGGCTTTTTCGAGCATCGACGCCAGCGATTCACGACCGGCGGTCTGCCCCTCCACCAGCAAGACGAACGGACTTGAATCCATCTCCTCTCCTAATACCTGTCAGCAGAAGACCTGATTATAAACTCTCCGGTCAAAGAGGCAACCCGCCAATTTTTCACACTTTTTATCTTGCGATGACCGGCAACCCCGGCTAATATGTTCTCATGCAGAGGATCGGACGGTGGTTAGTCCTTTGGCAGTGGGGATTTTTGCTGCTGATCTTACCCTTGGTAATGTACCCATCCGGTTTCCGGGGATTGATCCTGCTTGCCGTCCCAATCTTCTGGATCCTCCGCAAATTCACCATCGGTAAATTCCTTGCTGCCTCGCCCTACGATTTGGCGATCATTATACTGTTGGTGATGACGGGAATTAGCATATTTATATCGTTCGATCTTTCGTTGAGCCTGCCTAAGATCCTCGGTTTACTGCTGGGAATCACGCTCTTCTACGCCGTCCTGGACTTTAGTCGCTATCTCTCTGTCTGGCCGATCGTTGGGGTCTACCTGGCTGGTGGCGGACTTCTTGCCTTGGTCGGTCTGATGGGAACAGTTTGGCCGCCTCCGTTTGAGTTTCTCAATGGGATTCGAGGCTGGCTTCCCGACCGGTCAGCCGATATTCCTGGCGCCGTCGGTGGCGTCATCAATCAGAACGAACTGGCCGGCGCATTAGCCTGGATTGCTCCGCTTGCGTTAGCATGCCTCCTAGGTCTCGGGAAAAAGCTGTGGGGCAGAAAACGGTCCCTTTTCTTTTTAATCCTGGTCGTCTGCCTGTTGACTATTCCCGTCCTCTTCGCCACGGTTTCAAGGGGGGGTATCCTGGCATTTTGTGGCGGAGCCGTTATCGTGGTCGCCTTCTTTTCGCCACTCCGGTGGAGGGTCGTCCTGGGGATCGGCATTATCATCGTGGGATTCATGCTCGTCGCTTTTGGTATGAATCCACTGAACCAGGATATTGTTGGCGATGTCCTGGGCCTGACCGGCCGCATGGAGATATGGTCGCGTGCTATCCTGGCTATCGACGATTTCCCGTTGACTGGCATGGGGTTTAACAGCTTCCGGCGAGTCATCCAAGTGCTTTACCCCTTGTTTGCCATTCCCGAAGACATTGATCTGGCCCATGCCCACAACCACCTGCTCCAGGTGGCTCTCGACGTGGGATTGCCGGGGCTGATTGCCTATCTGTCAATCTGGATCATCAGCGCCGGTTTACTATGGGAGGCTGGACGAAAGCTTGTTCGACATGGCAGAACTGACCATTCCAGCTACACCTTGATCGCCGGTCTGTCCGGGTCGCTGGTTTCCGGATGGCTGTTCGGCATTTTTGATGCGATTGCCCTCGGATCGCGACCGTCATTCCTGTGGTGGATGCTGATAGGCCTGACTGCTTCGGTTAATTACGCGGTGGTCTACTCGACATCGCAACAGAAAGTCGAATCATCGGAACAAGCAACTGAACCGATTATCGACATACGACCAGTTCCCCCGCCGATCATTCCCACTGCAACATCGCGATACTCCAAACGGGTGTAAGCCATGCTGCGGTTGCGTATTGCGTCGTCGCGGATTATAATTCGGAAAACTTGCGGCATTGGTGAAGTGGTATCACAGCAGCTTCCCAAGCTGTTAGCACGGGTTCGAATCCCGTATGCCGCTCAGATGGTATGATCGCGCGAGACAGAGAAGCTCAAGCCGCTTGGGAACAGGCGGCTTTTTTGTCGGCTTATTTCCCCAATTATTGCATCATCTCGTCATCCGATCCGCCTGATTTGAGATTGTTCCGGCCGCAACTGCGATTATAATTGTGAACGCAGCCCATCCGGCTCGCGCAAACAGCACAGATCATAATTGGAGGTGCTATCGATGGACCCGATCGGAATCGCAATTTTTATCATATTCATCCTGTTAATGCTGGCGGCGATCTTCCTGCCGCGACTAAATCGCAAGTAGGGTCAAAACCACAGATGAACCAACCCCCACATCCACGACGTCATATCAGTATCATCGCCGCTCTTCTCGTTCTGCTGATCAGCAGCATGGTGTGGGCCGGCTCATCGGCCGCATCTGAACAACCTGCGAGCCTGGCCGCGGACTCATCCTTCGTCGTTCGTATCTATTACGACGATATCGCTGACATTGACCGGCTGTCTGCCTTTGATGTGTGGGAATATAACAACCATGAGGAACGCTATGTCCTGGCGGCGGTTGATTATGCCGGCTATTCGGCGCTGATCGACTCGGGGTGGCGAGTCGCGATTGACGAGGCGGCGGGGGCACAACTCAATAGTCGTCAGAAGCGTTTCACCAATTTCTTCGGCGGCTATCGCACGGTCGATCAGCTCTATGCCGATCTGGAAGCCATGAACCAGGCATCGCCCGATCTGTCGGAGTTGGTCCAATATGGACATAGTCATTGCCTGAGCCAGGGCGGTTGTATTATGAAAGGTGGAGAAACACTACCTGGATTTCCATTGCTGGCCATGCGCGTGACCAACGAGAATCGACCGGGTAGCTCGATCATCAATGGCGAGAACATCGCCATGGGAAGCAAGCCCGTTTTCTTCCTCATGGCCAATATCCACGCGCGCGAGATCACCACACCGGAGATCGCCATGCGTTTTCTGGAGCAATTACTGGACGGCTATGGTAACGATCCCGATGTCACCTGGCTGGTCGATCACCATGAAATCTGGATCGTGCCCACGGTCAACCCTGACGGACACTGGCTGGTAGAGCTGGGAGAGACCCCCGCATACGACGGGCCGCCCTTCTACCAGCGCAAGAACGCCAACAATGATGCCGACAACGACGGCACGCCGGATTGCTCCGCCTGGCCGCCAGGCGAGGCGGCACAACCGGGGATCGATCTAAACCGGAATCACAGCTTTGAATGGGATCAGGGCGGTACCAGTGATTATCCTTGCGATTTAACCTATCTCGGTCCATCGGCCGCTTCCGAGAATGAATCGGCGGCTATAGAAGATCTAATCAGCGCGCTTATCCCTGACCAGCGCGGGCCGGACTTGAATGATGCCGCGCCGGACGATACGACAGGAATATTTATCACCCTCCACAGCTACAGCAATCTGGTGCTATGGCCGTGGGGGAGTCGCTCCTCAGCCGCGCCCAACAAGATGGGGTTACAAGCTATCGGCGACAAGTTTGCGACCTTCAATGGCTACCAGTCCTGCCAGTCTGGGCCATGTCTTTACCGCACCAGCGGGGCCACCGACGACTGGGCCTATGGCATACTGGGAATCCCGGCCTATACCTTCGAAATAGGCAATAAGTTTATGCCGCCGTTCTCGGAAATCGAGAATCGGCAATGGCCCGATAACGGTCCCGCATTGCTCTATGCGGCCAAGATCGCCCGAACGCCCTACATGATTGTCCGCGGGCCGGTCGTTAATCAACCTGCGGTGAGTGGTGATAACCCGCTGCTGACGCTAACGGCCACAGTCGATGACACGAACAACGGCGGCCAACGAGTCGTCGCGGCCGTCGCCACCATCGATACGCCGCCATGGATAGCCGGCGTGGGCAAGGTCGCGCTCCAGGCGGCCGATGGTGAGTTTGATTCGTCCGTCGAGGCAATTACCGGCTCGATCCCCACGGCAGGGCTTATGCCGGGCTGGCATATAATATTTGTTGAGGGCCAGGATATGGGGGGAAACCGGGGGGCAGTGTCGGCCGCGTTCTTTGAGGTTTCTCCCATTGGCCTATTGAGTGAGCGAGGGTTTATTCCGCTCGCTACTGTGCCATAGGCAGATCGAAGTAGCCCGCCCTCCCCTGTCCGGAAGGCGGGCATAAAGCGCTCAGACTACGCTTCGTCGGCGGTTTGTTGCCGGCCGAATTGCGTCTCATACAACGACAAATAGAGACCACCGGCAACCAGTAGTTCCTCGTGCGTCCCCCACTCCACAAGGCGGCCCTGGTCGAGCACCAGAATCATGTCGGCCGCCAGGATAGTCGACAGGCGGTGGGCGATAACCAGGCTCGTGCGGCCGACCATCACCCGCTGCAAAGCCTCCTGGATGAGCGACTCGGATAGCGAATCGAGGTGTGACGTCGCCTCGTCAAGGACAAGGATGCGAGGGTCCTTCAGGATGACGCGAGCGATGGCCACACGCTGCCTCTCGCCGCCGCTAAGCCGGTAGCCGCGCTCCCCGACGACTGTATCGTAACCGTCAGGCAACGAGACGATGAAGTCGTGGATATTGGCCGCCTTGGCCGCGGTGACCATCTCCTCGCTGTTTGCATCCGGCCGGGCATAGAGCAAGTTGGCCCGAATCGTATCGTAGAAGAGATAGGTTTCTTGCGTCACCATGCCGATATTGTCGGCCAGTGAGAGCAGGGTGACATCACGCAAGTCGTGGCCGTCGATAAGCACGCGACCGCTGGTCGGATCATAAAGGCGAGGGATCAGATAGGTAATAGTCGTTTTGCCCGCCCCGCTCGGCCCCACCAGCGCCACCAATTGACCCGGATCGATATGGAAGCTGACATCGCTGATGGCCACTCGCCGGACGGCGATGGGTCCATCAGCCGTCTCGTCATCCGTCCTGTCTGAACCCGTTCCTTCACGATCTCCGGTGGCCCCTCTGGAATCCGCACCTTCCTCTGCCTCACGGCCGCGGCGGAGCAGGGTCTCATTGCCGCCTCGCGAATAGCGCACGACCTCGGATAATCCACCTTGCTTGCCGGGG
>JAGOZU010000062.1 GCA_018058545.1 Promineifilum sp. | reverse complement strand
TACCCTTTCTCGGCAAACACGCGCACCGCCGCCTGCATCATGGCGGTGCGTTTGGCGTCTTTTTTGCGTCGTGTGTTTTCGGTGCTCCGATATGGCATAATGTCAATCAATCATACAGAATGATGAAAGGAGTCGCAACGTGATGCCGCGCCTGTCCATCGACAAGCAAGGGGCCGAACCCGCCTACAGGCAGGTCTACGACCAGATGCGCGTCGCCATCCTGTCCGGTGAGCTTGCGCCGGGGGCGCGCTTGCCGGCCAGCCGCGCACTGGCGCGCGAGGCGGCCGTGGCCCGCATCACCATCGTCCGCGCCTACGATCAACTGGAAGCCGAGGGCTTCGTCGAAAGCCGTGCCGGATCGGGGACCTATGTCGCCTCCGGCGTGCACCGGATCTCCGCCGACGATACCCCCGGCGTCCGCTCCTTTCACCCTGCCCTGACTGAGTGGGGGCGCAACGCCCTGTCGCTCGAACGAGCGGCCGAGCGCATCAACGAAGCCGACCGGCCGGAGATCGATTTTGGCTTCGGCCGCTCCTTCGCCGAGCGGTTTCCCTATGATATTTGGCGCCGCCTGCTGAGTCGCTATCTGTCGACCGATGACGCCATGCTGTCGCGTTACGGCTCGGCCGCGGGTTTCTACCCGCTGCGTCGGGCCGTCGCCGACTACCTCGTCCGCGCGCGTGGCGTGCGTTGTCGCCCTGACGACGTCGTCATCGTCAGTGGCGCGCAACAAGCGCTTGACATCCTGGCCCGCCTGCTGCTCAATCCGGGGGATGAGGTGCTGGTGGAATCCCCCGGCTATCGGGATGCCTTCACCCTGTTCCGGCTGCACAAGGCGCGGATAACCCACCTGCCGGTCGACCATGACGGCTTGCCGGTCGACCAAATCCCGCCCGATTGCGCCGCCCGCCTGGCCTTTGTCACCCCTTCGCACCAGTTCCCCAAAGGGGGTACGATGCCCCTGGGGCGTCGTCTGGCGCTGCTGGAGTGGGCCAGGGAGCGGGATGCGGTGATCGTCGAGGATGATTATGATGGCGACCTGCGCTACGACGGCGATTCCCTGGCCGCCTTGCAAGGTCTGGATCGGGACGGCCGTGTCGTCTATCTGGGGACCTTCTCAAAGGTTTTGTTTCCGGCGCTGCGCCTCGGCTATCTGGTGTTGCCACCCAGCTTGAACGCGCCGTTTGTCCGCGCCAAGAGTCTTGTCGATCGCGGCGCGCCGACGCTGACGCAGGCGGCCGTGGCCGATTTCCTGTCCGAGGGCCATTTCGAGCGCCACCTGCGCGGGCTACGCCGGCAATATGGCGAGAAGCGGGCCACTCTCGTCGAAGCCCTGGAGAGATACCTGGGCGACCGGGTCACCTACTCACCCTTCGCTGCCGGACTGCACATCATGTTGTTCGCCCAACCGGCTGTCGTCGAGGCCCGTCTGGTGCGCGAGGCGGCCGATCGCGGGGTGCGCGTCTATGCCGGGGCGACTTATCATCTGGAAAGCCCGCCGCCGCCCTCCATCCTCCTTGGATTCAGCGGGCTGGACGAGCCGACCATCGTCGAAGGCGTGCGACGGCTGGCGGCCGCCTGGCCCGATAGCGCCCGCTAGATCAACCAGCTACCCTCCAATCTGAGCAATTTCGCCTTGGTCTCGATGCCGCCACGCGCGCCGTAGCCGTGGAGCTTGCCGTCCGCGCCGAGGATGCGATGGCAGGGGATGATGATGGGCATGGGATTGGTGGCATTGGCCCGACCCACGGCCCGCGCCGCTCCCGGCCTGCCCAATTGGTCCGCGATGGTTCCATAGTTGGTCGTATGGCCGTAAGGGACGGCGCAGACGAGGTGGAGAGCGTCCTGCTGGAAGGGTTGCATGACCGACCAGTCAATCGGAACGGTGAATTCGCGCAAGTCGCCACGGAAATAGGCGTCCAGTTCAGCCAGGGCGGTCTTGACGAAGACACTCGGCTCGGCCGCGACATCGGGCGCCTTCCCAACCAGCCGCATGACCTCAGCCAAAAAGCGCGACTCATCGTCCCACAAGCTGATGGCTACCAGCCCGTCAGCATTGGCGGCCACGTGAATCGTGCCGACGAGTGTATTTTCCAGTTTGCCGATGGTGACCATATCGTCTTCCGTTATTTGAATATTGGCAGATGAAGCTATGGATGGACGACCGGAGTGGTCGCCCTAAACTGCAAGGAGTATACCGCAATCCCGAAGGCCACGGCCGCGTTTAGCGATGTCTTTTGGCCGGTCATCGGCAGGCTTAGGACGCCGTCACACAAGGCCATGACGCCGGGATCGACCCCGGCCCGCTCATTGCCCACGACCAGCGCCAGACGAGCAGGCCGTTCGTCAACAGTGACGCCGTTCGGGCTGGACGGCGTCCTCGGCTCCAGCGCCCATAGCTGATAGCCATCCGCGGACAAAGCGCCGGCCAATTCCACCGCGTTCGGCCCATACGACCAATTGACTACCTCAAGCGCGCCCAGGGCGGCCTTGGCCAATCGGGAGTGGTCGGGCGTGGCGGTGATACCGGCCAGATAAAGATGTCTGACGCCGGCGCCATCGGCCGTCCGGAACATCGAGCCGGTGTTGTGGATGCTGCGGATATTGTCCAGCAAGCCGACGAGGACGCGCTCGTCACCCGGAGCATCACCATGCAGCGGCCGCTCACGGGACGCCTCGGCCACGGCGACGACCGGCCCGCGGCAACGCGGACAACGCGCCGTTGTCGCTTCCGCGGCCGAGGCCGGAAAACGAAAGCGGCAAGCCTCGTCCACGCACTGGAGGAAGAAGTAAGCCAAGAGCCTCTAGCCTTCGAGCGCGCTCAGCAAGGCCGGAAGCAACTGCTTCTTGCGCGAGACAACGCCCGTGGCCCGTAATGTGCCGTCCGGTTCCTTGGCGTAGGGCAGGCCGCCCAGACCCGGTACATCCGAAGTCAACAGAAGCCGGCTGGAGCCGCGCACCACGTCGGTGACCATGAGCACAGCGAAACGCAGCCCCTTGGCGTCGCTCAACTTGATGAGAGCCTCCAGCAGCTCTTTGCGATGCTCATCCAGTTCCACCAGAGACGTCACCTCGACCTGGGCCACGCCGAAGTTCATGCCGGCGGATTCATAGAGCTTCAGGTCGGCGCTGACGATCTCTTCCGGCGTCCGCGTCCCCAGCCCCGTCCCGGAGGAGATGACCTTCTCGCCATAGGATTGGATGGTCTCGCCGGCCATCGGCGACCCGGCGACAAACGCCCACCGAGCCAGACGAGCGGCCTCCTCACGGTCGCGCTCCGTCGTGGTCGGCGAGGTCAGGATGAGTGTATCCGACAGGACCCCGGCCAACAGCAAGCCGGCCAGTTGGGGCGGCGCGCTCATCCCGGCGTCATAGATTCGCTCCGAGATGAGCGTCGATGTGGAGCCGACGACATCGACGGTGAAGCGGATCGGCATGCGCGTCGACATATTACCCAGCCGGTGATGATCGACGATCTCGACCACGTCGGCCTCGTCGATGAAGCCGATGGCCTGCCCCGGCTCATTGTGATCGACCAGGATGAGTTGCATCCGGGGCGGGTTGAGTACCTCGCGATGGTAGCAGATGCCTACGTATCGGCCGTTTTCATCGACGACCCAGAAGTCGGTGCCCTCTTCTCTCAGGATGCGATTCAAGGCGTCACGGACGCGCGTGTTGGCCTGGAACTGGGGCACGTGATCGTCGACCGCCTCGCGGCCGGGCATGTCCATCAACTCCTTGACGCGCATCTCCTCGCGTCGCGGGTGAGACCCCAGCGTGCGACTCAGGAAATCAAACAGGCTGATGACCGTCACCATACCAAAGGGCTTGCCGTCACTGTCGACGATGGGGGCGACGCCGCCGGTTCGATTGGCAATTGACCAGATCTCGCGCAAGGGATGGTCCGGATCGGCGGTGTCGAGTCGGTGGGAAATCGTTGAAAAGCGAGGCGATGCGTCGGTCAGCAGGACGGGCTGCTCGATCCCCAAATGATTGAGCACCCATGTGGTTTGCGGGTTCAGATGGCCTGCGCGGGCGGCGATTGTATTCTGCCCCTGGTCTCGCAATAACCAGGCATAGCCCATCGCCGAGGCGATGGAATCAGTGTCGGGATTGATGTGTCCAACCACGTAGATGGCGTTATTTTTATTTCCGGTCATCAACTGAGTTCCTGATAGATGATATGAGCCGCGACTGTACAGACGTGACGATCTTTATTATACAAGTCATTCCTTACATTCGGGCTAACTATACGGAAATCAGATTTCTGTATCACATTCAAGGATATCGCTCAATCGGTGATTGAGGTTCAAAATGCCTTCGCCTTCCTTGCCAATCTGACATCATTGATAGCTATCATACCAGGTTAATTATAACCCAACTTGGCCCGGTTCCGGGTGAAAAGGTCAATCGCATTTGGGCTAATAGCCGTACGGGTGGGACAAGGCGGCCGATGAGCCTCCTCTTTGCAGAATCCCGTAAATGCCGCCTTGTCTCACCCATACAAGCTGCTGATTTGGAAGACCGCTCAACGTCGGCCATAATTCGCCTGATGAGGCTCGAACGCCGATGATTTCCCTGATCCGTTTTGTCGAGAGACGGCCGCTCTTGTCGGTCGCCCTGCTATACCTTGGGCTATCCCTGGCGTTCTTTGCCGGCGTCCTTGTGCCGCCTGTTGGTCAGGCCCTGGGCGGCCACGACATGATCGGTTACTACTATGTCTATTGGGAGGCCGTGCGCGAGGCCCTGCTCGGCGGCCGTCTGCCCATCTGGGAACCCGACATCTTCGGCGGCTTCCCCTTCCTGGCCCAACCGCAACAAAGCACCTTTTACCCACCCAGCTGGATCAACCTAATCGTGCCCGTGCGCGTCGGCGCCAGCCTGTACATGGTCTTCCATGTCTGGTTGGCCTCGTTTGGCATGTTCCTGTTCGCGCGGTATATGGGCGGTCGGCGATTACCGTCGATACTGGCCGGGATCGGCTTCGCTTATGGCGGTTTGCTGACCGGCAGGTTGTGGGCCGGACACCTGCCGGTATACGCCGTCTTCATCTGGACGCCGCTCATGTTGCTGGCATTGGCCTGGGCGGTTGATCGGCGTCACTGGGCCGCGGTCGTGTTGGCCGGTGTGCCCTTCGGCCTCTCCTTGCTGGCCGGGCATATCCCCTCATTCCTCTACGTCGGCTTCGCCTGGGCCGCCTTCGCCCTGTATTTGTTCATCGATCGGGCCGGGGAGCGGTCGCACGTGGCGCGTGTCACGATCATCGCCGCCGTCACCGGAATGGCTCTGGCCGCCATCCAATTGGTACCGTTCCTCCAGTTCAGCGCCACCTCCGGTCGCGTGGCCGAGGCCGACTATGAGTTTGCCACCGACTATTCGCTTCCCCCGGCCCATCTGGTGACGCTGGTGGTGCCGGAATTCTTCGGCGAGCCGACACAGGTAGGTTACTGGTCCGTGCCCACCTTCGAAGAATTGACCTACTACGCGGGCATCCTGGCCATTCTGGGCATCATCCTGGCCTTGCGGCGGCCGACCCGACTCACCTGGTTCTATATCGCTCTCATCTTCATCGGTTTGTGGCTGGCGCTGGGCCGGTATGGCCTGCTCTATGAGTTGGCCTATCGCTTCCTGCCGCCGTTTCGACTGGTGCGCGCGCCGGGTCGGGCCGCCTTTCTCTACCTATTTGCCGGCTCAGCTCTGCTGGCTCACTCACTGACCTACTGGCGGGACCGGCAACCCGAAGAGCGTCGCCGCGCCCTTTGGCCCTATTGGCCCGCGGCCGTCTCCGTGTCCTCCATCGCCCTGTTTGCCGCGCTGGCGGCCACCGGCGCGGTTTTCATGGCGGTCCACCCGACCGATACCAGCGGTCGCCTCTGGCAACAGATCGGAGGCTATTCATTGGCTCTGGTTACAACGGGGATCGGCGGAGCACTGATCTGGGCCTATCTCAACGCCGGCGACAGGCAGCCCGACACCTCACAAGCAGGAGTCGGCCGCCGGCGGGTTGCCCTGATTGGCGTGGCGCTCATCGTCCTTGTCATCGCCGATACCTGGCTGTTCAGTCACAAGATGGTGCGCACGGCCGCGTCCGCGCCCGATCCGGTCTGGACCGATGGCCGCGCGCTCATCGGCGAGCCGGAAGGTCGCGTCCTGCCTTGGGGGGTGCCGCTATTCAGCCAGAACGGGGCTATGCGGGTCGATTGGCCCAGCGTGTTCGGCTACGACTCGCTGGAACCCGCGGCCCACATCGCGCTGGCCTCCTCCGTGCCCGACCCGCGCTCGACAGCCTACGACATCCTGGGCGCGACCCATGTCCTGGCCGGAGTACCGCTGGATGAGTTCACTGAGGGCGATCGCGGGTTGATGCCGGCAGGCCAACAGGGATCGGCCTGGATCTACCGGCGCGCCCGGCCGTTGCCCATCTCGCGGCTGGTCTACGCGGCTGAGGCCATTCCCGACGCGGCGGCCGCCATCAGCCGCATTCACGACCCAGATTTCGACCCGACGACGACGGCCATCCTCGCCGGCCCCGATTCCTGCCCGCTTGGCCCCGCGCCTGCGTCGCCCGGCGAGGTTGAACTGCTATCCCATGAAACAACCCGGTGGCGACTGCGAACCGACAGCGATGCTCCGGCCCTCCTCGTGCTGGCTGAAAATGCCTATCCGGGCTGGCGGGTGACGGTCGATGGAGAAGCGGCCGAATCGCTGACCGCCTATACATCCGTGCGCGCGGTCTGTGTTCTCGCTGGGGAGCACATCGTGGAATGGACGTTTGCCCCGCTCATCTACCTCGCGGGAGCGGCTGTTTCCTTTGCCACCCTGGCCCTGATGGTGGCGGCGGCGTTTGTCTTGCGACGACGGGTGGCGACGGCCTAGCGCAATATCCTGCCCGCGATCCGGTTGGCACGCTTCATGGCTCTGTCCATTTCGTGCACGGTCGGCCCCTTCATACCCTGCGTCTCCTGCGCCCGGAAGTAGGAATCCATAGCCGCCCGCCCTCCGGCGATAAGCAGTTCCCGCCGCTCATCGGTCATATCGAATTCCGTCGTCCCGAAAGATCGGGCCGGCAGCCGGCAGACAAGCTGCTCAAAAGCCTCGATCACCATTTTGTCGTGCGCCTGAGTGGCCGTGTCAATCAGGTCGACGATGCGCACCGCCGGCGGCAGATCGGACAGACTATCGCCGGGCACAGTGGATGGCTCATCGACACCGTCGACAGGCATATCCTCATCGATCAGCAAGCCGAGCACGTTCAGGCCGGTCTTTGGCCCCATCAGGGATGTCACATAGGGATCAGTGGAGAGAAACAGTTCGATGGGAAAATTGGACAGCAACCCGCCATCGACGATCCGATGCCCCGCCGGCGAGCGGCCGAGATACAGCCCCCATTCCGGCCGCCAGATAACCTCTTCCCATAACAGCGGCAGGCTCATAGACATGCGCATCCCCCAAACCACCGGCAAATCCGGCGATGTGTGGCGGTTGAGGACCAGGAGACGGCGATCGGTCGTATCGGCCGCCACCAACGAAAGCTCCACGCCCGTGGCCTCATAAAACCCCGCGAATGTCCGATCGCTCAGGCGTCGCGAACGGCCGCCGGGTGGCGCCTGATCCAGCTTGCCCTTGGCCCAGACGATGAACGCATCAGCCGAATACCATCCGCCGCGTTCGATGAAGGAGAAGAAGTGGACCAGTTCGTCCCGCATCATCATGCTCAAAATGAGGCGATCGATCCGATCTTCGATGAAATCGGGGATGGTCCTCAGATTGAGCTGCTCGAGAAAGAGTCGTGTCGCGCTGGCTTCCACCTCTTGTTTCGTGAATGGCCGTGGCCGTCCCAGGAACTTATGGAAGACAGGCACGCCGTTTTGGTCTTTTTCCTTCAGCGCATTTTGCATCTCATCCGACGAAAAGCCGGCGGCGATAAATGTGGCCATGATCGCCCCGGCCGACGTCCCCAGGAGCCGTCCCGGTGTGTGCCCTCTCCGCTCCAATTCCTGCAAAGCGCCGACGAAGACCATCCCCTTGGCCCCGCCACCCTCAAATACCATGTCGTACTGCATATCGATCTCCCGCGGAATGACGCCGTCCACCAGACTTCCGGCGTTATTATGGCCTGTATCGGCCGTTGCTGCACCTTATAATTTTTGAAAGGTGCTGGAGTAGAAAATTGAGTGAGCAAATTAAGCGCATGGCAGGCGACTAATCAATAGGTTCTGAATCTAAGCTCCTTGTAATTACTCACTCCCCGTCGCTTTACTATTGGCCCGAATCTGTTAGAATTCGGTGTTGAGGCTGATAGAAGCCTCAGGAGCCGTGGGTTGCCTCGCCGACACGGCCGGCAATTCCCACCGGCTGTCATTCCCTCCTGATCAGGTTATTTATCACTATGAATCAACCCGTAAACCGTCCCCTGGAACCGCAGCGGCGTGCACTTGTCATCGGCGCGTCCTCCGGCCTGGGGGCGGCTCTGGTACGACTGTTGGCTTCGCAGCGCTACCGCGTGGCCGCCGTGGCTCGTCGCGAGGCGGAGCTGTCGGCACTGCGCGATAGCGCAGGCCGCGAAGCTGTTCTCCCCTATGTCCATGACGTGACCGAATATGAACAGGCTCCATTGCTATTCGATCGAATCACTCACGATCTCGGCGGACTGGACCTCATCATCTACGCCGCGGCCGTACAACCCCCTGTCGACCTGCACGAATATAATTTTGCCAAGGATGAGGCGATGCTGCGAACGAACCTGATGGGGGCCGTCGCCTGGCTCAATTTGGCCGCGGCGCGATTTGAGCGTGCCCGAAGCGGCCATATCGTCGGCATCAGCTCCATCGCGGGCGATCGCGGCCGTGTGGGAAGCCCCGTCTACAATACCAGCAAAGCCGGCCTGGACACCTATCTTGAGGCGCTTCGCAATCGCCTCTCACGTTATAACGTCACCGTCACGACCATCAAACCGGGCTTTATTGATACGGAGTTGCTGAAAAACGCACCCAAGACCTTTTGGGTTATTTCGCCCGATGAGGCGGCCGCGCGAACTTATGAGGCCATTCGTCGCCGCAAGCAGGTGGCCTATGTGCCTCCTCGGTGGCGACTGGTCAGTTTGATTGTGCGCTCTGTGCCTTCGGCTATCTTTCGCCGCCTGAGCTTCTAAATCTGGATGTTATTATGGCTGATGTGAAACCTGCCTCGACAACTCGCGGAACACGGCGAACTCCGCCGCCCGAAAAGGCTGTCTTATCGACCGCGTATTTGGAAGAAGTCGCTTCCTGGGGCGGGGCGAATAGCGGGGTTAGCTATGTCTATCGTCCCAGCACAGTTGAATCGCTCCATGAGGTTCTGATAATGGCCCGCCGGAGCGGCCGAACAGTCGGATTGCGCGGTGGTGGCAACAGCTATGGCGATGCCGCCATGAACAGCGAAAATATCGTCGTCGATCTCCGGCGCATGAATCGCATCCTTGATTGGAATCCGCGGACGGGTGTCGTTCGCCTCGAACCGGGTGTGACGCTGGCCCAATTGTGGCAATACGTGCTGGAGGATGGCTGGTGGCCTCCCATCGCTACGGGCACGAGTTTTACCACCATGGGCGGATCGGCGGCGATGAACGTCCATGGCAAGAATGCCTATAAGGCCGGGCCAATTGGCGATCATATTCTTGATTTCGATTTGATGCTGGCATCCGGCGAGGCTATCACGTGCAGCCGGGAGGAGAATAGCGACGTTTTCTTCGCGGCTATCGGCGGCTTCGGCATGCTGGGCATTTTCACCAGCCTGACGATGCAGATGAAGCGGATCTATTCCGGCCTGCTCGATGTACATTCGGAATCCCGAGGCGATCTGGCGGCCATGTTTTCCTACTTTCAGGAGTACACCGCCGATTCGGACTACATCGTCGGCTGGATCGATTCGATTGCTCGCGGGGACCACACTGGCCGTGGCGATGTCCACCGGGCCAACTATCTGCCGGAAGGAGCCGATCCCAACCCGGCCCAGACATTGCGGCTGGACAACCAGCACCTTGGCCCAAATTTATTCGGCCTGGTACCTCGTTCCATCATCTGGCTGTTCATGCGGCCGATGATGAGTGATCTGGGCCTGCGGTTCGTCAATGAGGGTAAATATCTGGCCGGTGGTCTCAGCGGTAAAAAACGATATCGCCAGCCTCACGTCCAGTTTCATTTCCTGCTCGACTATGTCCCCGAATTCAAGAAGGCCTATGGACCGGGCGGCCTCATCCAGTATCAACCGTTCATCCCCAAGGAGAATGCCTATGATGCGTTTTCCGAGATTCTTGAGCTTTGCCGGCAACGGGGCCTGCCCAACTATCTGACCGTGTTGAAGCGTCATCGGCCGGATGACTTCCTGATGAGCTATGCGGTGGACGGCTATTCGATGGCGATGGACTTTCGGGTGACGGCGGATAATCGACAGAGACTCGTCTGGCTGACCCGCGAACTGGATGAGATCGTGTTGCGTGCCGGCGGTCGCTTCTATTTCGCCAAGGATAGCACCTTGCGACCGGAGACGGCCAAAGCCTATCTCGGCGCGGATCGAATCGCTCGGTTCAATGAACTGAAGCATCGTTGCGACCCGGATGGCTTGCTGGAAACCGATCTGTGGCGGCGTGTGTTCGGGCGTTAGGTATCGGATGAGGCCGATGAGCCGTCGGAGGCTGAAGTAACGGTGGCGTTTGGGTCTTCCTTCTTGCTCAGTCGATCCATTCGCGCCTGGATGCCGCGAGAGATAACCGCTGCGTCTTCATAGCGACTGAAGAAATTGTGCTCTCCGGTCAGCGTCGCCAGGCGGAGATAGAGCGGATCTCCGTCGTCGGCCTCGTAGGCGATGGTGATGATCCGGCCCTGAAGCCCTCGCACCAAATCCCAGTACTCACCCTCCAGTGTGTCCAGCGGCTTGACGTTTCCTTCATCGTCGTCCTCTCGCCCAGCCAGGAATTGGCTCAGGCACACGATATATTTATCAGCGCCCGCCACCAGTTCAAGGACTTCGGCCTGGAAAAGGGCGCGAAGATATTCACCCTCCGGCGTCCGCCAGGCGAACTGCAGGGTGAAAGATTGGCCGGGTTCGTAATGGGCTTCGGGCATGGGTGCAGCCTTACAAGAAAACGAGGGCTGGGTGAATCACGTCTCGCGATCCGCCACAGCCCTCGATGATTGAACGTTTATCCTGAAGCAGTTAGCGGACAGCCAACTGGGTTGCCTTGTCGAACAAGTGCATTTTGCTCATGTCAAAGGCGACGGTGATCTTGTCGCCGCTATGAACGGCAAAGCGCGGATCGACCGTGCCGACGAAGCTGTTCTTGCCCGAATTCAGATACAGATGCAATTCGTGGCCCAGAAGCTCGACGACTTCGACCGTTGCGTTGACGTTTTCGGCGGTGGTGTTGGCCGGGGCGTAGTCCGGAGAGTGGATGTGTTCCGGTCGAATACCCACCACGACTTCCTTGCCGACGTATGGCGCATACAATTCCTTGTGATCATCCGGGACGCGAACACGAAAATCGCCCGTGTCGATGTATTGACGGCCTTCCTCGCTGACCAGGGTGCTATTGAAGAAGTTCATGGAGGGGCTTCCGATGAAGCCGGCGACGAATACATTGACCGGGTAGTTGTAGAGATTGAGTGGGGTGTCGCATTGCTGCAGGATGCCATCGGCCAGGACGGCGATACGGTCGCCCATCGTCATGGCCTCGACCTGGTCGTGGGTCACGTAGATGAACGTCGTGCCCAAATTCTGGTGCAGTTTGCTGATCTCCGCTCGTGCGGTGACGCGCAATTTGGCGTCCAGGTTGGAGAGCGGCTCATCCATCAGGAACACGGACGGCTCGCGCACGATGGCCCGGCACACGGCCACGCGTTGGCGTTGGCCACCGGATAGCGCTTTCGGCTTGCGGTCCAGCAGATTTGACAAGCCCATGATCGCGGCCGCTTCCTTCACCCGGCGGTCGATCTCATCCTTTGGCACCTTGCGCAGCTTCAGGCCGAAGGCCATATTGTCGTAGACGCTCATGTGCGGATAAAGGGCATAGGATTGAAAAACCATGGCGATATCGCGATCCTTTGGGGGAACGTCATTCACAACGCGATCACCGATGAGAATTTCGCCTTCGGATACTTCCTCCAGACCAGCCAACATACGCAGGTTGGTCGATTTTCCACAGCCAGATGGGCCGACGAACACCATGAATTCCCTGTCGGCGATCTCAAGGTTGAAATCTTTGATGACGTGAACATCGCCAAAACGTTTATGAACGTGCCGGAAGCTTACACTAGCCATATCCTCTCCTTTGCGCTCGATTGAATTGAAGAAATAAGACCCTCATAACCTGTTGGTTACGATACCTTCACAATATAACCTCGATAATGATTGGGTCAATAGATATGTCTAATATCATGGTGTTATTGTCTAATAGCGTGGTGTATTCGGGTCTGAAAATAGCGGTATTTTGATTGCCCCATCATAGAGGTTCGTTTCGTTGAGGCGAGCGCCGGCTTAGAGGACAAACAACCCTTCCAGGCGAGCTTTTTCGGCTATATCGGGCGGCAGGTCCGGCGGCAGGTAGCGGCCGTAATCCTTCATCCAGTTGGCGATACTCTGATGGTTGACCTTCAGCTTGCGACCGATCTCCCGCATGGAATATCCATCAATGTATAGCTGCAATGCCTGGAATCGGATCCCTTCTTCATACCCTTGGTCCTTGGGAAAAGGGGTGTATCGGCAGCCGCAAGCACCACAGCGGTGGCGTTGGCTTCCGGCAGGGGTGCGGCCGTCTCGCGTTTGTTGCGTCCGGCTATTGCAGCGAGGGCATGAAACTCGCTTAGGTTCGGTCATCATCGCCTCACATCAGGGTAATGACCAGAGCCAGGAGAAACAAGGCCAGCGCCAGGACGGCGACAAACCAGTTAGCTCGCAGCGCCTCCGACAGGCTGATAGGCCGGGCCGGTTGCGGCCGCGCCTCGTGGCCGAACAATGCCCGGGCGAGCTGCTCGATGGTTTGCGGTCGATCGTCAGGATGCATTTCCATGGCCCACAGGATTGCTTCGGTCACATGGCTAGATATCTGGCTGTTAAACTGATCGAGCGGCTTTAACGAGCGTGGGTTTAGAAAGCGAGATTTTGCGTCCGGTGGCGGATAATCCGTCAGCAGATGATAGAAGGTCGCTCCCAATGCGTAGATGTCGGTGCGCACATCGGTGTGGCCGCTGTCGCCACCATATTGCTCCAACGGCGTATAGAGGGCTGTGCCGCGCCCCTGCACGACCGTAATCGTCCTCGACTCATCCGGCGACAGAAGCTTCACCAGCCCGAAGTCGACCAGCTTGATGCGGCCGTCGGGCGTCAGCTTGATGTTACTGGGCTTGATATCGCGATGGACGACCGGCGGGGTCTGCCGGTGCAGGTAGCTAAGCGCGTCGATGATCTGCGCGGCCCAACCCAGCACCGTGCGTTCGGTCAACTTGTGACCTTCGTCGCGGCTCTCATCCAGCAATTGCTTTAGATCTTTGCCGGGCACGAAGTCCATCACCAGGTAATCGCGGCCGTTGTCTGAGAAAAAGTCAGACACCTTGGGCAAATTGGGGTGATCGAGTTGGGCGAGGATGCTGGCTTCCTGCAGAAATTGCTGGTTGGCTTGTTCGCGCAATTCGGCCGACAGGGTCTTGTCGGGCGTCACTTCCTTGATGGCGCATAATCGACCGGGTAGCCGCAGATCTTCCGCTCGATAGACATTGCCCATGCCGCCCCGGCCAACGATGTTGGTTAATCGATATCGTTCGCGCAACACCGTCCCTGGCGCGTGGGGGGTGATCAGGGCATCCTGGAATTCTGCTTCCTGATCTGACCGGACCATGGCCGGGGCGATTATTGGACTATTACTCATACTATCCATTATAATTCAAAGACCGGGAGGCTGTCATACTTGGAGGGAAGGTTCTCAGTTATACCGGTGAGGATTAGACGCATGGACGATAGACCCGTCTTAATGGTGAGCGAAGGAGAGTTGTTAGGACAGCGCTGGATGCTTGCCAACGATGAAATGCTGATTGGACGCGGAAATGATGCCGATATCGTGCTGCCCGAGCGGCAAGTATCGCGTTATCATTCCAAGGTTCTCTATCGCGACGGTCGCTATTACCTGGAAGACCTCGACAGTAAAAACGGCACTTTTCTCAATGGCCAACAGGTGAAGGGAACGGCTCCCCTGCAAGACGGCGACGAGATTCAGATCGCGCTTTGTGTGCGAATGCTGTTCGTCGGCACCGACGCAACCGTACCCCTTAGCTTTGACCTCCCCCGGCATGATCGCAGCGGTATGGTGTTGGAGGAAAACAGGCGCACCGTCTCGATCAAAGGCCGGGAACTTGATCCGCCTCTTTCTCTGGCTCAATTCCGATTGTTGCAGATGCTGTATGATGCCAACGGTGCCGTGTGCGGCCGTGACGACATCATTGAAGCGGTGTGGCCGGGAACCGGAGGAATCGGCGTGTCGGAGCAAGCCATTGACGCACTGGTTCGCCGCCTGCGCGATCGCCTGAATGAACTGGACGAGCATAATTATATCGTCACGGTCCGCGGCCACGGTTTTCGGCTCGACAATCCGTCGTGAGTTACTCAACAATAAGCGCGTCCGGCGATACCCGTGTCCGCCGAACGCGCCATTTGCCTGCGAGAGTAGCCTCGCGCTAATCCCCGTCGGGAATTGCCAGTTTATTCTTCAGTTCCGACCGAATTTCATCCAGCCGATTTTCCAGGTCCGTCTGTCCGGAGTTGGATAGTTGGTTGCGCAGTAAATCCACCACTTCGACCAACTCGCCGGAGACGAGATCGGGCGCGGCAGCCATCAGTTGCTCGCGTTCCTGCTTGTTGGCCGCGCTGACCAACTGGGCGAGGAATTCGGCCTGGGGCGATGAATCCCCTTGTGCCTGGGCGATGATGATCTCCTGGATGCGGCGCAGCTTTTCGGCTTCCTCGCGACGGCCGCTCTGTTGGGCGTGCAGTTGGCGCGCCTCCAGGACATGGATAAAAGCTTCATCGATTCGACCCAGATTGGCATTGACGGCCTCTTCCAGATTATCGGCCTTGAGGATGTTATCCAGGACGTCCTGGGCCTCCTTCAACACTTGCTGGGTCGCCTCCTGGATTTCGCGCTGCATTTTGAGCAGTTGGTCGCGCCGTTGTCCCAGACGTTCTGCCCCGGCCTTGTCGCCGGCCTTCTCACGTTTCTCTGCTTCGGCGGTTAACTTGGCGAAGAATTCATAGGTCAACGCTCCCCGACCGGTGAGCGCCAGGGCGGTCACCAACGATTCATCCTCCTCGTTGGCGATGATGTACTTGGCCAATAAATCCGGGCCTAGTTCACCGGCTTTCCTTGCATCGCGATTCAGTGAGTGGAGGGTCATCTGCTGCTTTTCCAGCCGGCGGCCGATTTCAGTGCCGGTCATCAGCTTGGCCTGCAAGTTGAGCAGGCCCACGACCTGGTTGCCGTCGCTCATCTGGCTCATGGCTTCGATTTGCGAGCGCAAGATGGCGAAGAAAGTCTCGTCGATATCCCGGCTATTTTCCTGAATGAGGATATCTTGCACGTCGGGCGAGGCTGTCGCCATCCTCCGCATAAGATCGACCTGCCGCTGTTGACGAGCCAGCATCTCCGGCGTTACCCCTTCGGTTCCCCAGACCTTCTCCATAAAGCTTTGCATCGTCAGCATCGTTTGGGGATTAAACATGTAGCCTCGACGCTGCTCCATGGGCGTTTCGTTCATCGCCTGCTGGACGAGCTTGCCCACCAGTTCCTCGCGCCGGACGTGGTCCATATTCATTTCCTGCGGCACGTGGATCATGAAGATGTCGTGGGCCGGGTCATGGTATAGCAGGGGGGTGGCGATGCGGCCGCCCGCGCCGCAGTTTGGGCACACGGCGAAGTTCAATTGCCCCGATAGCAGCATCTCTTTTAGTTCAGGGTGCCGGCCGACGTCGATAATTTGATGGATATCGGCCAGATAGGGCGTTCCACAGTTTGGGCAGGTGATCTGCGTTTGCATAGTTTCTCCTTTGGTTTACACGACGGCCCCCGGTCAACGCCGTATTGTGTGCACGTCGTAATTTCCGCGTGGCGGAAGGTTAGATTTTAAATGGTTAATCTCGCGGTAACGAGAAGGTAAACGTCGTTCCTGGCGCGCCCGGTTCGTCGTCGCTATTGCTATGGAACCAGATGCGCCCATGATGAGCCTCAATGATAGCGCGGGATAGATATAACCCTAGACCGGTGCCCTCCGTTTTTCGACTGAGAGCATTATCCAGCCGGGAAAATTTCTGGAACAAGCGGCCGTGGTCGCGGGTCGGGATGCCGATCCCCTCGTCACTTACTGCTACGGTGACATGTTCAGGGTGAATCTCCCCCTTGATTGTAATGCGGCCGCCGTCGGGCGAATACTTGATCGCGTTGCTGAGCAAGTTGTTGAGCACCTGAGTCAGCCGTCGGGAGTCGCCGATCACGATGGGGAAATCCTCGGGGAAATCGACATCGATCTTGTGATTTGATGATTGAGTGCTGAAACGACGGGCTACCGATGAAGCGATCCTGGGCAGGCTGACCTCATCGCTGATCTCCAGAGCAAACGTCCCGGCTTGCAGGCGTGACACTTCCAGCAAATTATCGATCAATGAATTGAGGTTATCGGCCTCCTCTTCGATATCGACCAGCGACTCATTCAGAACCTCGGGCGACCAATTCGCATCCGGCCGTCGCAACGTGTTGGCATACCCCTTGATGATCGACACCGGCGTTTTTAGCTCATGGCTGACGATGGAGATGAACGTCTTCTGCAACGCTTCCTCTTCACGATAGCGCGTCAGGTCCCGGACGTTGGCGATAATATCGGTCATTCGCCCGTCCTCATCCATCAGAGGTGCGTAGGTAACACCCAGACTGATAACGCTGCTGTCGCCGGGGCAGTTGGTGTCCTTGTGGCGGCGCGCTTCTCCTTCGACGTATAGATGAGCTGCATTTGGGAGTGGCCACTTGTTTTCCAGAGCCTCGTTCAGATCGGAGTCGGACTTCAGGTTGATCCAGTCAATGACTTCGTCATGCGACCGGCCGATCGCTTCGGCCGCCGGCCAACCGGTCATATAACTGAGCGCCTGGTTGAATACCGTGATGCGCAGATACCGGTCGAGGATCATCACACCGTCGGCGCTCTGCTCCAGGATGGCGTCCAGGCGCTGTTTCTCTTGCCTCACCGCCTGGTAGAGGCGGGCGTTTCGAACGGCAATGGCCGCTTGCTCGGCAAAACTGCGCAGCAAATTCGGCGCGTCCTCGACAAAGTAGTAGTTGCCTGATTGGAAAACGTATATGAGGCCGGTGACTTGCCCGCCGATATTGAGCGGCAGGCGGATGACCTGGGTCAGACCAAGATCGGCCTCGCTCATGATGCGGTGCAGCCGGGTTTTTAGCTCGAAGAAAGACTCACCCTCATGCTCTTCGTGGTAGGGGACTTCGCGTACCAATGGGGCAAACAGGTCAACCAGATGGGGCGGGATGCCGTAGACGGCCGCTACTTGCAATGTTTCGCCGCTCTCGTCAACCAGGGCGATCAGCCCTGCCTTGCCGGATACCAGCTCCACGGATGACTTGAGGATGAGCCGCAGGAGGTCGTGCAGGTCCAACTCGGCCGTTAGCGCCCGACTGATTGCCAGCAGGAATTCCCGCTGCAAGATTCGAATGTCTACTAATGCTCGCGACATATCTGTATCCTAAGGCGACGACCGTAGATTCTAGCACACAGGCTAAACTTGAGTGCATTTCGGCCGTTGAGACCGGGTTCCTTCAGGTCAAGACTAAAGGATAGCTTTATAATCTTGGAATTGCGTAAATCCGGTGTTAGAGTTGTGGTCTATATTCCGGATTGTTGTCTATGCCTACCGTTATCATCGACGATATCCCGTTTTTCTATGAGACGGTCGGGGATCCGGCTGCGCCGCCATTGCTGATTATCACCGGGATTACCGATTACACCCCTAAAGCCGCGTGGCAGATGGCTGATCTGGCGGCCGACTTCTACGTCATCACCTTCGATAACCGCGGGTCAGGTCGATCCGCACCGTTGCCTGCGGACTACACGATCGCCAATATGGCCGGTGACGCCGCCGCTGTTCTCTCCGCCCTGGGAATCGCCTCGGCCCATGTGTTCGGGTTCAGCATGGGAGGGATGATCGCTCTGAATATGGCGCTGGATTACCCGGAGCGCGTCCGGCGGCTTGTCCTGGGCTGTACCTCCGCCGGCGGACGATTATGGGTCAGTAGTGAGGAGCGGGTTCTCCAGGCGCTGGCCGATCCGCCCCGAAGTGGTGATGCTCGCCGGGATTTCCACAACGGCCTTTGGAAGTCGATGAGTGACAGCTTTGCGGCTGAGCATCCGGAGGTGGTTGAACGCCTCGCGGATATCTCCGTCGCCAACCCCCAGACGCCGGCGGGGCAGATAGGCCAATTGCAGGCCATTCTCTTTCATGATGTCGCCGATCGTTTGGCCGATATTCGCCAACCGACTCTTATCCTGCATGGCGATGCAGACCTTATGATTCCGCCGGAGAACGGCCGCCTTCTGGCCGAGTATATCCACGATGCTGAACTGATCATGTATCCCGGGGCTGGCCACCTGTTTTTCATCGAGCGAGCGAATGAGGTTAACCAGGCCATTCGCCAATTTCTTGTTGCCAGGGTTTGATGGGATAATCAGTAGTCAGCGATGTTTGTCACCTGGTTTCATCGTTCGTCGTCCTCGGCCAATAATTATGTGAAGCTGTGGGGGCTATTGAAGACCCGCGGCGATTGATCTCGCAAGGAGCTGCCACATGTTCGACTTTGCCGGTATTCGCATCGGCCATACAACTTATAGCGAGCACAACACCGGGTGCACGGTGTTTCTCTGCCCGGCAGGGACATACGGCAGCGTGGACGCGCGCGGCCCGGCTCCCGGCAGTCGTGAGCTGGCCTTGCTGGCGCCTGACAAGCCGGATGACAAGGAGGTTAACGCAATCCTTCTGACCGGCGGGAGCGCGTTTGGTCTGGCGGCGGCCGATGGCGTCATGCGCCGGCTGGCCGAACTCGGCATCGGCCACCCGACGCCGATACGGCCGGTGCCTATTGTTCCGGCGGCCGTCGTGTTTGATATGGGAGTGGCCAGCAGTGCCTCTGTTCCCGATGCGGATGGGGGTTATGCCGCCTGTATCGCCGCGGAATCCTTCACAGGGGAGGTCGAACAAGGCAATGTTGGCGTGGGGGCCGGGGTTCTGGTGGGCAAGTGGGCTGGCTTTCCTTGTATGATGAAAGGCGGTTTCGGTGTGTATTCGATGCGCGTCGGCGATGTGGTTGTCGCGGCCGCGGCGGCAGTCAATGCCGTCGGTGATGTTGTTAATGCGGACGGCACGGTGCTGGCCGGTGCGCGCAATCCGGAAGGCGGCTGGATGGTTGACCAACATGCGCTGCGCTATGTCGATATGGCTGTTCTGCCGCCATCAGGCACCAATACGACGCTCGTCGTCGTGGCCACTAATGCCGATCTCAGCCGCAGCGAGTTGGCCAGACTGACACATCAGGCTCACAATGGCATGGCCATTTCCGTGCGGCCGAGCCATACCCGCCATGACGGCGATATGGCCTTTGCCCTTTCCACGCGACAGGTGAGCGCTGAGATCAATCTGGTCAACAATATGGCCGTCGCTGTCGTGAGCGAGGCTATTCGTAACGGTGTTCGCCATGCAGCTGGCGTATTTGGTATCCCCGGTCTGGCTGACAAAGTCGACTGATAGTCATGAAACCAGATAAATCTGTCAATTTGTTCTCTTCCAGGAGAGTATGTGATGTCTGAGCCAGTCATAGCCGTATTTGGTAGTTCAACCCCACAGCCCGATAGTACGCCTTATGCTGAGGCGCGGCGGTTAGGGCAATTATTGGCCGAA
>JAGOZU010000061.1 GCA_018058545.1 Promineifilum sp. | reverse complement strand
GGTGGTGGAGACGTAGGGCCGGGCGCCTTTGAGGACCGTGGCGATGGCCTCGGCCAGCAGGTCGACCTCTTCGGGGCCGAAGCCCAACTGGCTGATCCAGACCGTGCCCATGCGGATGCCGGTGGGGGAGAGCGCGCCCTTGTCGCCGGGGATGGTGTTGCGGTTGACGACGATCCCGGCCACGTCGAGGATGCGCGAACCCATGTCGCCGGTCAGATGGACCCCATCCACGGTGACGCTCTTGGTGTCGATGAGCAGCAGGTGATTCTCGGAGCCGCCGGCGATGACGCGGATGCCGTGCTCCTGGAGTTTTTCAGCCAGGCGGGCGGCGTTGTCGACGATGCGTTGCTGCAAGGCGCGGAACTGGTCGGTGTTGGCCAGCTTGAGAGCTACGGCCAGCGCGGCGATGTTGTTCATGTGCGGCCCGCCCTGCTCGCCGGGAAAGACGGCGCGGTCGAGCTTGCGGGCGAGGTCGCGCTTGTGGGTCATCAGCATGGCCCCGCGCGGCCCGCACAGGCTCTTGTGGGTGGTGGTCGAGACGACGTCGGCGATGCCGATGGGGCTGGGATGAAGCCCCGCGGCCACCAGACCGGAGATGTGGGCGATGTCGGCCAGCAGGTAGGCGCCCACCTTGTCGGCGATGTCGCGGAAGCGCTTCCAGTCGATGATCTTCGGGTAGGCCGAATAGCCGGCGACGATGATCTGCGGGCGGCACTCCAGCGCCAGGCGCTCGATGGCGTCGTAATCCAGCACCTCGGTCTCGTGGTCGACGAAATAGGGCACGCCCTTGTAGACCTTGCCGGAGCGGCTGACCGGCGAGCCATGGGTCAGATGGCCGCCGTCGTTGAGGTTCAGGCCCAGAATGGTATCGCCCGGCTGGAGCAGCGCGGTGTAGACGGCGCTGTTGGCCGGGGCGCCACTCAAGGGTTGGACATTAACATAAAGTTTATCGGCGATGATGCCATTGGCGGCGAACAGTTCGGCCGCGCGCCGCCGGGCCAGGGCCTCGATGATGTCGGCGTTCTCTACCCCCTTGTAGTAGCGAGGGTCGCTGTAGCGCCGGTAGTGGGCCAGCTCCATGTCGATGTCGGTGATTTGTTCTTCCGTTTGCTGCCGGCTCTCCTCGCGGGGGTAGCCTTCGGCATAGATGTTGCCGAAGCTGCTGCTGAGCGCTTCGGCCACCGATTGGGGGGCCTCGCTCTCGCTGGCGATGAGGATGATGGTCGAGGCCTGGCGGGCGTCTTCCCGGTCAATGATGGCCTGAACTGCCTCGTCTATCTCGGCCGTTGACCCACGGAAGATAAAATCGTTACTCATATTAAGAACCTCCAACGACCATCCGGATGCGCGAAAACCGCCCTTCGCGGGCCTGCGGTCGCCTACAGATTTGTGCACAAGCTGTTAAGTGGAAAAATCGGGTTTAGGTTTGATCACACCGCCGGGAGGTTGCCAACCGGCACCCGGCGCGCGGCCGCCCGTAACTGCCCAAATTGTAACACAAGGTATCATGGCGACAATTTCGTTATAATGATCGCTGGATATGATGAGTAACGACGGCGACACGACGGAAAAACCGCTCCGGGAGATGCGTATCGGCATCGTCGGCCTGGGGTTGATGGGCGGATCGCTGGCCCTGGCCTTGCGCGGCCGCGTCGCCGGGCTGCTGGCCATCGAGCGCCGGGCGAACACGCGCCAGATGGCGCTGCGCGAGGGCATCGTCGACGCGGCCGTCGAGGTGTTGACGCCGGACACGCCCGCAGTCGATCTGCTGGTGCTGGCCACGCCGGTGCGGGCTATTCTGGACACGCTCAACCGCTTGCCGGCGACACGGCCGGGCGGCTGCGCGGTGCTCGATCTGGGCAGCACCAAGCGCGCGATCGTCGCCGGGATGGACGGCTTGCCGCCGGAGTTCGCTGCTATTGGCGGCCATCCGATGTGCGGCAAGGAGTCGGCCGGGCTGGCCTCGGCCGCGGCCGATCTGTTTCGCGGGCAGACGTTCATCCTGTGCCCGAGCCACCGGACGACGGCCGCGGTCACCAACACCGCCCTGGCACTGGTGGAGGCGATCGGGGCGCGGCCGGTGCTGCTTGACGCGGACGCCCATGACGTCGTCGTGGCCACGGTCAGCCATCTGCCGGCGCTGGTATCGGCCGCGCTCATGCGCACGGCGGCCGATGAACGGCTGTGGGACGTCAGCGCTTCGGGCTTTCGCGATGTGTCCCGGCTGGCCGGTACCGATCCGCGGATGATGCTCGACATCCTGATGACCAATCGCCGGGCCGTTCTCGACGCGCTGGAGGCGTATCGGGCCGAATTGGACGGCGTTCGCGAGGCGCTCCTTCGTGAAGATGAGGAGGCCCTTATGGAATGGCTGGCGGCGGCGCAGGTAGGATATGCTGGGTTTCGCCGTTTCAAATCGGCCGAGTACCTGTTGCCCGGCGTCGCCCGGCCGGCCGATAAGCAAACGGGCGAAATTGCTTGATCAATCGCCGCCGGATATAATGCCGCGGCACGAACTTCTGGGGCCGGTAATTTATGTCTAGTGATTCTCGTGGGCCGCGTCGCGACTCCGGCATACGCTTGCCCGTCTGGGCTTTATTCCTTTTTCTTGGTCTGGGCATCCTGATCCTGATCATCAGCTCGGTGTGGCTCTTCCGCACCGTGCGTGGTCTGGCGTCGGCGACCGACGGCGTCGGTTCCGAATTTAACCCCGTCGCGGGGCAGGTCAATCCGGGGCCGACCGGTCCCGAGGTGCTGCCCGGCACGGTCGAGGCGCCGGTCGGCGAGGTCGCCCCGGAGACGATCCCCGAATGGGCGGGCACGGAGCGCATCAATATCCTCCTTCTGGGCGTCGATCTGCGGTGCGACGAGGAAGGCCCCACCCACAGCGATACCATCATTGTGGCCACGATCGATCCCCTCAGTCGCTCGGCAGCGTTGCTCTCGCTTCCCCGCGACCTGTGGGTCGAGGTTCCCGACTATGGCGTCAATCGCATCAATCAGGCTTACTTCCTGGGTCAGGCCTATGAATATCCCGGCGGTGGGGCGGCGTTGGCCGTGGAAACGGTTGAAGATCTGTTGGGCATCACCATCAACTATCATGTGGCCGTCGATTTCAAGGCGGTCATCGATTTCGTCAATCTGATGGGTGGAGTCGTCGTCGATGTGCCCGAGCGCATCGAGGATATGACCTATCCTGATAACTGCTACGGCTACGATCCCTTCACCATCGATCCCGGACGGCAAAGGCTCGACGGCGAGACAGCGCTCAAGTATGCCCGCACGCGCGCCACCTTTGGCGGAGACGTCGACCGCGCCGGTCGCCAGCAGCAGGTGATCATGGCCGTGCGCGACCAGGCAACGCAGCTCGACACCCTGCCACAACTGCTGTTCCGCGCGCCACAACTGTGGCAATCGTATCAGGCCAATGTCGATACCGATCTGGACCTGAACAAGGCGCTGCAATTGGCCAACCTGATGCGCAATATCCCCGCCGGAAGCATTCGCAACGAAGTGCTGGGCTTCGATTATGTCTACAACGATATAACTTTCGACGGCCAACAGGTACTGGTGCCCTATCGAGAAAAGATACGCGCGTTGCGCGACGAACTGTTCGCGCCGCCGATCGTCCCCACTCCGGTCATTGAGGCGCTGCCGACCCTGGTCATCGACGAGAACGCTCGCGTGGCCCTCTACAACGGCACAGCCGTCTTTGGTCTGGCCTCCGATACACAGAATTTCCTGCGCCGCCGCAACATCATCGTCACCGAGATCGGCAACGCTGACTCCGCCACCTACACGACGTCGCAGATCATCGACTACGGTTCCCACCCCGGCACCGTGCAACAACTGGCGCGCCTTCTGGACGTCCCGCCGCTGAACATCAGCAACGGGACCAATCCGGCCGGCGACTTCGATATCCTCGTCATACTGGGCAGCGATTGGGAAGTGCCCTAGATCGGCCATGCCGGAGCTGATCGCCATCATCCTCACGCGCAATGAGGCGCGTCACATCGTCGATTGTATCGGCAGCCTTGCCGGGGCCGACCGCGTCGTGGTGTTCGACTCCCTAAGCGACGACGCCACGGTCGCGCTGGCGGTGGGGACCGGGGCCGAGGTGCATCAACGGCCGTTCGACAACTACGCCGCCCAGCGCAACGCGGCGCTCGATGCCGTGACGCCGGCCGGGGGATCAACGCCCGGCGGCGAGACCTGGGTCTTCTTTGTCGATGCCGACGAACGGGGCACGCCCGAACTGGGGGCGGAGATTCGCCGCGTCATCGCCGAGCGGCCGGAAAGCGGCTGGTATGTGCCGCGCCATAACTACATCTTCGGCCGATTGACGCTGGGCGCGGGCTGGTATCCGGACTATCAGCTCCGGCTGCTGCGGCTGGGCCGGGCGCGATACACGCGGCCGGTGCACGAGATCGCCGAGGTCGACGGGTCTGTCGGCTGTCTGGAAAATCCGCTCATTCATTATAATTATCGCGACACGAGCCAATTCCACGCCAAGCAGCGCTTCTATGTGGAGCATGATGCCGCTATCCTGAAAGCGGACGGGGTTCGGCCGAAGCCGCGCAACTACGTGCTGCAACCGCTGCGGCAGTTTTGGTGGCGCTTCGTCACGCTGAAGGGCTGTCGCGACGGGCTGCACGGGCTGCGATTGAGCCTCTACATGAGCTATTATGAGTGGCGCAAGTATCGACGGCTGGCTGATCTGTGGCGGGCGGATGCGGCCGGGGGAAAGTGACCATGCCAATTGAAGTGGATTGCACATTTGATGGTGACGGACGGGTGCGCGTGCGACGAATTCGGCGGGGGCGGCCGTGGCAAACGATCGAGCAAGGCCGCCAATGGGTTGACGCCGACGGCCGCCACGTGCTGGTCATGCTGTCCGGCGAGGTGAGCGAGTTGCTCTTGCGGGCCGATACGCTGATCTGGGAATTGCGCCAACTGCCGGGCGCGCGACGAGCGGCATAAGTTATCGTCGCGCGGCGTCGGCCGATGAGAAACCCGACGCATCATGCTATAATGATGTTGTGGGCATAGCGCCCCGTCGAAGGCCAACCATGCCATCACCATTTCCTGGAATGGATCCGTATCTTGAAGGCGAATTGTGGCAGGAGTTTCACGAACGGCTCGCTCATCAAATTAGCGAACAACTGCTGAAGGTTCTGCCGCCGCACTACGTCGCCCTGCTTGCCAAGCGATACGTCCTGCACCGGCCGGCTGTCGGCCTGATGAGTTTGCCCGAGGAACATCGGGTCGTCTATCCCGACGTTCATGTCGCGCACATACCCCGTATTGCTGAAGTTGCCGTTGCCTACGAAACCCAGGCTCTTACGCTGCCTGCGGCCCGATTGGCCAGCCTCGTTACCGAAGAGACGCCCGTTATAAGCGTCGAAGTGCGCGACGTCGCCAACCGGAGGCTGGTGACAGTCATCGAGATCCTCTCGCCGGTCAACAAGATGGGCGACGGTGCGATGGAGTACGTCGAAAAGCGGACGGCTCTGATGACAACCAGTGTCCACTTGCTGGAGATCGACTTGCTGCGGCGGGGCGGTCGGGTAATTTTCGAGACCGATCCGCCACCGGCCGACTACTATGCCTATCTTAGTCGCTTCACCGACCGGCCCTACACCGATGTCTGGCCTGTCGGCCTGCGCGACCGCCTGCCGGTGCTGCCCGTGCCCCTGCTGCCGCCCGACGAGGATGTGCTGCTCGACTTGCAGCGGGCCGTCAACGCTTGCTACGACCTGGTGCACTATGAACGTCTGCTGGATTACACCGTCCCGCCGCCTCCGCCGCCGTTGAGCAATGAAGATACGCTGTGGGTTGCAGAGCGATTGGCAGCGGCAGGTTCATAGGGCCTGGGATTTCAGGGCTACCAAGCCTGATCGCTAGGCCGTACTCGCCAGAACCTTGACCTCACGGTTAATTCGATCACCATTCTTATGCTCTGCCACCTCCAGATCATAGCGTGCCTGGAGGCGCAGCCACACGTCGGGGCTTGTGCCAAGGTAACGAGCCAGACGCATAGCCGTATCGGCCGTAACGGCTCGCTTGCCGTTGACGATCCGGCTGATTCGCAGCGCTGGCACGCCAATATCCTTCGCCACCCGATACTGGCTTAATCCAAGAGGCTTCATAAAATCTTCGAGCAGCACTTCACCGGGGTGAACGGGCGGGAGTTTTTCCGTATTCATCAATAGCACCTTCACAAATGATAGTCGACGATTTCAACGTCGTGTGCTCGGCCGTCTTGCCATCGAAAACAGATACGCCATTGATCGTTAATGCGGATACTGTACTGCCCCACCCGATCGCCGAATAATTTCTCAAGCCGATTGCCGGGTGGGGCCAGTAAATCTCGTAAATCCTCAGCGTCGTTCAAATACAGCAACTTGCGTCGCGCTGTCCGCTGAATATCGCGTGGTAATCTTTTGGAGATGTGACCTTGAAAGATAAGCTCCGTTTCTCGCGACGCGAATGTTTCTATCACGACAAGATAATATCACGTCGCGATATTATCTGTCAATAACAGAGCTATCTTCTGAATAGATTATGCAGATAACCCATTCACCACGAGCGTGGATTCAAAGGCGAGACAGTTTGGGGAGGGATCATTTGGCATTAGATCGATGATGTGATTGCTGACAGGTATCGATCAGTTGGGAGCCAATCCCGGTAAGATCCGCCACAGTGCATACAGCGACACCCCGCCCAGCAGGAGCGCCAGACCTAGCGGCAGCAAATAGCCCGACCGGGGCCACCGCCGCACGAGCGGCCGCAGCCAGTAACTTAACCCGGCCGTGAAGCCGACGGCGATGGGGATGAGCGCGGGAAACAGATAGCGCCCCTGATGCTGCACGAACGTCAGGTTATAGTAGACATGGAGGGCGAGTGTCAGCAGGAAGGTCAGGCCAAGGACGAGGATGTGGAGTGAGTGACGAGTGACGAGTGACGAGTGACGAGTGGCGAGAGATCCGTCGCCTGGCGTCTGGCGTCTGGCGTCCCGAAATGCCAATAGCAGGCCAACCGCCGCGACCAGGGTCACCACTGCTAGCAGCCCCACCACCCGGCCCGGCAGCGGCGCGGCCATCCAGCCGAACTGTCCCCAGAAGCTGATGAAGGTGGTGCGCAAGAAACGTCCGACCGTGCCCGCCAGCCCGTACTGGGCGATCCATTCGGCTGTGCGCGGCTGGCCGACGACGGCCGCGTCGTGGGCGGCCTTGCCGAACAGATCCCAGGGGCCATAGACGGCTACATTGCGCCCCCACCACAGCAGGCCCAGGGCCAGGGCCGGGATGAAGGTGATCATGAGCGCCGACAGGACGGGCCGCCATCGATCCATGCCGGAGTCAACGCGCCGATCCCGGTCACCTGACGCGCCCGGCCAATAGCGGGCCAGAAGAAACACCCCGGCCACGACCGACATCAGATAGGCCGTGCCCTTGGTCAGGAAGGCCAGGCCAAGCAGTAGCCCCAGGTTCAGGAGACGCTTTCGCGGCGGCCGATCCGGCCAGGGGATGACCAGCAGAGCCAGGATGGCGGCGATGATGAGTTCGGCCAGGCTGTCGTTGTTGACCGAGGCGAGGATGGCCAGATGTTGCGGCGTCAGGGCAACGAACACGGCCACGGCCAGGGCCGCCCAAGGCGAGGCAAACAACGCGCGGCCGATGAAATAGGCCAGCGCCACCACCCCCGCCCCCAACACGACCGACAATAGCCGCATGGCGACCAGCGAGCCGCCGGTCAGCCCGTAGACGGGCGCTTGCAGCAGGTAGTAGAGCGGGGGCTGCCAATCCTCATAGGTCAACCGGCCGGTTGGGAAAGCCGGGTCGAATTCAGCGCTGACGATCTCGCTCAGATAGGCCTGATCCCAGTCGCTCGGCTCGATGACCGGCCACCGCCCGGCGACGAGTTGGCTGACGTAGTTGTAGTGGGCCGGTTCGTCCGGAGCCTGCCAGAGGGGGGTGCGAACGGCGAATAACGCGCCGAGCGCCAGCCAGACGACCAATAGCAGGCCCAGAAGGGCGTAATCCGTTCGCCGCATACGGCTAAACCTCGGCTGTCGCCCCGCCGCGACGATCGTCCCCCGCCGCCAGCAGACGGCCGCCCGGCTCGCGGCCGACGCTGTGGGCGCCTCCGAAGTAGATGCTGCGCGTCGGCCAGCGGTTGACGCGATAGCCCATGCTCTCCAGCTCATCGACGGCGCGCGCGTCGTAGCCCGCCTCGCAATGCAGCACCTCGCCGTCGAGGTGGACGCGGGCGCGGTTGACGGCGTCGGCCAGCGGCAGGCGGTAGTCGAGGGTATTGCTGAGCGTCTGCAGGATGGCGCTGCGGATGCGAATGCTGCCGCCGCTGCCGATGACCAGCCGCGGGCGGCCGTTTTGCAGCACGACGGTCGGAGTCATCATGGTGGGGATGCGCTGTCCGGCCGGGCGACTGTGGAACCCTTTGGGGTGCAGATCCTCCTCGCCGAGCATGTTATTGGGAATGTAGCCGGTGCCGGGCACGACGTAGCCGGCCGACTCGCCGGCGGTCGTCGTCAGGCCGATGGCCAGGCCGTCGGCGTCGATGACGCTGAGGTGGCTGGTGTTGGAAGGGCCGGGCGGTTCGGCGACGATGAGCGACGGCTCGTTCCCCGCCAGGACATCGCGTATATCCGCCACGTAGCGGCCGGTGAAGGAATCAGCCAGGAAGCGGGCGGTGGCCACGTCTTCCGGCTCCGCGTCCAGCATCGCTTCCCATTCAACCCGCGCCCGCGTCGTGGCCGCCATCGCCTCGGCCAGCAAGCGCAGGTGGGCGGCCGAGCCGTGGGGCAGCGTGGCGACATCGAAGGCCGACATCAGCTTGAGCGTGAAGGCCGTCAGCACGCCACCAGCCGAGCAAAGCGGCGGCACCAATACCTCGTAGTCGCGATAAGCCACGCGCACCGGATCGGGCTGCAGTACCTCATAGCGCTCCAGGTCGGTGGCCGTCAGCAGCCCGCCGTTGGCGGCCTGGTCGGCCAGCAGGGCCTGGCCGAGGCGGCCGGTGCGGGCATAGGCCTCGCCCTCACGGGCCAAGGCCGTCAGCGTCTCGGCCAGGTCGGGGATGAACAGGCGCTCTTCGGCCTCGATGACGCGGCCGCCGGGGGCGAAGATGGCGCGGATGCCGTCCGTATGGGTGTAGAGCGGGGCCAGGAGATGGCAGGTATCGGCCTGGAACGGGGCCAGCGTCACCCCATTGCGAGCCAGATGCAGCGCCGGTTCCAGCAGGACGGCCAGCGGGAGGCGGCCGTGGTCGGTCGCGATGCGGCACAGTCCGGCGATGTTGCCCGGCACGGCCACCGAGCCGCGCCCCAGATAGAATCGCTGCGTGGCCGCGCCGAAGTCGATGACCACCTCTTCGAAATCGAGCGGCCCCGGCGAGCCGCCCAGGCCGGGGACGACGCTAAAGAAGTCGTAGATGGTGGACCGGCCGGCGCGGACGTCGTATATCTGGGCGATGCCGCTGCCACCCAGATGGACGACCCCGGCCTCGGCGATGAACGACACGAAGGCGGCGGCCACGGCGGCATCGATGGCGTTGCCCCCACGGCGCAATATCTCGGCCCCGGCGGCGGCCGTCTCTCTGTCTCCGGCGGCGATCACTCCTTTGGTCATCGGTCTCCTCGCTCTGATGGGTGTGGACGAATTATGGATGACGAATGATAAATGGCAAGTAAGGCGGATGGCGGGAGAGGGGCCGATTTAATCCACAGGCTCCACGGACTTGTTGATCTCCCGGAGCAGCGCCCCCGCCAGCAGCCGGGTCGGGTCGATCAGCGGCAGTCCCTCGTACTCGCTTTCTTCGAAAGCCAAAGGCATCTCCGTACAGCCCAGGACGATCGCCTCGGCCCCCGATTGGCGCAGGAAAGCGATCCCCCGCTCCAGATTGGCGCGCGCCTGAGGCGTCACCTTGCCGGCGGCCTTGATGCCGAACACGGGGTCGTAGACGGCGGGGTGGATTACCTCGGCCTGCAGGGCCTCATCGGGGACGACGACGCGATAGTCCAACGGTTCAAGCGTCGCCGGATAGATTCGCGCCAGCCAGGTGCCCGTGGTCGACAGGACACCGATGGTCGATAGCGACGGATGGCAAGCGTGTAAATGGGCGGCCGTCTCCTCTATCATATGCAGCAGTCGCAATGGGCGGTCGAATTCGGCCACGCCCGCACGAATGACATCGAAGATAGCCGGGGCATGGACGGTATTGCAGGGGATGCCGGCCACGGTGGCTCCCGCGTCGGTCAGCAGCCGCAACTGATCGAGGATGGCATAAGCCGGGTTTTCGGCGACGCGGCCGAGCAGATACTCGGTTCGGTCGGAGATAGGCCCTGGCCAGGAGACGCTGATCACCGGCGGATAGTCCTGATCGCGGGTGGCGGTCGTTTGGTCGATGATCTTGCGCTGCAGGTCCAGCCCCGCGAGCGGCCCCACGCCGCCGACGATGCCGATGATCGCCCGGGGGCGGGCGATGGGGTCAGGTTGATGTGACATTGGCGCTTCCTTACTGTTCGGGCGGGCATGCCGCCCTGCCCTATACTAAAACCGGTGGGTAGGGTATCATGCCCGCTAATCCCGCACAATCGGTTATTATCCGTCTGTCACGTCATGGAAACACCTTTTTCGGCCGCCGATCTGATTCTTCCGCTTCCGGAAGATGCGTGGATCGAACGGCAACCGGACGGTGACCTGCTCTTCCGCTGGCGGCAGCCGGCGGAGCGCGTCGCCCTCTACGTCAGCGATGACCCGGATGTTCAAACCGGCATCCATCCGCTGACGGCCGGGCAGCGCGTTGAGAACGGGTTGATCGTGCCGGCCGCCGATGTGGCTGGGGCGATGGGGCGGCCGACAGCTGACGACGCGCTCCGGCCCTACTTCCGGCTGGAGCTTGACGGCCGTCGCCACATCGTGGCCGAACGCTTTCTGCCGCTGTCGATGGGGGTCAACTTTCGCGATCTCGGCGGCTACCGGACGGTCGATGGTCGCGCGGTCCGTTGGGGCAGGCTGTATCGGTCCGGCTCGCTGGCCGAGTTGACGGCCGCCGATGTGGAATATCTGGATCGCCTGGGCCTGAAGCTGTCGTGCGACTTGCGCTCGGTTGAGGAGATGCACACCCATCCCGACAAGTTGCCGCCACGAACGGCCGCCCTGCATCGCCCCATCGTCACCGAGGTCAGCCGCCTGCAGCGGATCGTCACTCTTGTGCGCCTGCGCCACCGGATTCGGGAGCTGCTGCAAAGTGTTTACGCCATCATGATCGATCAGAACGGCCCCATCTTCGCCGGCATCCTGCGTCTGGCGGCTGACCCGGTCAACCTGCCGCTGGTGTTCCATTGCACGGCGGGCAAAGATCGCACCGGGCTGGCGGCCGCCTTGCTGTTGTTGGCGCTGGGCGTGCCGGAGGAGACGGTGATCGCCGACTATACGCTCAGCAACCACGCCTACGAGATCCTGTCCGTGCGGATGCGATCGGAGATGGAGCCGCTCTACCGGCTGGGTTTCCAGGAGGCCCGACTGCGGCCGTTTCTGCTGGCCGAGGCGCGCACGATGACCGCCACGCTGGAGCGTTTGCGCCGTCGCTACGGCTCGGTGGAGTGGTATCTGCTGCGTTCGGGGCTGGACGAGGCGACGCTGGAGCGATTACGACGGACCTTGTTGGACGGTTGATCGTCCAGCTCCGTCTTGCTTGCCACAACCTGCCCATCGCCCGATAATCTTCCCATGCGTTATCCCATGTTCAACAAAGTTCTTATCGCCAACCGGGGTGAGATCGCCGCCCGGGTGATCCGGGGCTGCCACGAGCTGGGCATCGCCGCCGTGGCCGTCTATTCCGACGTGGACGCGGGCGCGCCGTGGGTGCGCGAGGCCGATGAGGCCTGGCCGCTGCGGGGCAGCACGGCGGCCGAAACCTACCTCGATCGCGAGAAAATCCTGACCATCGCCGCCAACTGCGGGGCCGAGGGCATCCATCCCGGCTACGGCTTCCTGAGCGAGAACGCCGACTTCGCCGCCGCCTGCGCCAAGCGGGGGCTGGTGTTTGTCGGTCCGTCGCCGGAGGCCATGCGCGCGCTGGGCAGCAAGGCCGCCGCCCGCTCGCTGGCCGAGGCCCACGATGTGCCGGTCGTCCCCGGCGTCGATGGGGCCGGCAAGAGCGACGACGAACTGGCCGCCGCGGCCAAGGCCATCGGCTACCCGGTGCTCATCAAGGCCAGCGCCGGGGGTGGCGGCCGAGGGATGCGCGTTGTGGGCGACGCGGCCGAACTTCATGACGCCCTGCGGGCGGCCCGGCAGGAGGCCCAATCGGCCTTTGGTGACCCCCACGTGCTGCTGGAGAAATACTTCACCAAAATCCATCATGTCGAGGTGCAGGTGATGGGCGACCGCCACGGCCATTTGCTGCATCTCTACGAGCGGGAATGTTCCGTCCAGCGCCGCCACCAGAAGATCATCGAGGAAAGCCCGTCGCCGGCGGTAGGCGACAACGAGGCTCTACGGGAGGCCATCACCGCTGCGGCCGTGCGGTTGGCGCGAGCGGCGGGCTATTCCAACGCCGGGACGGTGGAGTTTATCGTCGACGGGGACGGTCATTTCTATTTTCTGGAGATGAATACCCGGCTGCAGGTGGAGCATCCGGTGACGGAGAGCCTGACCGGCATGGACCTGGTGACCTGGCAGTTGCGCGTGGCTGCCGGAGAGCCGCTGAAGTTCTCGCAGGGGGATATCATCCGCCGTGGCCACGCCATGGAGTGCCGCGTCTATGCCGAGGACCCGGCAAGCGGCTTTTTGCCGTCCATCGGCGAGATCGCCCATTACGATCGGCCGTTCGGTCCGGGCGTGCGCGTCGATGACGGCATCGAGAGCGGTTCGACGGTGTCGCCTTACTATGATTCGATGCTGGCCAAGGTCATCACCTGGGGCACGACCCGCCCGGAGACCATCCGCAAGATGGAGCGGGCGCTGCAGGAGACGGTTGTGCTGGGGGTGACGACCAACATCGACTACCTGCGCGCTATCCTGGCGGCTCCCGCGTTCGCCGCCGGCGACACCAGCACGAGCTTTCTGGCCGAGCACATGGCCGGCTGGACGCCCTCGACCGGGATCGATGAGGATGAGTGGATCGCGGCCGCGGTGTATGAGGCGATGGGAAAGGCGTCGGACAATGGGCGAGCGGCCGCGGGGGATGGGGCGGCGACTGTCTATGATCCGTGGACGGCGGCGCGGGGGTGGCGGAATGTGGTATGATTGTGGAAAAGTGCCTTTGAAAAGACACGGATGATTTGATGATCAAAGAAGCGTTAGTTGATGCTCGTCAACAACTGTTGGATGCCGAACTGGAACGAATCCTCCCACTGTTGAAGGAGGAATATAATGCTGATGCCGTTCTGCTTTTTGGCTCGACCGCGACCGGGGATATTCATCAATGGTCCGATCTTGACCTTGTCATTGTCAAGGATACAGACCGGCGTTTTCTGGATCGTATCAAGGATGTGATCAAACTGGTCAAGCCACGTGTGGGCATGGACATTATCGTTTATACGCCACAAGAGTTTGCGCAACTTTCTGAGGAACGAGCGTTCGTCAGGGATGAAATTCTTGCCAAGAGCAAGGTGCTGTATGCAAAATGATGCAGAGCGTTGGCTTCGCTTTGCCCGTGAAGACTTGCGCATGGCGGAGCTTGCATTTGAAGAGGGCATCTTCAATCAAGTCTGTTTTCACAGCCAACAAAGCGCTGAAAAATCGATCAAGGGGATGATTTGTCATCAGGCGAACACCCCGCCGCGAACTCATTTAATGAGCGATCTTCTCCGGTTGCTGAACCCGAATCCGTTTGACGCGATACGAGTTGAGGTTCTGCTGCTCGACCGGTTTTATATCCCGACAAGATATCCTGACGCGCTTCCTGGAGCGCTCGCCGAGGGGATGCCGGATAAGGATGATGCCGAGGGCGCTATGATGGTGGCGCGTCAGCTAATCGAAATTGTCACTTTGTGGTTAACTGACCCTGAAGATAGATGATCCACAAGTGAAAGACCGGCTTTGGAATTGAGTGCCGAAGAGTACGTGTTCTTAGTCACCCTGACTGAGCGTCTGGAAAGACAAAACCAGTTTCTTCCATTCTTCAACCGATAGCGTCTCCGCCCGCCTCTTGCCGTCGATCCCCGCCGCCTCCAGCGCGGCCGCAATCGCCTCATCGCTCAACCCCAACCGCCGCAGGTTGTTTTTGAGCTGCTTGCGCTTCTCGCTGAACCCGGCGCGGACGATGCGGAAGAACGCCTCCTCATCTCCTTTGCCCCCCTGCTCCCTCGCTCCCCCGCTCAAATGCCGCCCGCCCACATCGATCCGAATGTACGCCGAATCCACATCCGGACGCGGCCAGAATGCTCCGGCCTTCACCGCGCCGGCGAGCCGCACGCTGCCATAGTACTGCACGCTGACGGCCAGCAGGCTCATGCGCGGCGGCACGGCCGTCAGCCGGTCGGCTACCTCGCGCTGGACGGTCATCACGATGCGCTTCGGCCGCGGATGACTCTCCAGCAGGCGGCGCAGGATGGCCCCGGTGATGTAGTAGGGCACGTTGGCGACGACGACGAACGGGCCGTTGAAATGGGCGGCGATGTCGAAGGTCAGGATGTCGCCGTGGATGATCTCGACGTTGTTGAACGGCTCCAGCTCGTAGCGCAGCACCGGCAGCAGCCGGTCGTCCAGCTCCACGGCCACGACGCGCCCGGCGGCCTGGGCCAGTTGCCGGGTCAGCGCCCCCAGTCCGGGGCCGATCTCCAGCACGGCGTCGCTCGACGACAGGTCGGCCGCGGCGATGATGCGCCCCAGCAGTCCCTCGTCGAACAGGAAGTTCTGGCCAAGGCTTTGCCGGGGGGCGATACCGTAGCGGTCGAGGAGTTGGCGTGGGTGCATGAGATTGTGTGGGGCAGGCCATTGCAGGTCTGCCCCTGCGTGCTCTTGTGTTCCGCGCAGACAGGAATGTCTGCGCTACTTGCGGCGGCGGAAGAGCAGCACCCCGGCTCCGGCGGCGGCCGCGGCCGCGCCGAGAGCGGCCACCGGTCGCCAGAGACCGCCGCGCCGGGCCTTCACGCCCTTGGACGAGACGGGTATGGTGGCCAGTTTGGCGGTCGATTCGCTCTGCACGCGGGCGAACAGCTCCTGGTCAGCCCGTAGTTGATCGGCCAGCTTGCGCTTCTCGGCCACCATCTCATCGGTGACGTACTCGTCATGGGAGCGCAGTCCGGCGATCTGGAAACCGTGTTTCTTGAACAGGCGGTAGATCTCCTTGACACGCTCCATGGTGATGTTGCGGCCGAGGGTGTAATCCTCGAAGCGCCCTTCCATGGCCAGCAGGGCCGTCTCGGCCAGGCAGGCGTAGGCCGTCTTGGGCGGCAGGCCGATGTCGTAGCCGAAGTCGATGTCGCCGGGGATGAGCACCTCGCCGCTCTCGATGACCAGCACGTCGGGGCGCAGCGCTGCCTCCTCCTTGCTGATGTCGGGCGGGCGGGCCACGTCGCAGATGATCGTGCCGGGCTTGCATTTGGTGATGTCGACGATGCGCTGGCCGAAGGCCGAGGTGGCGGTCACGATCAGATCGCATTGGCTCAGGTATTCATCGGCTCGCGTGGCGATGGCCACGTGGGCGCCCGGCGTCTCCTCATGGATGGTGCGCTTTAGCTCGATCAGTCGCTCCGGCTCGATCGACACCAGCACCACGTCGTAGATGGCCTGGGCCAGCAGCCGGGCGCAGACCGCGCCAATGGAACCGGTCGCGCCGATGATCATCACCTTGCCCTTGGTCAGATCGGTGGCGCCCATCTTGATCACGGCCTGCTTGGCCGCTTCCAGCGTGGCAGCCACGGTCAGGCTGTTGCCGCTGGTGATGGCGATGTCGGTCTCGTGGGCCACGGTGATGCCCGCGTCGCCGACGACGCTGGTGAACGCGCCAAGGCCCATGATGCGCGCGCCCTTGCGCTCGGCGATGCGGGCCGCCTGGTTGAGCTTGTCATAGGTGAAGCGCTCACCGCGGCTCATCATCTGGCGCGGCGTGGCCCCCAGCGTGATGAGATGGCCTTCGATGCGCTGGCCGGTCGTGGGCGAGACGCCGCCGGTGATGCGCGAGATGTACATCGGCGGCATGCGCGCCGAAAACGACTCGACCAGATCGTCGGGCAGCACCTTGGTCCAGCGGAAGCGCGGGTCGTTGTGGATGAACCTGATGCTCAGCGGATGGATGACGAAGGCGAAGCGATTGATGCCCGCCTCGCCCGGTTGCAGATAACGGATGGCGGGCGTCCAGTCCAGCCCGGCCATGAGATCGAGGTAGGTGTCTTCGCTGAGGGGGGCGTCGGGGTCGGGGCGCAAGGCCACCATGATGGCCTCGATGGTCGCCGCCGACCAGCGGCCGAGTTCTCCCCGTCCGTCAAGCGCGGGCATCATCGTGACGACGATGTTGACGCCCCGCTCGCGCAGGTCGGCCAAATCTTCCTCGGTGGCCCAATTGACGACGACCGTCTTGCGTTTCAGCTCGGCCGGGGCATAGCGCCGGATGGCGCCGATGTCGCCGGCCAGGATGTCGGCCCACTCGAACGCGGCGGCGTCGCGCGGCTCGGTCGGGCCGCCCGGCAGGGGGTAGAGGCTGTCGAAGGCGGCGTCCTTGAGCTGATCGAGCGTTGGCCCGGCGGCCTGCTCCAGCGTGCCGCGGCTGCCGACGAGGGGCAAGGCGGGCAAGTTGAAGTAGACGATGGGGTCGGCGTAGCGCAAGTCGGCCGCGCGACGCCCCAGAGCCTGGGCCAGCCCGTTGTGGTTGAGGCCCGGCACCATGAGGACGCGCTTCTGGGCGAAGATGCCCGGTTGGGCGCGGTCGGCCAGGATGACCCCCCAGCGCTCCAGCCCGGCGCGGATGCCGGAGCCATCGACGACGAGGGTTTGCTGGGCCACAGGGGCCAGCGTCGCGCCGGTCTCGTGCGGCCGTCGCGCCGCGCCCAGTTCCAGCGACATCGGCAAGCCTTCCAGGCCGATAGCATCGACCTTGCCGTCATTTTCCTGGATGAGCGCCCGCGCTCTTTCGGGATCGCCGCCGCAACCGGCGCGACGCATGAGCAGTTTGTGGCCCATGAAGGAGTAGTCGGCTGTGGCGCCACCTTCACCGGCATGAATGACAAGGATCTGTTTCATTGCGAACACCTCATGTGAACATCAGGACTGCCGTCATGACAATCGACCACGCGCTACCCCCCGTGACTTGCCGGCCATTATGCAACTATGCAGACGGCCGGTGTGTGGCTCCGAGCGATCCTTGTGGCGACATACCATTATTATCACCGATGACCATCGATAGTTACTACTTTACCACATGACGCGCCGGACATCGATGGATTCGGGATGGCGTTTGCACTGCCTCCGGGTCGGATGTGCCCTTCTTTTGCCACCAACTTGTCACTTGCATATCCATATGTTATATTGTTACAGTTATCGATGTCACACGAAAATCCCGTTCCTGGGAGACGCGCGACGAACTCTTATCAACCGGGTCGACCAAATTCTTGGCAACACGAGGTTTTACGATATATTTAGCCCGCTCTCATTCAAATGGGGCGATTATCGGTAATATCCTGCCTCGTTCATCTGGAGGATATAGTTGTGACTGAAATAGTACTTTTCAAGCGCAAACGGGGGGTCGATGGCTAAATTACTCGAGGTCAGTAACCTAACAACCCGGTTTTACACCGAGGACGGCATCGTCCATGCCGTGAACGGCATCACCTTTGACCTGGACGAAGGCGAGTCGATGGCTATCGTCGGCGAGAGCGGCTCCGGCAAATCGGTGTCGATGAAGTCGATGATGGGCATCATCCCCAGCCCGCCCGGGCGTGTGGAAGACGGCCAGGTGTTGTTTAACGGCCGCGACCTGCTGAAGCTCTCGCAGGAAGAGATGCGTCACGTGCGCGGCCGGGAAATGGCCATGATCTTCCAGGACCCGATGACCTCGCTCAACCCCGTGCTGACCGTGGGCATGCAGATGACCGAGGCCCTGGTGATCCATCTGGGCATGAAGCAGGAGCAGGCGGACGAACGCGCCGCCGAATTGCTGACGCTGGTCGGCGTGGCCAACGCGGCCGACCGGCTGAAGGACTACCCCCATCAGTTCTCCGGCGGCCAGCGGCAACGCATCGGCATCGCCATGGCCCTGTCCTGCAATCCCTCGCTCCTCATCGCCGACGAACCCACCACCGCCCTTGACGTCACCATCCAGGCCCAGATCGTAGACCTTGTGCTGCGCCTCAAGCAGCAACTGGGCATGGCCATCATCTGGATCACCCACGATCTGGGCGTCATCGCCGGCATGGTGGACAAGATCATCGTCATGTATGCCGGGTTCATCGTTGAGCAGGCTCCCGTGCGCGCCCTCTACAAGCAAACGGCCCACCCCTACGCGGTTGGCCTGCTGGAGTCGCTGCCCAAGGTGGACGCCACCACCAAGGAGCGACTCATCCCCATCAAGGGCTTGCCGCCCGACTTGCTGAAAGAACCCACGCGCTGCCCCTTTGCGCCGCGTTGCCCCTATGCCATCGAGCGTTGCTGGGTGGAGAACCCGCCGCTGATGCAGGTGGCTCCGGGCCATTTGTCGGCCTGCTGGCGCGCGGAAGAGGTATATGACGGGCTGCGTCTCCATGAAGATGACCGCATCGATCTGGGGTTGGCCGCGGCCGTGGTTTCCGATGAAGCGATGGTGGAGGTGGCATCATGACCGAGACGACTCACGCGACCCACACGCTTACACCAACCGACGACATCGGCGGACAGCCGGGAGAGGTGCTTGTCCGGGTAGACGGCCTCAAGAAATATTTTCCGATCAAGCGCGGCGTCATGCGACGGACGGTCGGCCACATTCGGGCCGTCGACGGCATTTCCTTCGATATCTATAAGGGCGAAACGCTGGGGCTGGTGGGCGAGAGCGGCTGCGGCAAGTCGACCGCGGGACGCTCCATCCTGCAGCTGGAAGTGCCGACGGCTGGATCGGTCAAGTTCGCCGGTCGCGAGTTGACCGATATGGGCAAGAACGACCTGCGTCGCGCCCGCCGCCACATGCAGATGATCTTCCAGGATCCCTACGCCTCGCTCAACCCGCGCATGACCGTCGGCAATATCATCGGCGAGCCGCTGGCCATCCACGGCATCGGCGACAACGCCTCCCGCAAGGATCGCGTGCAGGAGCTGTTGCGCGTCGTGGGGTTGAACCCCTACTTCGTCAATCGCTACCCGCATGAGTTCTCCGGCGGCCAGCGGCAGCGCATCGGCGTGGCCCGGGCGTTGGCCACCAATCCGTCGTTTATCGTCGCCGACGAGCCTATCTCGGCCCTCGACGTCTCCATTCAGGCCCAGGTCGTCAACATGCTGGACGATCTGAAGCACGAGTTGGGGCTGACCTATCTGTTCATCGCCCACGACCTGTCGATGGTGCGCTACATCAGCGACCGGGTGGCGGTGATGTACCTCGGCCGAATCGTTGAATTAAGCGATCGCAACGAGGTCTATGATCATCCGTTGCATCCCTACGCGCAGGCGTTGCTGTCGGCCATTCCCATGCCCGACCCGGACAAGGAGGCCAAGCGGCAGCGGATCATCCTGGAAGGCGACGTGCCCAGCCCGGCCAACCCGCCCTCAGGCTGTCACTTCCACCCCCGGTGCGCCTATGCCACCGAGATCTGCCGCGAGGTCGATCCGGAGTTTCGCAACCTGGGAACGGAGGCCAAGCCTCACATGGTGGCCTGCCATCATGCGGAATTATTCCTTTAAACAATTAGGAATTAGGAATTAGGAATTAGGAATTGAGAATTAGGAGTTAGTGTCAAGTCCTAAAATAGATTGACATCAGAACACTGAACACTGATTGTTATGTTAATGAAAATGCACCTCCGCCGGGACACGATAACCCAGGGCCAAATGAGGCCGGTCGTAGTTGTAAAGCGCGAC
>JAGOZU010000141.1 GCA_018058545.1 Promineifilum sp. | reverse complement strand
GGTCACGTCCCGCCCTTCGCGTTTCACGTCCGAGACGCCAATGGGGACGATGTAATCACCCTCGGGTACTTCGCCCCGAATCTGGTAGAGTGTGTGGTGCTCGATGAACAGCACCGGGTCGTCGGTACGGATCGACGCCTTCAGCAGTCCCTTGGCGTCGTAGGGTGTGCTGGGCGAGACGACCTTCAGCCCCGGGAAGTGGGCGAAGATGACGTCGGGGGTGTGGCTGTGGGTGGCCCCCAGCTGGCGGCCGCCGCCGCCCGGGGCGCGAAAGACGGCCGGACATTTGATCTGGCCGCCGAACATGTAGTGAACCTTGGCCGCGTGATTGATGATCTGGTCGATGGCCAGAAAGGCGAAGTTGATCGTCATGAACTCGGCGACCGGCCGCAGTCCGTTCATGGCCGCGCCGACGGCGACGCCGCCGATGGCCATCTCCGAGATGGGGGTGTCGCGCACGCGCCGAGCGCCGAATTCGTCATAAAAACCGCGCGTCACGGCGTAGGTTCCGCCCCAGACGCCGACTTCCTCGCCCATGATGAAGACCGATTCGTCACGTTGCATTTCTTCGCGCAGGGCGTCGGTAATCGCCTGCCGCATGGTGATGAGTGCCATTCTTGCTCCTGTAATATGCCCTAAAAACGCCGAATGGCTCAGGCCTCGACGTAGATGTTATCGAACAGTGAATCGAGCGAGGGAAAGGGGGATTTGTCGGCGAAGTCGACGGCCTGGTCGATGACCTTCTCGACCGCCTCATCGATCTTCTCCAGGTCTTCCTTTTTGGCCGCTTTCGCCTTGAAGATTTGGCGCTCCAGGACGCCGATGGGATCGTCTTCGCGCCACTTGGCGACCTCTTCCTTGGTGCGGTAGCGCAGCGGGTCGCCCATGCTATGTCCTTCATAGCGATAGGTGATGGCGTCGATGAACTGCGGCCCCTTGCCGTTGTGGATGGCCTCGATGGCAGCTTTGGTTGCTTCGTAGACCGCGACAACGTTCATGCCGTCGACCTTCCTGGGATCCATGCCGTAGGCCAGGGCCTTGGCCGACATCTCCGGCACGGCCGAGGCGCGATCAACGGCCGTGCCCATGCCGTAATTGTTGTTCTCGACAATGTAGATGATCGGCAGCTCCCACACGCCGGCCATGTTGAGGGCTTCGTGGAAATAGCCGATGTTGGTCGAGCCGTCGCCCATGTAGCACAGGACGACCGCGTCGGTGCCCTTGTACTGCTCGGCCAGGGCGATCCCCGTCCCCAGCGGCACGTGGCCGCCGACGATGCCGTAGCCGCCCCAGAAATGACGGGACACGTCGGCCAGATGCATCGAACCGCCACGCCCCTTGCTGACGCCGGTTTCCTTGCCCAGCATCTCGGCCATCAGGGCATTGGGGTCCGCGCCGACGGCCAGGGCGTGGGCGTGGTCGCGATAGGCGGTGATCACGTGGTCCTGGGGGCGACGCGCGCCGATTGACCCGATGGCCACCGCTTCCTGGCCGATGTAAAGGTGTAGAAACCCGCCGATCTTGCCCAGTTGGTATAGTTCGGCGCATTTCTGTTCAAACCGACGGACTAGCACCATCTGCCGGTACCAGTCCAGTAACGTCACCTTGTCCATTCCTGTCTCCTTCAATTGTGGTGAACGGAATTGAATCCGTTGAGCAAACTGTGGTGGTGAGGAGTTTATCAAATATCCCGGTCGCCGGCGACTATCACGCGCAAACGAACGCCCTCGGACGTGGGCTTCAGCGCCCACATGCGGCTGCCCAGTCCGGCGGCGGCGAACGCCTCGCTCATGGCCTGGCCGATCGCCTGCCCTTCAGACGGGGTGAAGGCGATTAGACTCGGTCCCGCGCCACTGAGGGCCACGCCAGCCGCCCCGGCCTCGTAGGCCGCGCGATAGGCCTCGGTCGCGCCGGGGATGATCTTCAGGCGGTGGGGCTGGTGCAGCCGGTCGCCCATGGCCACCGGCAGCAGATCGAGATCGCCCGTGGTCAGGGCATGCAGCAGCAGGGCCAGGCGGCTGGCGTTGAAGATGACGTCGCCACGACCGACCGTGTCGGGCAAGGCCGCTCGCGCCTCGCTGGTCAACAGGTGGAAATCGGGCAGCACCACAACGGCCGTCCACGGCGGCGGCTCCCAGCGACGCACGATCAACTCGCCTGGGCCGTCGGCCGCGTCGGGCAGCACACCCAACACCAGCCCACCCAGCATGGCCGGGGCGACGTTATCCGGATGCCCTTCCATCTCCACGGCGATCTGGAGGAGTTGCCCGGTCGTCAGGTCGCCGCCCGCCAGCGCGTTGGCCGCCGCCAGCCCGCCGATGATGGCCGACGAGCTGCTGCCGAGGCCGCTGCCCACGGGGATGCAGTTGTTCAGCCGGATGTCGACCGCGGCCGGGCGCCGCCCCGCCAGCCGGAAGACCGTTTCGGCGGCGACGATGGCCAGATTGCCGCGATCGAGGGGCACCTTTTCGGCATCGACGCCCGTGGCCGTGACGTTATAGGCGGTCAAGTCGCTCGCGGCGACCAAGTTTTCGCCGGTGACAAAGGTGATCTCATTGCGCAGGTCGAGGGCCAGACCCAGGCAGTCGAAGCCGGGGCCGAGATTGGCGCTGGTGGCCGGCACCGAGACGGTGACGGCGCGAGACGGGTGAGCGGTGGCCATGAAAACGGGGCGTCGCCGTCAGGCTTCGCTCGCGACCGGGGTTGCGGACAAAACCTCGTCCTGCAGCTGAACTCTCGCCTGGCTTTTCTCATAGGCCAGCACGTTTTCGAAGGCGGCGATGGCCACGGCCAGCATGCCCATGTCCGGCTCGCGCGTCGTCAGGCGTTGCATGGCCAGATTGGGCTTGGTGATGAGGCGGATGAGGACGTTGCTCTGGTGGGCGGCGGTGAACTTCAGGAACTCGTAGGCGATTCCGGCCACGATGGGCAGGAGGATCAGCCGTGACAGGATGCGCGGCAGCAAGTCCAGTTGTGGCAGCAGGCTGTAGATCAGGATGGAGATGACCACCACGCTCAGCAGGAAGGCCGTGCCGCAGCGGGGATGTTCCAGTGGGAAGCGCGCCACCGACTCCGGCGTCAGCTCCGCGCCCGCCTCGTAGGCGTTGATCGTCTTGTGTTCCGCCCCGTGGTAGCCGTAAAGCCGCTTGACGTCGGCCATCAGGCCGATGGCCCAGATGTAGCCGACGAGGATGACCAGCCGGATGAGGCCCTCGATGAAGTTGACCGCCACCGGCGATCCCGTCAGACCAAAGGTGCGCTCGATGAAGTGGGCCAGGAAGGTGGGCAGCACGAAAAAGAGCAGGACCGATAGCGACAGGGAGAAGGCTACCATGGCCAATTGGGCCGGTCCTTCGAAAACCTTTTCGGGTTTCCCGTCGGGATCGTTTTCTTCCTGCAGGGCGACCTCGGCCGCGAACAGCAGGCTCTTCACACCCAGCCCCAGCGCATCCCACAGCAGGGTCAGCCCGCGCAGGAACGGGATGCGAGCCAGGCGGCCGCCGTAGATGCGGGGATCGAGCGGCTCGGTGTGGACGACGATATCGCCCTGAGGGTTGCGTACGGCGACGGACAACGCCCGCGAGCCGCGCATCATCACGCCCTCGATGACGGCCTGGCCGCCGTAGTTCGCCGAAGTCAGTTGCAGGGGGGAATCTTCGGCGGCAGATGGTTGCGTATTCGTATTAGTCATCAGATGGATTTTACACAAACGGGATGGACTCACAACAGGGCGATGATGATCAGCAGAACCCAGCCAACGCCGAGATAGATGGCCAGCCAGCCCAACGCGCCGCCGATGCCCGCCTTGCCCTTGCCGCTTTGCTCCAGCACGGCCGGCAGATTGAGATACCACGACGCCTGGCGACCCTGACGCAGGGCGGCAAAGCCGGCCAGCATCGACGGCAGGATGCCCAGCCCGGCCGCCAGAGCGATGGTCAGCGGCGTCAGCGTCTCGCGGATGCGGTCGAACAGGCCCGCTCCGGTCGGGTTGAGCAGCGCGGGCAACACCAGAATCAGGAGGGGGATGACGTTCAGCGCCAGCCCGATCAGCCCGTAGGTCATGCTGGAGTTGGCCGACTTGGCGGCCTTCTCGCGCATTTCCGGCTGGACGGCCTCCAGCGTCAGCGGCCGCCCGCAATTGGGACAGAAGGCGCTGCCACGCAGGGCCGGGGTGTAGCAGACGTTGCACATGGTCACAAAGCCCGACCGGTCGGTGAACACTTCGGGATCAACCTTTAGCTCCAGCAGCATGTTTTGCCGGTTTTTCACCAGCACGCCGGGATTGTCGGGGATGGAGATCGGCGCGTCCAGCGACGGCCCGACAGCCTGGGCCGGGTCGCCCGTCTCCACCAGCGCGTTAGCCTGTTCCTCGACGACGGCCGGCAGCGTGGTCGAGCTGCTGTCGCCGCCACCGCCGCCTCCCAACAGGCTGCGCGCCTTGCCGGCCAGTTCTTGCCGCTTGGCCTTGCCGGCTTGCTGGCGTTGCAGGTCAACCCACTGCATCGTGGCGTTGGCCTGAACGCGGCCGCCGTCGCGGGTATAGGTGGCGATGAGTTGCAGCAGCTCGCGCGCCTTGTCGAAGTCGGGGGCGTCCAGCTCCAGCTGGCTGGTGCCCTCGAACGAACGCACGCGGGCCACGACTTCCTGCTTTTGCAATCCCATCCATTTGGAGACAGTGGCCACGATGACCCCGCTATCCTCGTTGTAGGTTTGCAGGGTCGCGCCCATGTTGGCCAGTGCGAAGAGCGCGCTGCGCATGACCACCGTCGAACTGACCGGGAAAGCTCTGATTTCTGTGACCGTCATAGTGAAACCAATTGTAACCTATTCGTTCATATTTTAAACGATCGCTTGTTCCGGGTCTTTCGGATTAATCATGACCACCGGGAAGGACCCGGTAGATCCCGCCCGTCCCGTAGTTCAGCGCGTACAGTTCGCCATGAACGTCCTCGCCGAAGGAGGAGATGATCAGGTCACTGTCCAGCAAGGGATCGCTCAGCCAGCGCGTCCCGTCGTGGAACAGCCGCCAAATGATCCCCGAGCAGTAATCGGCCACGAAGTAATTGCCCGTCATCTCGGGGTATTCGCGGCCGCGATAGACATAGCCACCGGTGATCGAGCAGCCCTGAGAGTGGTCGTACTCGAAGATGGGCAAGACCAGCCCGCTCCGGTCGCAACTGTCGGCCTCGAAGCAGTGGTTCGCCTCCATGATCGACCAGCCGTAGTTCTCGCCCCCGGGGCTGCCGGCCGGCTGGAAGTTGACTTCCTCAAATATGTTCTGGCCCACGTCGGCGATGAAAAAGTCGCCCGTCACCCGGTCGAACGAGAACCGCCACGGGTTGCGCAAGCCGTAGGCCCAAATCTCCGGTCGCGCGCCGCCCACGTCCACGAAGGGATTATCGGGGGGGATGGTGTACGAATTGGCGGCCGAATCGACATCGAGCCGCAGCACCTTGCCCAGCCAGGTGGTCAAATCCTGACCGGCTCGCAGGGGGTCGCCGCCGCTGCCGCCGTCGCCCAGCCCGGCATAGAGATAGCCGTCCGGCCCGAAGGCCAGGCTGCCGCCGTTGTGATTCTCATAGGGTTGCTTGAGGTACAGATACTGCACTTCGCTGCCGGGATCGGCGCGATAGGGATCGTCCTTAAATACCGAGAAACGCGAGATATGGGTATTGCCGCTGTAATCGGTGTAATTTACGAAGAAGTCGCCCTCGTGCTCCGCGCCGGGCGTGGCGTAGTCGGGATGAAAGGCCAGCCCCAGCAACCCTTGCTCGCTGGAGACCGAACCGACTCGATCCCGGATGTCGAGAAACGGCTGCTCCAGCAGCTCGTTGTTCTCGATGATCCGGATCCGGCCGGGCTGCTCCAGCACGAACAGGCGCTCATCGAAGGCGTGGGTCAGGTCCGTCACCAGTTCCAGCCCCGACACGGGTAATTGCCAGAGGTCAATCGCCTGAATGGGCGTCTGGGGCGGCGTGGTCGGCACGGCCGTCGGCTCCGGCGTCGGGGTGGCCTCGTCATCCCCCGTAACGACGGGGGCGAAGGTGTTGGTGGCTTCGATCGTAGCCGGGGCAGTGGTGGCTAACGTCGGGACGGAGGTAGATACCACCGGGGCGGGACGGGTGTTGCCGATAGGCGGGACGGAGGGTTCCGGCGGGGCCTCAGGCTCGATTTGGCCGCCGCCGCAAGCGCTCAGCAGGCCAAGCATCAGGATGAGTATCAGTCGGGTTGATTGGCGCATGACGACATTATATGACGACATTACAAAAAACCGGCCGGAAAGAGGGTATTCTTCCGGCCGGTTCTCATATCCTTGCGGGGTCGGGATGCAACTAAAGGGCTTAGCGCTCGCTCAGGGGCACATAGACCTGATTGAACTTGCCCACGTAGCCTTCCTTGGGTCGAATGAGACGGTTGTCGGCCAATTGCTCCAGCACTTGCGAGCACCATCCGGCGATGCGGCTGGTGGCGAAGAAGCAAGTGAACTGGTCGATGGGCATGCCCAGCGTGTAGAGCATCACCGCCGAGTAGTAATCGACGTTGGGGTACAGGTCGCGCTCGATGAAATACTCATCCGCGCGGGCCAGAAGTTCGATCTCATGGGCGATGTCGAACCATTGGCTGGTGCCGCTGCTTTCGGCCAGTTTCTTGGTCAGCGGCCGCAGGATGCCGGCGCGAGGGTCTTCGACCTTGTAGATTCGGTGGCCGATGCCCATGATGCGCTTGCCCGATTCGCGCGCTTCCCTGAAC